>SCQP01000001.1:300000-588991 GCA_004299485.1 Acidobacteriota bacterium
GCGGGGATGCCGAGGCCGTGAAGGAGCAGTTGTTCAAAAACATCCAGGAACGGTTCCCGGATTGCTGGCGGTACTACACGAAGAAGTTCTTTGAGTTTGATTTCCGGTTCCATCCGCCCCGGACGCTGAGCGGCGGGCGGAAGCTGCGGCGGCTGATCGATGCGCGTGCGCAGGCGTGGGCGGAGTAGCAGTTGTCAGTTATCAGTTGTCAGTTGTCAGTTTTGACGAGGCGTCGGCGGGAGCTGGTGGTGATCGCGAAAGGATGAAGGAATGAAAGCTTTGGATGCGGAACTGGCGGTGAAGGGGGGAGCGAAGGCGGTGGAGGATTCCCTGTCCCGGGTGCATTGGCCGATCGTGACCGACGAGGATCGGGCGGCGGTGAACCGGGTGATGGACCGGCAGATACTGTGGGCGCAGACGCGGCCGGAGGGTCTGTACGCGCCCGAGCAGCAGGCGCTGGAGCAGGAGTTTGCGCAATTTCTGGGCATCAAGCATGTACTCGCCACCAACGGCGGCACGGCGGGGCTGCATATGGCGCTGGTGGCGGCGGGAGTTGAGCCGGACGACGAGGTGATTACTTCGGCGTTTTCGTTTCTGGCGACGCCGGCGGCGATTCTGCATGCAGGCGCCAAGCCGGTGTTCGTCGATATCGATCCGCGCACGTTCAATATGGACCCGAAGCAGATTGAGGCGAAGATCACGCCGCGAACCAAGGCGCTGATGGTGGTCGATATTCACGGGCTGTGCGCGGATTTTGATCCGATTCTGGCGATTACGCGGAAGCACAAGCTGGCTCTGACGGAAGACGCGTGCCAGGCGCCGGGAGCGACGTATAAGGGCAAGCAGGCGGGGACGTTTGGCGTGGCGTCGGGGTTCAGCGTGAACGGGACCAAGAATTTTGCCGTGGGCGAAGGCGGATTCATGGTGACCGACGACGACGACTGCTATTTCAAGGGCAATTGGCTGAAGCAGGTGGGCGAGGGGCTGCCGGAGACGGACCGGACGATGGAGTTTCAGCATCTGCTGGCGTGGAATTACCGCGTGCAGGAGCTGCCCTGCGCGTTCGGGCGCAGCCAGTTGGCGCGGCTCGGTGAGGTGAACGCCACCGGACAGCGGAACGCGAAGATTCTGGACGGCTATCTCAACGATCTGCCGGGCGTGAAGGCGCCGTATGTGCCGCAGGAGTGCGTTTCGGTGTACCACAAGTACCGGGTGACGCTCGTGCCCGAGGAGCTGAAGACGAAGCTGCGCGGGGCGGCGCTGCGCGATGCCTTCATGGCGGCGCTGCGGGCCGAGGGCGTGGATGTGGATACCTGGGGCGCGGCGCCGCTGTCGGAGCATCCGATGATCAAGGCGCGGTATCCGGAAGACCGGGCGGAGAACTATCCCACGACGGTCGCCATGTTTGCTAACTCGTTCTGCGTAACCAACGACGAGTATCCGATCTATGCGCAACCGGAAGCGCTGATGCACGCCTACGGGGAGGCGATCCGGAAGGTGGCGCAGGGCGCGGCGCGGCTGGGGTGACGGCTCAGCCGAAAACTTCGCAGCCCTGTTCGTCGAAGTCGCGGTCGTAGGTCCACACCTCGGCGAGCGCGTGCTGGCGCATTGCCGCAAGCGAAACCGCGTCCACAAGGCTGAGGCGGCGCGTGCTAGCGCGCCAGAGCTCCAGGCCGGCGAGATGCAGGCGTTCGTCCACCCAGAGGACTTCGAAAAGGGGCACAAGGCCCTGCTCGAACGCACCAGCCCGCTCACGGCCGAAACGCCGATCTAACAGCGCATGGGATTCGAGCAGCACGTAGGAGGTGGCGATGAGGTGGGAGCGGCGGAGCGTCACCTGCTGGAACGCCGCGACCGCGCGTGGATGGAAGCGGTCGATGGGGCTCACCAGCGCGATCAGTGCCGAGGTGTCGACCAGCAAACCTACCAGCGCGAGCCCTCGTTCAGGTAGCGGTCGTGATTTTCTGCGATATCGGTTTCGCCATGGAGCGGCGTCGCGGAACCGATGAATCGCTGCGCGCGGACGTATTTGGCGGCGAGGTCATCGCGCTTGGCCTGCTCAGTCGCAGCGGCCTGGTCGATCGCGCGGCGGATGATTTCCGATAAGGAGACGCGGTCGTCGTGGGCCTTTTGGCGCAGGAAGCGGGCCTGCTGCTCGGTGATCTGGATCTGCGTGCGGACCATACCGCGAGTGTAATCACATCATGATGGCATGTCAACGCCCGCCGAAGCGGCCACGGGCGGGGGTCTTGGGGGCTTGGATGGCTTCGGGACCGGGGTCTTTCGCGGGGATTTCTCTGGGGGCGGGGGGCCAGCCGAACTCGGTGGGGTGGGCGGAGGCGGGGGAGTCGTAGAGGGCGTTAAAGATGAGCGGGTAGGTGCCGTGGGACTGGCCGCGCCACTGGGGTTTGAAGCCGAACAGGTAGATGCGGCCTCTGCCGTAGGCGGCTTCGAGCTCGGCGGCTTTGCCTTCGAGATATTCCGGGCCGAGTAAGAAGCCGCTGGCGAGGGGGTTTTCGCGGTTGGGGTAGACGACGAGGACGCGGCCGCGGAAACCTTTTTCGGTGGCGAAGGCGAGGCTGTTGTCAAACATCGCGGCCTGGGCGGCGGGCATGCCCCAGGTGCCGGCGATTTCGGGCTGCTCGACGTGGGTCCAGATGAGCGAGCCGGCACTGTAGAACTTGCTGGGGCTGACGCCGTGCAGCACGTCCGTGACCGGGAGGCCGAAGTGCTCGATGGCGAACAGCGACGCCTGATTGAAGCAGATGAGGGTGCCACCGTTGGCGACGAACTTGCGCAGGTTAGCGACGCCCTGCTTGCCGACGCCGCCGACGTAGGGGCCGGGCATCACGCCGTCGGGCCAGCCGTTGAGGATGCCGGAGGCGCGCTGATCGGGCAGGATGATGGCGTCGAGGCGGGCGTTGAGGTTGCTGGCCTGGATGTCGGCGTTGCGCAGCAGGACGGGCGGGAAGTCGTAGTTTTGCAGGATCCAGCGCGTCCAGCCCATGTCGATGTTGGCCTGCCAGGAACGGTAGAGGCCGACGCGGGGCTTGCGCGTGGCGACGGCGCCATCGGGGACGGCGGCGGCGGCGCGAGCCGAGGTCTGGGCTTGATCAAGGATGGACTGCATTTGGGAGCGGCTGAGGCCGCTGACGGCGGCGGTACCGGCGGGCAGGTCTTTATTGGCGCCGGAGGTGACGACGCTGACGTGGGCGCCGGCATCGAGGGCCAGGTTCATGGCGTGGAAGTGCTGGTCGGAGTCGGGCGGCAGCAGGAATACATCGCCGCTGCCGGTGATTTTGCCATTGGGCGTGCTCACGGCCGGCAGCAGGGTGAGGCCGGCGAGCTGCGCGGCGGTGATGGGCTGATCGACTTTGTCGACTTCGACGTTCATTTGCTCCGGCAGCGTCCAGCCGGCGACGTCGTAGGGGCGGACGGGGCGGCCATTGGCGGTGATGCTGGGATAGACCTGGGGCTGCATCAGCTCACGGACCAACTCAGAAAAGGGCTGGTTCATGAGGATGACCCAGGAGCCGGCGGGATAGGTACGGTCGTTGGCGGCGAACGAGGTCTTGACCTGATGCACTTCGACGCCGTTGACGGAGAAGACTTTGGCCAGGCGCGCAGCTTCGGCAAGACGGGGCTGGTCGGCGGGGATGACGTAGGCGTAGGGCGGATTGTTGGTGAACTTCTCGATGGCGTCGCGACCGGTCTGGTACTTGTTGTAGAGCAACTGCTCGTGGTACTTGGCGGCGGTGTCGAGCACCGACATGGAGGCGCCGACCATATAGCGCACGGCGTCGCCGAGGCGCCACCAGCCGCCGCGCCAGGGGCTGTTGTAGAAGATCTGGGGCTTGAGGTTGCGGTAGGCGGCGGGAAAATCGCGCAGGGTGTAGAAGTGGGGGGTGGCGTAGCCGAAGAGCGCGGTTTCGGTGAAGAAGGCGATTTCGTTGCGGAAAATACCGGTGAAGTCCTGATAGCCGGGATACCAGTTGTCGAAGCCGACGCGGTGGATGGCGCCGGGCATGCCGTGCTCGTCGAGATAGGTGCCCATGGCGATGCCGATCTGGTTAAGCCAGCGCATGTTGATGGGATTGATGTTGGGCGAGACGGGATCGACGAAGGGCGGGATGAAGATGCGGGCGGGAAAGGGCGCGGTCTGGTGCTGGGTGTACCAGATCTCGGGATTCCATTTGAGCTCCTGTGTGGTGATTTCCTGTGACTCGAGCATGTTGTTCATATAACCGTCACGGTTATTGTCATGGCCGACATACTTTTGAAACAGAAACGGAATGGGAGCGACTTCGAAGCTGGTGCCCAGGTTTTTGCGATACCAGGCGACGACTTCGTTCTGGCCGTCGGGGTTGAGGGTGGGCCAGAGGACAAAGATGACGTTGTTGAGGATGGCGGAGATCCGGGGGTCGTTTTGCGCCGAGCAGAGCTTGTAGGCGAGGGCGATCATGCTCTGGCCACCGGCGACTTCGGTGGAGTGCATGCCGCCATCGATGTGGACCACGACCTTGCCCTGCTGGGCCAACTGATGCGCCTGGGCATCGGTGAGGCCGCGCGCCCAGGTGAGGCGGCGGTTGATCTCGAGGTAATGGTCGAGCTGGGCGAGGTTCTGAGGCGCGGAGATGACGGTGAGGTAGATTGCGAGACCGCGCGAGGTCTTGCCGACATCGAAGATTTTGATGCGGTTGGAGGCCGCGGCCAGCTTGCGGAAATAGCCGACGGCATCGGTGTAGCTGGCGAGCTTGAAGTCGGCGCCGGGGTTGTAGCCGAGCACGGACCTAGGCGTGGGGACGCTGGCGATGACACCATTGGGGGAGGCGGCGATATAGCCGGCTTGGGCTTGGACCAACGACGGCAGGGCCAAGCTCAGGGCCAAGAGGACGGCGAGTGACAGCGGCAGTTTGGGGAATCTCACGCCGTCAGCGTAAACAAACCCCCTAGAAAAGTAAACCGGACCGCAGGGACCCTCCTTCGCGCTGCGCGCTTCGGGTGGCCCGCCACTTTTTGCCCTGGTCGCTCCCGATGGTCGCAGGGTGTTTGCAGCAATGCGCGCGCTACAGCGCGCGTGTTGCTTCAAACAAAAACCAGGCGCGGCGTTCGGCCTCGTCGGTCCAGACTTCGATTAGGCTGGCGGAGGCGATGTCGCCGTGGTCATCGCAAACGCCGTGGGCCTGGCGCAGGTGCGCGGCCATGTCCTGATTGTCCTGGCGCAGCTCGGCCAGCATCTGATGAGGTTCGACGAACTCCTCGTCGTTGTCGGCGACACGCTGGCGGTCGGCAATGCCGCGGATGGAGTGCAGAGTGGGGCGGCCGAGCTTGCGCACCCGCTCGGCGATGGGGTCGCTCGTGGCGAGGACCTGCGCCGCCTGCTCGTCGAGCAGGAGATGGTAGTCGCGGAAGTGAGGGCCGCTCATGTGCCAGTGAAAGTTCTTGGTCTTGATGTAGAGGGCAAAGGAATCGGCCAGCAGCGTATTGAGGGCGAAGGCGATTTCGCGCGTGGCCTCATCGTCCAGATCGGAAGGGGTGTGGAGTTCGGCGATGGGAAGGGTTTGGGGGTTGCTGCTGTGGCGGGCGGCCAGGGTTGGCTTTTTCATGACAATACCTCTCTCTCGGATTCAAATTACGCTGCTTGCTGGGGCCAGGGGTTGAGCACCACTTTGATGCAGTCCTGTTGTTTGTGGTTGAAGAGGCGATAGGCTTCCGGCGCCTGGGCGAGCGGGCAGCGATGGGTGATGACAAAGGCAGGGTCGATTTCGCCCTGCTGGATGCGCTGCATCAAGGGTCGGAGATAGCGGTGGATGTGGGTGGGGCCCATGCGGAAGGTCAGGCCCTTGGCAAAAGCGGTGCCGAAGGGTACGCCGTTGAGGTCGCCTTCGTAAACGCCGGGGATGGAAACTGTGCCGCCTTTGCGGCAGGCGGCGATGGCCTGATGTAAGACCGTCGCGCCTTGACTGGAGCCGGGGCGGCGGCCATGCGGCTGCAGGCCGACGGCATCGATGCAGGCGTCGGGACCGCGGCCGCTGGTGCGCCAAAGCAGCTCTTCCTGCAGATCGTCCACCTGGTTCGGGTGCAGGGGCTCGGCGCCGCCGGCGGCCGCCATGCGGAGGCGCTCGGGAATGCGGTCGATCGCGATAACCCTGGCGGCGCCCAGTATCAGGGCGCTGCGGATGGCGAACTGGCCTACGGGACCGCAACCCCAGATGGCGACCGTGTTGCCGGGGTGGAGATCGCAATTTTCAGCGGCCATGTAGCCGGTGGGGAAAATATCGCTGAGCAACAGGGCCTGTTCGTCGCTCACGCCGTCGGGTATTTTCAGCGGGCCGACATCGGCGTAGGGGACGCGGACGTACTGCGCCTGACCGCCGGCGTAACCGCCCATGGGGTGGGAGTAGCCAAATAGCGCGCCGACGCCGTCACCGTAGATCCTGGAGGAAAGAGCGGCGTTGGGGTTGGAGTTGTCGCACAGCGCCCAGAGCTCATGGCGGCAGGCATAGCATTGGCCGCAGCTTATGGCAAAAGGCACGACGACGCGATCGCCGCGCTGGAGCTTTTTCACCTCCGGGCCGGTCTCGACGACTTCGCCGGTAAACTCGTGGCCGAGGATGTCGCCGGCCGCCATGCCGGGAACAGCACCGTGTAGCAGATGCAAATCGGAACCGCAGATGGCGGTGCGGGTGACGCGCAGAATGGCGTCGGTGGGGAGCAGGAGTTTGGGGTCGGCGACGGTTTCGACGCGGACATCGTTTTTGCCGTACCAGCACAGGGCCTGCATTTAACCTACCTTCCGCTCGGGCTGAAACTGCGGACCCTTGAGGATGCGGAGCAAGACGCGGCCTTTGCGGCTGCGGCGGCCGGCGGGCTGGCCAGTGGTGGTGGCGAGCGCACCGGTTTCGGCGAGCGAGCGCAGGCGGCGCAGGGAGGTGCGCATACCGGCGGCAATCCGCGCGCGTACCCAAGGGAGCGACGGCGCGTCCAGGACGGCGAAGCGCAGTTGCACCTCCGTACACTCGGCTTCGCCAGAGCGCCTGGGACACGGGCGCAGTTGCAAGAGGCCGCGTGGAGAGACACGCAGGTGGCTCGCCACTTTTTGCCCTGGTCGCTCCCGTTGGTCGCTTGGAGTGCGGACTTCGATTCCCGGCAGGGTCCGCCCGCTGCCGCTCCGGGCTCCTCCAAGCTGCCGCCAATGGCGGACGGGCAGGCCGGGGCGGAAAAGAATTTGCAGATTTTCCGTGACCCATTCGAGACGCTCGGACGGCTGCTCGTGGGTGAGGTGGATTTCGCCGGTGATGTGGCCGCCGTTGGGGAAGTCGCGGCGGAAGCGCCAGTTGGCGCCGTTCCCGGCGAGGGGCGTGACCTTGGCCTGGCGCAACTGGGCGTGCACATGCGGGTCGCGCCAGAGCTCGTAAATACGAGCGGCCGGGGCCTGGATGGTGATGGTAGCGCGCAAGAGGAGCTCGCGCGGCAAGGCGCGCGCCCGGCGGCGCGCCCACACCATGGCGGCGGTTGCGCCGGCGCCGACGAGCGCCCATGCCCAGGGAGGAACCGAGGAGCGTTGTTTGGCACAGCCGCGCATGAGCCTGATGGATGCGAGCGCGGTGGTTCGAGCTGTCTGGTGGCTCGCCACCTTTTGCCCTGGTCGCTCCGGTTGGTCGCTTGGAGTGCGGGCTTCGATTCCCGGCTTGGAGGGTGATGCTGATTTTGCTCTAAGCTGAATAACATGATTGAAACACTGGCGCCGGTTCCGGATAACCAATGTTTTGGCTGTGGTGGAGGGAACGCACACGGGCTGCGGCTGAGCTTTGAGCTGGACCGGGAACAACGGCAGGTGCAGGGGCGATTCCGGATTGGGGCGGAGTTTCAGGGCAGCCAGGGGATATTGCACGGCGGCATCATCGCACTGCTGTTGGATGAGGCCATGGGCAAGCTGACCCGGCTGCACGGCGTGCGGGCCGTGACGGCGGAATTGGCGGTGGAGTATCTGCGGCCGATTCACGCGGAGGAAGAGATTGCGATCCGCGCGCAAGAAACGGCGCAGGACGGGCGCAATCTACACTTTGCTGCAGAGATTCAGAATGATCAAGGCAAGTTGCTGGCGCGGGGACGGGGACGGTTCGTGGTCATCGGAATGCGGTAGGCCGCTATAATCTTTGCATGCACATCAAGGGAGTCGCGGCGGGGTTGGCGCTGGTCCTGATGACGGGCACGCTGGCGTTCGCGCAGACGGCAACGATTCCCACCGGGCCTTCCGAGCGGGACAGTCTGAAGGCGATGGTGCAGATCTTCAATGATCCGAACTCGCAGCCTTCGACTTTTGATGCTGCCATCGACAGCTTTCAGCAGCACTACCCGACGAGCAAGAACATGGTCCGGGTGCTGGTGCTGGCGGTGCGCTACCACCGCATGCGGCAGGAATTTCTGCCCGAGCTGCACTACGGGCTGGCGGCGCTGAAGCTGGATCCGCACGATTTGTACGTGATGTCGAGCCTGGGGATGACCATTCCGGACAACGTCAGCCCGAACGACCTGAACCTGGAACAACTGCTGAGCGAAGCGGAAAGCTACGACCAGCAGGTGCTGGCAGTGGTCAAGACGTTCCAGATTACGGCCAAGGGACTCGATTTTGCGGGGACGCATTATACGAAAAGGCGGGCGCACGAGCTGACCGACAATCTGGCCGGTCCGGCGTATGTTTCGCTGGGGCAGATTGCGATGCTGCGGCAGAAATATCCGGAGGCGGTGGCCGCATACAAGAGCGCGCTGGCGTTTCAGCCGGCCGCCGCCGTGCAGGCGCAGAGCTACTACCACATGGGCGCGGCGGAAGTGGCGGCACAGCAATTCGCCGCGGCCAAAACGGATCTGGCAAAGGCGCGCGCGCTGGCGCCCGGGTCGCGACTGCTGCAGAGAATGATTGCGGTGCAGGAAGCCAAACTCAACGGCAACTAGCCACTGCATGGCCCGTAACCCGCACCACCGCCCGCGCTCCGCTCGCATGGCGCGTAACTGCCGTCCGCAGGTGGCTCGCCACTTTTTGCCCTGGTCGCTCCCGTTGGTCGCTTGGAGTGCGGGCTTCGATTCCCGGCAGGGTCCGCCCGCTGGCGCTCCGGGCTACTCCAAGCTGCCGCCACAGGCGAAGGGTTGAGGGACTCCGCGCCCGAGCCGGCGCCGCCAATCCAGGCGCCATGGATGTTGCCCGTTATCTGCACCGCTGCCTTCCTGATCTTCGTTCAGGCCTTCATGGTGGCGCCGCTCATTCCGCACCTTGCGGCAGTCTTTCACACGAAGATCGCCTGGGTGGGGCTGGCGGTGCCGGCCTACCTTCTGCCTTACGGGACGACAACGCTGGCGTGGGGACCGCTCTCCGATCGTTTTGGACGACGCACGGTCATCCTGGTGTCACTGCTGCTGTTTATTGCGTTCACGATCGGCACGGCGTCGTCCGCCGGCATCATCGAATTTCTGGCGTGGCGCATGGCTGCGGGATTGGGTGCTGCGGGGGTGGTGCCGATCGGTCTTACCCTGATCGGTGATGTCGTGCCGTTTCGGCAGCGCGGCCGTGCCCTGGGCTGGCTGTTCGGCTCGATTGCCGGAGGGACCGCCACCGGGGCCACCGTGGGCGCGTTGCTGGTAACGGCGATTGGATGGCAGGGCCTGTTCCTCATCGTCGCTGCACTCTGCGCCCTCGTGGTCGTGCTCGCAATCACACTGCGGGCGATTCCGAGACTGCCCCGATCCGCAGCGCCGCCGCTGGCTGTGATCGTCCGCGGCTATTTTGCCTTGCTGGCGCTGGCGCGAGGGCGCCGCACCTACGCGTATGTGCTCCTCAATGCGGTTGTGCAATCGGGCGTCTACACCTGGTTGGGGGTGTATCTGCAACGGCGCTTCGGACTTGGCGAAGTTGGAATTGGATTCGCACTCCTCGGGTACGGCGTCCCCGGTCTGCTGTTTGGTCCGGTCATTGGCCGCCTGGCAGACCGCCACGGCCGCGCCCGCATCATTCCGGCGGGGGTGGCGCTTACCGGCGTGTGCGCGCTGCTGTTGGCCGCACCGCTCCCGTTGGTCGCGGTCCAGGCGGCCATCGTCGCCTTCTCGTTGGGCTTCGATCTGACCCAGCCTCTCCTCGCTGGCATCGTCACCGACCTGCGCGGAAACCGCGCCCAGGCGGTGAGCCTTATGGCGTTCGTCCTGTTTACCGGTTTTGGGTTCGGCAGCCTGTTGTTCCAGATCGTACTCACGCAAGGTTTTACGACGGCGCTCGTGCTGTTTGGCTCCGCGGCGCTGGTGGCGGCTGGAGTCGCGCTTTCTTTGTTCCGTGCAGAACGTCCACTCCCGAGTTGTCCGTGACGGTGGCTCGCCACTTTTTGCCCTGGTCGCTCCCGTTGGTCGCTTGGAGTGCGGGCTTCGATTCCCGGCGGGGTCCACCCGCTGGCGCTCAGGGATCCTCCAAGCTGCCGCCGTCGGCTATGCTTGGGGCAGGAGGCGGGCATGATTACGGAAGCGGGCTGGCCGGAATTGCCGTTGGCGGCTTGGCAGGAGAGCTACACGACGCTGCATCTGTGGACCCAAATCGTGGGGAAGGTGCGCACGGCGCTCAGCCCCCTGGTGAATCATTGGTGGAACTCGGCGCTGTACGTCTCGGCGCGTGGGCTGACGACGTCTCCGATACCGTGGAAGGGAGGGTCGTTTGAGGCGGAATTCGACTTCATCGATCATCAGCTTGCGCTGCGGGGCAGCGACGGGGCGCGGCAATATCTTCCGTTGTACCCGCACACGGTAGCGGATTTTCACCGCGAGTTTTTCGCGGTGCTGCAGACGTGGGGCATCGAGGTGGTGATCGCCGAGGGACCTTCGGAGATGGCAGATCCGATTCCGTTCGCGGAAGATAAGATTCACGCGGCGTACGATCCGGAATACGTCCAGCGCTTTCATCGCGTGCTGGTGTCGTGCGATGCGGTGTTCGAGGAGTTCCGGGCGCGGTTTATCGGCAAGGCGAGTCCGGTGCATTTTTTCTGGGGCAGCTTCGATCTGGCGGCGACGCGGTTTTGCGGACGGCGGGCGCCGGAGCGGCCGGGAGCGGATGCGATTACGCGCGAAGCCTATTCGCACGAGTGCAGCAGCGCCGGGTTCTGGCCGGGCGGCAGCGGGATAGATGCCGCGTTTTACGCCTATACCGTGCCGGCGCCGGAGGGATACGCGAAGCAGAAGATACGCCCGGCGGAGGCGTTTTTTCACCAGGGGCTAGGCGAGTTCATCCTGATGTACGATGTGGTGCGGCGCGCTGCTTCGCCGCGCGCGATGCTGCTGGATTTTCTGCAGAGCAGCTACGAAGCAGGAGCGAACCTGGCGGGCTGGGATCGCAAGGAGCTGGAGCGGGAGCCGGGGGCGGAGTGGCCGGAGGCTGCAGAGGTGCGGCGCACGGCGTAAGTGGCTCGCCACTTTTTGCCCTGGTCGCTCCCGTTGGCCGCGCGGGTGATTTATCTCACGCTCCAGATGGTGAGGGTGCCGATGGTGGAGCGGCGGTTGGCGTTGCCGTCGGTCATAAAGATGTGGCCGTCAATGACGACCGGGCTTTGCCAGTGGCCGCGTGGGCAGGCGAGTTGGGTGACCCGCTTGCCGCTGGCGGCTTCATAGACGTTGAGCAAACCCGCGGGATCGAAGACGTAGAGCAGGTCGCCGGCAACGAAGGGGCTGGTGCCGTCGGTGGCGTTTTTCCATTGGGTCGAGAGCTTGCGGTTGGCAAGCACCCAGGCTTCGGTGCCGGCGGCAGTGGCAGCAAAGACCCAGGTCTCGCCGTCATGTTGCCACACCGCAGGCTGACCGAAAAGCATTTCGCCGCGGCGGGTGTCGTTGGCGGGTAATCGTGCGACCTGGAGCTCGTGATCCTTATGGGGCGCGGTGCCGGCCATGGAGGCGATGCTGATGAGGCGGAAGGTGCCGTCTTTGCCGCCCTGAGCGATGATTCCGCCGCCGAGCCAAACCGGCGAGCTCGAGCCGACATCGAGATCGCGATCGTTGAGTTCATCGGTATTGGCGGGAGTATAGTTGCCCAGCATTTGGGTGGCGCCCGAGTTGAGCTGGATGACGGCATCGCCCCAGTTGGTTTTGCCGTTCCAGGCGGCGTTGCCGGTGGCGATGAAGATGTCGCCGGTGGCGGGATCGATCTGGGGGCCGGGACGGCCCCAGATGGCGGAGTCACTCTCGGAGCAAGTGCTGGGATCGAGCAGGCCGGGGCGGTCGCTGCAAAGCGAATTCCAGACGTGGAGCAACTCGCCGCTGGCGGCGTCAAGGACGGCAACGTGGCCCTGGTAGGGCGGACGGTCGCCGTTGTAGCCGGCGGTGACCGCGATGACGCGGCCGCGATCGACCTTGAGACCGGAATCCATCTTTTCGCGCAGCGGCAGCCGGGTGATGGAGGTGCGCCAGATTTGGTGGCCGTCGGCGACGGACAGCTTCTCGATATATCCGTCGGGCGAGGCAGTGTAGATGTGCTTGAGGTCTGGATCGGCGGCGGGAATGGAGTTGGTGACCTGATGACTGCCGGCGAGCTGGCTATAGCTCGAGGGCGTGTAGACCCAGAGAATTTTGCCGCTATCGGCGTCGATCGCCATGGTCTTGCCGTAGAGGGCGGTCAAAAAGAGGGTGTTGTGGCGCGCCCCCTTGACCATGGCTCCGTGCAGATAGATGCCGCTGGCATCGACGGTGCCGGGAAGCTGGACCTCGCGTTTGCTTAGCTTGGCGACGTTGGCGGCCGTGATACCGCCGGAGCTGGCGATGGCGCTGGGGCTGGTGAGTGAACCGCCGAACATCAGCCAGTCGCGAGCGGGGGTGGATTGGGCGGAGGCGGTCATCACCAAGCCAGCCCCGAGCAGAAACGAGAGAGCCAAGGAGTGTCTCATGCGGTGATTATAAGGCCACGGTTGGCAATCTCCTGGAACTTGGACTATAGTCGCGTTTATGAAGCGGAGCGCATGGACTGTCGTGCTGTTTCTGCTGGCGGCCACGTGCGTATGGGCGCAGAGTGGGCACAGCTTTGACTTGGCTGGCGGGGCGGGCACTGGCTTCGGGGGTAACTTTCACGGAGGGTTTTGACCGGCCGTCAGCGCGACGGGATGGTTTGGGCGCTGCTGGGGGCGAATGGAGAGTTTTCGTTCGCCTCCACGGATAACCCGCCCAACATCAGGCCTTGGGCGCTCGATGCCAACTTGGCGTTGCGGCCGGTGAACGGGCCGGTCACGCCGGTGATCTTGTTCGGCGTCGGCGTGCTGCAGTACGGCGTTGTTTCCTTGGGGTTGCCGAGCGGTTTTGGGCCGGGTTACATGTCGATCACGAATGCAGCTTACCATTTGGGTTTTGCGCTCAAGCGGTACATCCACGGCCGGTGGTTTCTGCGGCTCGGTTACAGCCTGTACTGGGCGCATCAGATTAAGGGCCATCCGCAGCGGATTACGGTGATGATCGGCTACACCTGGGGGAAGCCGTGAAGCGGTGCACGTTGATTGTGGTAGTGATGCTGGTGACGAGCGTGAACCTGGGTGCGCAGAGCATTGACGTGGCTGCGGGCGGTGGGACAGCGGCGTATACCGGTGTTCCGGGCGGCTTCTGGCCAGCATTTAGCGCCACCAAGATGTTCAACCCGCACATCGGCATAACGGCGCGTTTTCCTTTGATACCGGATCGCTCTCGTACCACCCGTGGCTGCTGGAGGCGAATCTGGCGCTGCGCCCAGCGCGCAAGCGGTTTACGCCGGAACTACTTATCGGCTATGCTGCGGTGGATCTCTCCGGACCGGGGCTGGTTGTGACCTGCGCTTCCAATCAGCCGGGACTCATCCTGTCCTGCGCTCAGCCGCGGCTGAGCCGGAATGCCTTTCATCTTGGCGGGGTGATCCGGACGTATCTGCAACGTCACGTATTTCTGCAGTTCGGCTACCACCTTTACCTCGGCAGCAGGTTGAACTTCACGGGATTTAGGTACGACACCAATGTTTCGCGTTTTGTGGTGATGATTGGCTACACGTGGGGGAAAGCATGAACAAGTGGGCGTGGGTCGCAGTGTTTTTTGTGCTCGCGGCGGTGAGCCTGGGCGCCCAAAGTGTCGATCTCGCTGCGGGGGGCGGTACGGCGCTCGCGGGCAAGCAGGTCGACAACAATGTGGCCGGTGGCTTCTGGCCGGAGTTGAGCGCCACCAAGATGTTCGACGCGCACATCGGCATCAATGGCGAGTTCTCGACGCATCTGGAGGTTGGAAAATTCGCTGCACACCCCTGGGTTCTGGACGCCAACTTCGTGCTGCGGCCGGGACCCATGCGCTTTACGCCGGAGCTGATGCTCGGCTACGGTTGGTTCGATACAGGGCCGGCCGACGTCGGCTGCGAAGCGAACCTGCTCGTGCCATGCACGATACCCAAGCTAAATCGCAGTAGCTTTCATTTGGGCGGAGCTGTCCGAACGTACCTGCAGGGGCCGGTTTTCCTGCAGGTCGAGTACCACCTTTATCTCGGCGATAGACTCTGGCTGGGTGAGAGCGGGTTTCGCGGCCGAATCACACGGCTTGCAGTCGTGCTCGGTTACACGTGGGGAAAAACATGAAAAGGTGCAAGCTCGTCATCATCCTTGTGCTCCTGGCAGCGGTCGGGCTGGGAGCGCAAAGCCTGGATCTGACCGCAGGGGCTGGCGCGGGGCTGGGCGGCAATTTCATGCACGGGTTTTGGCCGAGCTTCAGCGCAACCGGCTGGATTGACCAGAACGTAGGGTTCGAGGGCGGGATTGCATTTAATGTGGGCACCTCGGTGCGGAATTACGCTGCGGAGGGGAACCTCGCCGTCCGTGCCGCGGCGAAGAGTTGGACACCGGAATTCTTGCTTGGGTATGCGCGGCTGCAGACGGCGCAACCGAAGTGCAGCCTATGCCTCATCAATCCGCTCGCACCTGCGGCGTTTTCTTTGCCCAAATACAACACGTTCGATCTGGGCGTGGCGGTGAAGCACTATGTGTCCGGCGGCGCCTTTTTCCAGGCCGACTTCCGGACCTACTTCGGCGGCGGCAGCGAGTTTGGCCAGCCCTGGCGATTCGCGTTTTCGATCGGCTACACCATCGGCAAGCACTAGCGCGTCTTGAGGAAGGTGCCTTCCTGGAGCTCGCGATAGGCCTCGCGGAGCTGGGCATTTCTGGGCGCGGGCCCCAGCGCGGCTCATGCCGCGCGTCCCGCTTGTGCTCACGCCGGGTTGGGGGCCCGCAGCCCCAACCCGGCGCTGCGCTGCCGGCCACTCCGCCGCTTAGCGCGTCTTGAGGAAGGTGCCTTCCTGGAGCTCGCGGTAGGCCTCGCGGAGCTGGGCATTTCTGGGCGCGGGCCCCAGCGCGGCTCATGCCGCGCGTCCCGCTTGTGCTCACGCCGGGTTGGGGGCCCGCAGCCCCAACCCGGCGCTGCGCTGCTGGCCACTCCGCCGCTTAGCGCGTCTTGAGGAAGGTGCCTTCCTGGAGCTCGCGATAGGCCTCGCGGAGCTGGTCCTGAGTGTTCATCACGATGGGGCCGTACCAGGCGACGGGCTCCTCGATGGGCTTGCCGGAGACGAGGAGGAAACGGATGCCGTCTTCGCCGGCGTGGACTTCGAGCTCGTCGCCGCGGTCGAAGAGGATGAGGGAGCGATTTTCGACATCAGCGGGCGGGGGGGCGGTATCGAGCCAGCCGACAGGCTCGGTGGGTACGGCCAGCGGCTCGCTGGCGTTGCAGAACTTGCCGCTGCCGGCAAACACGTAAGCAAAAGCGTGGCGGGTGATCTCGACGGGGAGGGTGCGGCGGGTCCCGGGCGGGACGGAAACGTCGAGATAGACGGGATCGGCGGCCACACCTTCGACCGGACCTTTGCGGCCCCAGAAATTGCCGGAGACGACGCGGACGTGGGTGCCGTCGTCCTCGGTGCGCTCGGGGATCTCTTCGGCTTTGAACTCCTGGTAACGCGGGGCGATCATCTTCTGCGAAGAGGGCAGGTTGCCCCAGAGCTGAAAGCCGTGCATGCGTCCGGCAGCGTCCCCTTTGGGCATTTCCTGATGGATGATGCCGCTGCCGGCGGTCATCCATTGCACGTCTCCGGAGCCGATGGCGCCGCGGTGGCCCATGCTGTCGCCGTGCTCGACCGTGCCGGCGAGCACGTAGGTGATGGTCTCGATGCCGCGATGGGGATGCCAGGGGAAGCCGGCGAGGTAGTCGGCGGGGATGTCGTTGCGGAAGTCATCGAGGAGCAGGAAGGGATCAAAGTCTTTGGTGCTGCCCCAGCCGAAAGCGCGGCGGAGATGGACACCGGCGCCTTCGAGGGTAGGTTTGGCCTGGATGATTTTTTTAACGGGGCGGAGCGACATGGCGAAGCCTCCTGATGCCAGTCTACGCCGGAGGGCAAGTGTCGTATAACAGATTATGTTATATTGTGGTTGTGGGTGGGTGGAGGAGTGGACTGAATGAACGGGAGGGTGCTGAAAGATGCGCGGAGAGAGCGGGGCTGGACGCAGAAGCACGCGGCGGCGGTGTTGGGTGTGACGCAGGCGTACGTGTCGATGCTGGAGAGCGGGCGGCGCACGGTGCCACGCCGGCACGCGCGGCGGCTGGTGAGCCGGTTACGGCTTGCGCCGACCGCGCTACCGCTGAGCGCCGGCGTGGCGCCGGCTGGGGCGCCGAGTGAAGCAGTGCGGGATGAGTTGGCGGCGCTGGGGTATCCGGGGTTTGCCTACCTGCGCCGGAGCGGGGCGGCCAGGAGGCACAATCCCGCACAGGTGCTGCTCACCGGGCTCAGCACACCCGAACTGGACCGGCGCGTGGCGGAAGGGCTGCCGTGGCTGGTTTATGCTTTTGAGGAACTGGATCGAGACTGGCTGAACGGAAACGCCAAGATGCGGGATTGTCAAAATCGGCTGGGGTTCACGCTGGCGTTGGCGGCGGGGGTGGCGCGGAAGACAGGTGACGAGAAGCGGGCGCAGAGCCTGGAGCAGTGGGAGCGGGGGCTGGAACCTTCGCTGCTGGCGAGGGAAGACACGTATTGTCATGAGGCGATGACCGCGACCGAGCGCACGTGGCTGCGAGAGCATCGGTCGCCGAAAGCGCGGAAATGGAACCTGCTGACCGACCTGACGGCGGAGCAGCTTGATCATGCCGCGGGTTGAGTATGTCCCGGAGCCGTGGCGCTCGTTCCTGCGGGAACTGGACGCGGCCGTAGGAACCGAGGTGCGGCTGGTGTGCATGGGTGGGTTCGCGGTTTCACAGTTTTATGGCTTCGCGCGGCCGACACCAGATTTGGACGTACTCATGCTCCGGCCATCGGATGTGCCGCCGGTGATCAGTACGCTCGGCCAGCGGGGCGGAACTTTGCACAAGAAGCACCGCGTCTACCTGGAAGTGGCTCGCCACTTTTTGCCCTGGTCGCTCCCGTTGGTCGCTTGGAGTGCGGACTTCGATTCCCGGCAGGGTCCGCCCGCTGGCGCTCAGGGCTCCTCCAAGCTGCCGCCAGTCGTCGCCGTGGCTGCCGTGCCGGACGGCTGCGAGGAGCGGTTGACGGAGATGTGGCCTGGGGCTTTTCGCAACCTCCAGTTACGCGTGCTGGATCCCTACGATCTGGCGCTTTCGAAGCTGGAGCGGAACACGGAGCGGGACCGGGCCGATGTGCGCTTTCTGGCTCGAGCGATTCCGCTGGATTTGGATTTGCTGCGGGAGCGAGAAAGAATTGCGCTGGCAGTTGGGGAACCCGGAGCGCGAGGACCTCACGCTGAGACTGTGGCTGGAGATGATCGGCGAGGACCGGGTGTAACAAGCGCTAGCGGCGGCAGTGGCGACAGCCTTGGGAGATGGGGGCGCCGCAGAAGCCGCAGAAGTGACCGGAGGCGGCGCCGGCGGCGGCGGGGATGACGACGACGCGCGGGGCGGCGGGTTCGTCGGCGAGGGCCCAGAGGAGAGAGGCGATCCAGCCGATGACGGTCCAGGCGAGGAGCGCGTCGAGCAGGAAGATGGCGGTGAAGTTGCGCTTGTTGTGCGCCAGGATGGCGGGCAGGAAATAGAGGAAGGCCAATACGCAGAACGTAAGCATTCGGGTCGCTCGCTCAGGTTAAGGATACGCCGGTGGTGGCGGAAAAGTTCCCGGGGGCTGCTATTCTGAAGTTTCGCCATGTCCAACACCATGCGTGCCCTTGTGAAGCCCCGCGCTGCGGCGGGGGCTGAGCTGCAAACCGTTCCGGTGCCGGAGATTGGGCCGCGCGAGGTGCTGGTGCGGGTGCATACGGCCTCGATCTGCGGAACCGACCTGCACATTTATGAATGGGACGAGTGGGCGGCGAACCGGATTCATCCGCCGTTGACGTTCGGGCATGAGTTTTGCGGGTATATCGAGCGGGTGGGCGCGGAGGTCGAGGGCCTCAAAGCGGGGCAGTACGTATCGGCCGACATGCACGTGTTTTGCGGGCATTGCTTTCAGTGCCGGAGCGGGCAGGCGCATATCTGCCAGTTCGTGAAGATTCTGGGCGTGGATGGGCCGGGATGCTTTGCCGAATACGTGAAGATTCCGGCGGCCAATATTGTGCCGCTGAAAGCGGAGATTACGACCGACTACGGGGCGATTCTCGACCCGCTGGGCAACGCCGTGCATACGGTGCTGGCGGGGGAAACCGCGGGACGGAGCGTGGCGATTGTGGGCTGCGGGCCGATCGGGCTGATGGCGATTGCGGTGGCGCGGGCGGCGGGCGCGGGGCCGGTCTTTGCGCTCGAAGTCAATCCCTTCCGGCGCGAACTGGCCAAGCAGATGCAGGCGGATTTCGTGCTGGATCCGGCGAAGGACGATGTGCTGAAAACCGTGCGGGAGCATGTGCAGGCCGAGGGTGTGGATGCGGCGCTGGAGTTCAGCGGGCATCCGGACGGGATTCACATGGCGCTGAAGCTGGTGCGGGCGGGCGGACGGTTGAGCCTGCTGGGCATTACCCACAAACCGGTTGAGATTGATCTGAACCACGACATTATTTTTAAGGGGCTCACGGTGCAGGGCATCAATGGGCGCAGGCTATTCGACACCTGGTACCAGATGATCGGGCTGCTGGCGGCGAAGCGGCTGCCGCTCGAGCCGCTGTTCACGACGCGGCTGCCGCTGAGCCAGTTCAAGGATGGGTTTGAGCGGCTGCGCCAGGGCAAGGCGGCTAAAATTTTGCTCGATCCGCAGGCGTAATTTTCTCGAGGGAGGGTAGGTTTATGGCGCGTCCACAACTGAAATATCTGGCTGACGAACTGCAGCAGTTGGAGCAGAAGGGGCTGCGGTTCAAGCTCCGGGTGCTGTCGGGCGAACAGCTTCCGGTGGCAACGTTTGACGGCAAGCGCGTCATTAACCTGAGCTCGAACAACTACCTGGGGCTGTGCACGCACCCGAAGCTGCGCGCGGCGGCGCTCCAGGCAACGGAAAAGCTGGGGGTGGGGTCGGGTGCGGTGCGGACCATCAGCGGGACGATGGACATCCACATGGAGCTGGAGCGGTATATCGCCCAGTTCAAGCACACCGAAGCCTCGGTGGTGTTTCAGAGCGGGTTCACGGCCAACGCGGGGACGGTGGGCGCGCTCATGGGGCGCAACGATTTCATCGTGAGCGATGAGCTGAACCACGCCAGCATTATTGATGGCGCGCGGCTGTCGCGGGCGACGATCAAGGTGTTTCCCCATAAAGATGTGAACGCGGCCGAAGCGATTCTGAAAGAACTGGCGCCGCAGCCGGGGCGGAAGCTGCTGATCACCGACGGGGTGTTCAGCATGGACGGCGACATTGCGCCGCTGCCGGACCTGTGCACGGTGGCGGAGAAATACGGCGCGGTGATGATGGTCGATGATGCGCATGCCTCGGGGGTGCTGGGCAAGAACGGGCGCGGGACGGTGGATCACTTTGGGGTGCATGGACGGGTCGATGTACAGGTGGGAACGCTGTCGAAGGCGATCGGGTCGCTGGGAGGGTATGTGGCTGGGACGAATGATCTGATCGAGTTTCTGCACCTGCGCGGGCGGCCGTTTCTGTTCTCGACGTCGCATCCGCCGTCGGTGGCGGCAAGCTGCCTGGCGGCATTTCAGGTGCTCGAGGCCGAACCGGAGCGGATACAGAAGATGTGGGACAACACCAAGTTTTTCAAAGCTGGGCTGACCAAGCTGGGCTTCGATACGGGCGCGAGCGAGACGCCGATTACGCCCATCATGATCGGGGACGGGCGCAAAGCGATGGAGTTTTCGCGGGCGCTGTTCCAGAACGGGCTGTTTGTGACCGGCCTTGCGTTTCCGACCGTGCCGGAAGGGAAAGCGCGGCTGCGGACGATTGTGACGGCGACGCATACGGAGGCGGAACTCGCGGAGGCGTTGGGGATACTGGAAAAGGTTGGGAAGGCGCAGGGACTGATATAGCGAATGGCTATCAGCGATCAGCGGTCAGCGGTCAGCTAGGCACCGCACCCGCGGGCGAATCGGAGCGGCTGATGGCTGATGGCTGATGCTGAAACGGTGTATCGTTTGCCGGAGATGGCAATCTAAAATAAGGAATGCAAGCCGCCGCCAACGCCAGTGTCGTGTACGCCTTTGCCGCAGGGCTGCTTTCCTTTCTGTCCCCGTGCGTGCTGCCGCTGGTGCCGGGGTATGTTTCGCTGCTCTCCGGCGGGATTACACAGAACTTGCCCGGAGAGGGGCAGGCGGCACCACAACCGGGCGGCGGAGGGGTGGCAGTGGCCACTTCCACGGAGGCCGGCAGCCGAGTTGCCGTGCGGCACGCCCGCGGCGTGCTGATCGCCAACTCGATTTTCTTCATTCTCGGATTTTCGCTGGTGTTTATTGCCCTGGGGGCAACGGCAACCTCGGTGGGGCAGGCGCTGCGGACACATCAGGAGCTGTTCAGCGAGATTGGCGGCATTATCGTCATTCTGTTTGGGCTGCACCTTCTGGGCGTGGTGCGGATCAGCGCACTCTACGGGGACAAAAGGGTACACAAGAAGATCAGTGTCAGCAGCGGACTGGGCGCTTTTGTGGTCGGCTTTACGTTCGCCTTCGGCTGGACGCCGTGCATTGGGCCGATGCTGGCGACGATTCTGCTGCTGGCGGCGAATGTGGGAACGGTCAGCCACGGGATTTTTCTGCTGGCGGTGTACTCGGCGGGACTGGCGGTGCCATTTCTGCTGACGACGCTGGCGATTGACCGATTTGCTACGTTCTATAAGGGATTCCGGCAGCACTTGGGAACCGTGGAGCGGATTTCGGGCGTGCTGCTGCTGCTGATTGGCGCCCTGCTGCTGACGCACCGGTTCACCATGATTTCCGGTTACTTGGCGCAAATCCCGTTTTTCAATAAGCTAATGCTGTAGGAGGAGCCGCGTGCCCGAGCCGACACCACAAACTACCCCGAACCGAAAATCCAGCGCGTGGAATTGGGTCATTATCGGGATCATCATCATTGGCGGACTGGTATACCTCGCCTTCAGCCATGAGAAGACCATGGCCAACCAGCCGGTCGCCGAGGCCAACGGCTCGCCGGCGAACGCAATTCTGGAAACGGGCAATCCGGTTGGCCGCACAGCGCCGGACTGGACACTACCGACTCCAAGTGGCAAGACGCTGAACCTGGCGCAATTTGCGGGGCATCCGGTGGTGCTCGATTTCTGGGCGACCTGGTGCGGACCGTGCAATGTCGAGCGGCCCTGGTGGGAGCAGTTGCAGAAACAGTACGCCGGGCAGGGGCTGGTGATCATCGGCATTTCCGAAGACAGCTCGATCAACGACGTCAGCAACTTTCTGGCGAAGCACCCGACGAACTACCGGATGGTCTGGGACAATCAGTCGCTGCAGGCCACGTACGGTGTGCCATTCGGGCTGCCGACGACATTATTTATCAATAAAGAGGGCAAGATCACACAGCGGGTGACGGGCCTCGAAGGCTTGGCAGAACTGGATAAGGCGATCCGTGGAATCCTGTAAAAGAAGCTTACAGCTTACAGCTTGCAGCTTACAGCTTAAGGCTCTGGGGGTGGTGCTGCTCTTTGGGATTGGCGCGCTGGCGCTTGCGCAAAACCCGGGGGTGGCGAAGATTGCGGCGCCAGTGGGGGTGCAGGCGCAGGCGCATAGTACCGCTACGGCGGATTTCAAGATTGCGGTTCAGCCGGGGTTTCATATTCAGTCGAATCATCCCAAGCTGGACTATCTCATTCCGTCGAGGATTTCGTTGACAGCGGCGGATGGGGTGTCGGTGGCCAAGGTCAACTGGCCTGAGGCGAAGGCGCATACCTTTAGCTTTGCGCCGGGACAGCCGCTGAATGTATTTGAGGGCACGTTCACTGTACCGGTCATTTTGAAGACGGGAGCGGCGGGGAACGCTCTGCTGCACGGGACGTTCCGCTACCAGGCGTGTAATGACCAGCTTTGCAAGCCACCAGTGACGGTGCCTTTTACGCTCGCCGTTCACGTACACTAAGACCGCATGCAGCGGGTTCTGATTATCGGCACCGGGCTGATCGGCGCCTCGGTGGGCCTGGCGCTGCGCGCGGCGGGCTTTCAAGGCGACATTGCCGGGTGGGACCGGAATCCAGCAGAAGCGGAGACCGCGCTGCGATTGCAGGCGGTCGATGCCGTCGCAGCGGAACCGGTGGCGGCGGCCAAGGCCAGCGATGTGATTGTATTGGCGACGCCGGTGCTGGCGATTCTGGAATGGATGCTGCGGCTGGGGCCGGAACTGCGCGAAGGCCAGCTTGTGACGGATGTGGGCAGCACCAAACAACAGATTTGCGCCTGCGCGGTGGCAAACTACAACCGGCCGGGACGGGCGGAATTTTTGCCGGGGCATCCGATGGCGGGCAAGGAAACGTTCGGAGCCGCGGTGGCCGAAGCTGGACTGTTTCAGGGCGCGATGTGGCTTTTTACTCCGCTGGGAGATGCAGGCGGGGAATGGCGAAGCTGGGTGGCAAAGTTTGGCTGCCGGACGCTTGATCTCAAGCCGGGGCGGCACGATGAACTGGTGGCGTGGGCGAGCCATTTGCCACAGTTTCTGGCAACGGCGCTGACGGCGGCACTGGAGGACGAGTTTGGAGCGTCGCAGGATCTGCGTGCCGTAGGTGGACGGGCGATGCGAGAGATGACGCGGCTGGGCGCGAGCCCGTACTCGATGTGGCGCGACATCGCGGAGACCAATATCAAGCCCATAGCAGCGACACTGCAAGCGATGGAAAAACGGCTGGCGCAGGTCCGCAAACAGCTGGCGAAAGCATCACTGCGCGACGAGTTCGACCGGGCGAATCGCTTTCGCGGACGCTTTTAAATCAGGCGTCGCGGGGCCAGAGGCGGGGGTTGCCTTTCAACTGCACGGCGGCGAAATGGCGGAGGTCGAGGGTGACGATGGCGGTGGCGTGGAGACGCTCGGCGGTGGCCATTACCAGGGCATCGACCAGGCCCAGGCCCAGATCCGCGTAACGGAGATTCAGCGCGATGGCCGCAGCCAAGTCCGATTGATCGTTCCAGGCGACCGTATACGTACCCTGGGCCAGGTCGTCGAGCCAGGCTGCCTGAACCGAGGCGGCCAGTCGCACGCTGATGAGGTAATCGACTTCGGGCAAAATGGCCGACGGCAACAGCCAGTGTTCGCCGGTTCGCTTGTAAAGCGCGCGCAAACGCCTGTGCTCGATTTCACTCCGGTCCAGGAGTGTGATCATCACGCTGGAATCGGCGATAACGATCACTCCTCGCCAAAGCCTTCGAGATAACCCTCGTCGTGGGTGCCCAAGTCCGGGAGGCCGCTGTGGCCGGCGCCGATGCTTTTCGGCCAAGGCCGCTTCTGGCCGTGCTGGCGGACGTAGTCGGAAATAGCGGTACGGATCAGGGCCGCCGGGGCCAAGCGACGTTCGCGGGCCAATCGCTTCAGGTGCAGGTAATCGCCCTCGTCCAGGTAAACTGTCGTTCGCGTCATGACATATATGCTAGCATACGTTCTTCGACTCGACGAGCTGGAGGGCGTCGCGAGCGAGGGCCTGCTTGAGCTGGGCGCGGGCGTGTTGGGCCCAGGGGCTGGAGCGGTCGAGGCCGAGGTATTCGCGCCAGTGGGGTACGGCGCGGCGGGGCTGGCCGAGGCGCTGGTAGGCGAGGGCGAGGTTGTAGTGGGCGTCGGCGTAGGCAGGTACGAGCTGGACAGCGGTGAGATAGGCGGCGATGGCATCGGGAAGATGGCCGGTTTCGTCGAGCACATTGCCGAGGTTGAAGTGGCCGAGAGCATAGGTGGGGTCGAGATCGAGGGCCTTGCGGTAGCACTGCTCGGCGGCGGCAAAATCCTTCTGATGGTAGCGCAGCGTGCCGAGATTGATGTAGGCACTGAGAAAACCGTGATCTAACAGGAGACAGTGCTCGTAGGCGGCGGCGGCCTGGTCGCGCAGCTCGGGATCACCCTCGAGCGAGAGGCCGAAGGCGAACCACTGCTCGGCCTCCTCGCGCTTGCGCTCGGCGCGCGCCTGTTTGGCGTCGGTGGAAGCACGCACGGGCGCGGGCGGCTCACCGCCGATCTCGAAAGGCAAGCGGAGCTGGCCGCTGAGGGCATCCATATAGACGCCGGCATAGCGCAGCTCGACGCGACCGGCGAAGACGCCCAGGCGGGCGTTGCTGGAAGGATCCTCGGCCAGTGCCGGCTCGCGCTCGCTGGCGGCGCGCAGGCTGGTGGCCACCACGCCGGAGCGAATGTTTGCCGAATCATACTGGCGCAGGGCACGGGCGCGGAGCAGGTCCTGCCACTCGTAGCGGTCGCGGCGGGGGAACAGGCCATTGTGCTCCCAGCGGGCAAGCTGGCGCGGGCGCAAGTGCAACATGCGCAGCAGATCGCGGCGGGAATAGAAGAGGCGTTGCATAAACTCAGCGGAGCAGCGGCTCAGCGGATCAGCTTATCAGCGAATCCGCGCGGCGGCGCATCTTTTGAATACCTGAAAACCGCCCGGCTGCGCAAGCGGGGATTTTTCCGCTATGCTGGATGCGCTATGACTAGGAATCTGACATTGACTGGCGCGGGGCCGGGCGTGGCTGCGCCACGCCACCCGCTTGACGCTCGGCCGGGCTGGGGGCTCCGGGATCCCCGGCCCGGCCTCCGGGTTGCCTGTGTAATTGCCACCGCACTGGCGCTGCCGGTCCTGGGCCAACACCTGCCGGCGCTGGGCGCGCACGGCGCGGTTTCGAGCGCGGAGGCTCATGCCAGCCAGGCGGGCATTGCGATCATGAAAGAGGGCGGGAACGCGGTAGACGCGGCGGTAGCCGTGGGCTTTGCGCTGGCGGTGACGCACTCGGACGCCGGCAACATCGGCGGCGGAGGGTTCATGCTCATCCGCCAGGCGGATGGGCAGAGCTATTTCGTGGACTTCCGCGAAGAGGCGCCGGGGAAAGCGACGCCGACGATGTACCAGGACGCGCAGGGCAACATCGTCAAAGGCCGGAGTCTGAACGGCATGCTGGCCTCGGGCATTCCGGGAACGGTCGCCGGGTTGGTGTCGGCGCAGAAGCGGCTGGGGAAGCTGACGCTGGCGCAGGACATGGCGCCGGCCATCCGGCTGGCGGAGGATGGATTTCCGCTGGATACGCACGAGGCACGGCTGATGCGGGCAGGCAAGCTGGCGAACTATCCCAACAGCCACCAGATTTTTCAGCGCAACGGCAACTATTACCAGGCCGGCGACATTTTCAAGCAGCCGGAGCTGGCGGCGACGCTCAGGGAGATTGCGCGAGGCGGCGCGGCGGCGTTTTACCGGGGGCCGATTGCGCACAAGCTGGCGGCGTTTGAGGCGGCACATGGCGGGCTGATCACGCTGAAGGACATGGAGCATTACCAGGCTATCTGGCGCAAGCCGCTGGAGATGGACTATCACGGCTATCACATCATCAGCTCGCCGCCGCCGTCGTCGGGCGGAGTGGTGATCTTCGAGATGCTGAACATGCTGAATCATTCGCAGTTCGTGCCGGACGGGATGGATTCAGCGGCGGCGCTGCACGATGAGATCGAAGCCATGCGGCGGGCATTTGCCGACCGCGCGGTGTATTTGGGTGATCCGGGATTCGCCAAGCTGCCGTTGGCCACGCTGCTCAGCCCGGAATATGCAGCCAAACGGTGGGCGAGCGTCAAGCCCGAGCAGGCGAGCCTGAGCAGCGAAGTGGGCGCCGGGCCGGTGCCCAACTGGAATGGCGACACGGAAACGACGCATTATTCCGTGGTCGATCGGGCTGGGGATGCGGTGGGCGTGACCTATACGCTGAATTTTTACTTTGGGTCGGGCGTGACGCCGAGCGGGCTGGGATTTTTGCTGAACGACGAGATGGATGACTTCACGTCAAAGCCGGGATCGCCGAACGGGTTCGGGCTGATTCAGGGCAAGGTGAACGACATTGAGCCGTACAAGCGGCCGCTGTCGTCGATGACGCCGACGATAGTGGCCAAGAATGGCAAGTTGTTTCTGGTAGTGGGGTCGCCGGGCGGACCGCGGATTATTACGTCGGTGTTTGAGGTCATGACCGACGTGCTCGACTTCGGGCTGAAGGTGCAGCAGGCGGTGGACGCACCGCGCTTCCACCAGCAATGGATGCCGAAGGCGGTGTACCTGGAAGGACCGGACCGGTTCTCACCCGACACCATCGCGCTCCTGGCGAAGATGGGCTATCCGCTGAAGATCGGCCGGACGTGGTGCGATGTGGAAGCGATCGAGATCGACCCCAAGACCGGCATGCGGATGGCGGCAACGGACCCGCGCGCGGACGGCGCCGCGGTGGCGTACTGACGCCTATGGCTGCGATCGTTTCCACGCAACTGTTCCGCTTCCAGCGGCTGGGCGCGGCGCAACTGGATCTACTGCAAGGCGCCGGCGCGGCGGGCGTGGAGTTGTTTTGCGGGCGGGTAAGCTTCGACTACCACAACCGCTCGCAGACGGAAGAGCTGGGCAACTGGTTCGCCGCAAACCCGCTGAAGCTGCACTCGGTACACAGTCCAATTTACGCCGACGAGCGTGATGGGCGGACCGGGGAAATGCCGCTCAACATAGCCGACACCGATCCGCGGCGGCGAGTGAACGCGCTCGATGAAGTGGAGCGGGTGATTGAGTTCAGCGAACGGGCTTCGTTCCCGCTGCTGATTCAGCACCTCGGCGCACCGCGCGCGGAGTGGAACGAGCGCATGGCGGATCACGCGCTTTCGAGCCTGGAGCGTATCCGGCTGCTGGCGAAACAGGCCGGGATCACGGTGCTGGTGGAAAACATTCCCAACGGGCTTGGCGAACCGCAGCGGCTGCTGCCGTTCCTGGAAGTCAGCCATCTCGAAGACGTGGGCATTTGCTTTGATACCGGCCACGCGCACCTGGCCGAACATCTGTTTGGCGGCGGTGGCCTGGAGCGAAGCTGGGAGGCGCTGAGCGCGCGGGTGCGCTCCACGCACATTCATGACAACCACGGAACGCAGGATGAGCACCTGTGGCCGGGCGATGGCACAATCGCCTGGGCCGAGTGGCTGCGCAAGGTTCCGGTGAGTGTGCCCCTGGTGCTGGAAGTGACGGACCTGCCCGGTAATCACGAGCTGGACCTGAAGCAGAAGCTGCAAGACTGCTTCCGGCAACTGGAGAACTCGCGGGCTGAAAGCTAGCCCATTTTGGCGAGTTCTTCGGCGGGCACGTCTTTGATGTGGGTGGCGAGCCACCAGGTGTAGCCGAAGGAGTCGCGCACACCGGCCATGCGGTCGCCGTACGGCTGATCGGTGGGCTCACGCTCGCTGGTGGCGCCGGCGGCGAGGGCGCGGCGGTAGAGGGCGTCGCAGTCGGCGACGTAGATGACGAAGCTGACGGAGGCGCCGCCATAGTGGCCGGGGCCGAAGGCGCTGATTTCGGGGTGCTCGTCGGCCAGCATCACGACTGAATCGCCGATCTGGATTTCGGCGTGGCCAATGCGGCCGTCAGGCTTGTTCATGCGCAGGCGCTCGGTGGCGCCGAAGGCCTTTTGGTAAAACGCGACGGCGGCGGCAGCGCCGGCGACGATAAGGTAGGGCGTGAGGCTGTGGTAGCCGTCGGGAATCGGCTTGGCGGCGGGCATGGTGCACTCCTTCGATAAAATAATAACCGGCATGAGCGAACCCTACGTTTCCATTCACGAGATCGGCCAGCACGAAGGGCAGCGGGTGCGGCTGCGGGGCTGGCTGTACAACCTGCGCGAGAGCGGCAAGCTGCTGTTTCCCATTCTGCGCGACGGCACGGGCTGGATTCAGGGCGTGCTGTTCAAGAAGAACGTTGCGCCGGAAGTGTTCGAACGGCTGAAGGGGCTGAGCCAGGAGTCGTCGCTGGAGATTCTGGGAACGGTGCGGGCAGACGCGCGGGCGCCGGGCGGATACGAGATTGACGTCGAGGATGTGACCGTGGTGCAGGCGGTGGATGCGGCACATCCGTACCCGATCACACCCAAGGAACACGGCATTGAGTTTTTGATGGAGCACCGGCATCTGTGGCTGCGGAGCCAGCGGCAGGCGGCGATTCTGCGCGTGCGGCACGAGATCATCAAGGCGGTGCGGGATTTTTTCGACCAGGACGGCTTTGTGCTGGGCGATGCGCCGATTCTAATGTCGAATGCGTGCGAAGGCACCAGCAATTTGTTTGAGGTGGATTACTTTGACCGCAAGGCGTACCTGACGCAGTCGGGGCAGCTTTATGCCGAAGCCGTCGCTATGGCAGTAGGCAAGTGCTATACGTTTGGGCCGACGTTCCGGGCGGAAAAGAGCAAGACGCGACGGCACCTGACCGAGTTCTGGATGGTCGAGCCGGAGGTCGCCTTCGCCTCGCTCGACGACGTGATGGCGCTGGCGGAGCGGCTGGTCGCGTTCGTGGTGGGGCGGGTGCTGGAGCACCGGCGGGCGGAGTTGAAGACGCTGGAGCGGGATGTGACGAAACTGGAGGCGGTGCAGCTTCCCTTCCCGCGCGTAAGCTACGACGAGGCGGTCGAGCGGGTGAACCAAGCCGGCGGCACGATGCAGTACGGCACCGACCTGGGCGGCGGCGACGAGACGCTGCTGTCGCAGCAGTTCGACCGGCCCGTGATGGTACACCGCTATCCGGCGTCGGTGAAGGCGTTTTATATGCAGCCCGATCCGGAGCGGCCGGAGCTGGCGCTGTGCGTGGACATGCTGGCGCCGGAGGGGTATGGCGAAATCATCGGCGGCAGCCAGCGCATTCACGACCTGGCGCTGCTGGAGGAGCGCATTGCCGAACATAAGCTGCCGACCGAGCCGCTGGAATGGTATCTGGACCTGCGGCGCTTTGGCTCGGTGCCGCACGGCGGCTTCGGCATGGGGATCGAACGGGTGGTGAGCTGGATATGTGGCCTGGAACACGTGCGCGAGGCGATTCCCTTCCCGCGCACCATTTATCGCTTGCAGCCGTAGTCTTGGCGGCTGTCCTCGCCGGCTGCGCGCCCAGCGGATTGCATTACACGCTGACGGCGAACGCGTACGGACCCAACGCGCTGCAGCCTCCGCGCGCGGCCGCCCACGCCAAGCCGCGGCGTTTGCACCTGCGGTTGCAGGGCGGCGCTGCCTGCCGCGCGCTGCACGGCGGCTACGACGGCGGCGCGCTGTTTGGCTTCGCCTGGCGCCTTCGCAACCGGGACGTCGGGGTGATGGTTGACTCCCGGCTCAGCCATTTTCACGGCAATCTCCCCGTCCCCCTCCTGCACGGCATCCAGAGCCTGCACAACACGCTGGAAAGTGCCGTCGGCGCCGGCTGCCTTAGCCCCGAGGCAAGCCAAACGCTGCTTCGGCGCACCGCCGCCGATGTCGCCCTGGACCCCGGCCTTGCGCAGCGCATCGTCTTTGGCGCCTACGGAACGCAGCAATACATTGACATTGCAGGCGCGGTCGAACTGGACCTCACTTACGCTCTGCACCAGAATCAGCCCCGACGCTACGATCGCGGCTACGTCGCGCGCCGCTACCGCTTCCGCAGCCACGACGGGCTCGGCCGCGGCTGGCTCCAGTTGCGCTCGACCCGCGTGCAGAACGCACCCGTTCCGCATCACATTCCGCCCGCGCCCATTCCCCTGCCGCTCGCCGGCCCGCCCGTCTACCTGCGTCTGTTCTTCTATCTCCGCATCGCGCCCAACGCGCACGATGTCGCCTTGGTGGCGGCCCGCACCCACGCCGCCCTCGCGCAAGCCACCACCATTCTTCACCATAATCCGCGCTCCTGCGCCAGCATGCGCGTCCCCGGCATCCGCTGCCTCGTCACTCCCGCCGACGACACCCTCGAAGCCGGCATCGCGGTCACCGTCCAAGGCGTAGCTGTCGCCGCTCCTCTGCCCGGCAGTGTGCGCCAGGCGCTCAACGCCGCCGGCCTCTACGACACCAATACCCTCGCCCGCACCCTCCGCGTCCTCCGCCCGTATCAGGGGCACCTCATCCCCGTCCACGCCCCCAACCCCGATGCCCTTCTCGATCTCGTCCTCAGCGGCGGGGAACGGATTTCGTGGTAGTACGCCGGTGGTGCGGTTCGAACTTACTGAAAAGAACGGTGCGACTCAGGTTCGGCTGACCCATTCCGGCCCGGTGACTGGGCGGATGGCAGCAATCACCGAGGCTGGGCAGATATTTTGCGCTGGCTGGCTGAATCTTGTCAAAAGGCGTGATACATTAGCCGCGTACGGAGGGGTTATGAAACTTGCAGGTGCGGTTTATGTTCTGCCGTTGCTTCTCGCCGGCGCTTTGGCCGCGGGTCCGCTTGCGGCTCAAACAGCAAACTCGGGCACCGTCATCGGCGTGATTCTGGATCCGTCGGGCGCGGCGATTCCCGGCGCCCCGGTGCTGCTGCGTGACCAGGCGACGCAACAAGTGCGCGCCACCATCAGCAACCGCCACGGGCGCTACAGTTTCATCGGCGTAAATCCGGGCGAGTACACGGTAACGGCGAACGCCAAGGGGTTCCGCACGGCGCAGCAGTCGAACCTGACGGTGGAAGTCGGCAAGAGCTACGCCATCAATTTGAAGCTGCAGGTGGGAGCAGCGAACCAGACGGTGGAAGTGAACGAGACTGCGACTGCGGCGCTGCAAACCATGGACTCGACCGTCGGCTCGACGATCAGCGGGCAGACGCTGATTGAACTGCCGACGCGGACGCGCTCGGCGACGAGTTTGCTGCTGTACCAGCCGGCCTCGATGCCGCAGCAGGGACCAAACCAGAGCTCGCGTCAGGGCGGGCAGGTGGCGGGCGCGGGCAGCGAGCAAAACACCATCACGCTTGACGGCGGCAACGTCACCAACACCACCGCGGCCAACTCGGACTATTTCACCGGCTTCACGGGGGCGCCGGAGGGTTCGATTCCGACGCCGGTCGAGAGTCTGCAGGAGTTCAAGGTGGCCACCAATAATCCCAACGCGAGCTTCAGCGGGGCGGCGGGCAGCGAAGTGATGCTGGTCACCAAACGCGGCACCGGCTCCTACCACGGCTCCGGGTACTGGTATCTGCAAAACGACGTGCTCAACGCCAACACCTGGGATCTGAACCGCCTGAATCAGCGGCGGCCCGTCAGCAAAGACAACCGCGTGGGCGGTAGCCTGGGCGGGAACATCCCCGGGTTGCCAAGGTCGGCGGCGACGTATTTTTACGTGAACTGGGAGGGGCGCTGGAACTCGAATAACCAGCTCGTCAGCCGCGAAGTGCCCACGGCGACGATGCGGCAGGGGATACTGCAGTTCCGCGACGCTGCGGGCACAGTGCGGCAATATAACCTGCAAACCGCGCTGAGCTGCGGCCCGAGCGGAGCCAGCGCCTGTGATCCGCGCCAGCTCGGGCTCAACCCGCTGGTGAGCAAAATCTGGAGCCAGTACGAGCCGGCAGGCAATGATACTTCTGTCGGCGACGGGCTGAACACAACTGGCTACACGGCTTCGGCCAACTTCCCGATTGACGATCAGTTTGTGGTGCTGCGGCTGGACCACTCCTTTGGCCAGAAATGGCAACTCATGGGCAGCTACCGTTATTTCAGCGAAACCGCGGCAGCCACGCGGCAGATTGATATCGGCGGCTTTTTGAGCGGCCACACGCTGGGCACGCCGGTGTCGACGGCCAGCATTCCGCGCGAGCCGCGCTATTTCGTGGTGGGGCTTACCGGCCAGCTCACGCCGTCGTTGACGAATCAACTGCATTTTGACTACCTGCGCGACTGGTGGGATTGGGCCACCGCCGGCGCGCCCAACCAGTTGCCGGGCCAGAGTGCGGCGGCACTGGAAATCGGCGGAGAAACCAGCAATGCACTCATCCCCATCAACCTCAATACCGGCGGCAGCCGCATGCGCGCCTGGATGGACCACAACTTTGCCTTGAACGACAGCCTCTCCTGGCTCAAGGGTAACCACCTGATGCAGTTCGGCGGCTCCCTCAGTCACTCTTACGTGCAATTCAACCGCAATGATGGCCAGACCGGGTCGACCACGTTTCCGGTGTATCAGGTGACGACCAATGCCGGCATCAACGTGCCGGCCGCCTACCGGCCGCCCACCTGCAGCAAGACGCAGACCACGGCCTGCCTGCCCTCGAGCCTTACGTCCACCTGGGACGGTTACTACGCCGATGTGCTCGGGCTAGTGGATGTGGGCACGGTGCTGGGCACGAGGAACGGCAGCTTCCAACCCAACCCGCTGGGGACGTTTCTCGAGGACACCGACTCGTACAACAACTACAGTCTCTACGCCAATGATTCCTGGCACCTGCTACCCAGCCTGACGCTGAACTATGGGCTCAACTGGTCGGTCGAGATGCCGCCCACCGAAAAAAACGGCACCCAGGCGCTGATGGTCAACGCCAGCAACAACGATGTGATTGATCCCATGTCGTATCTGACGGCGCGAGCGGCAGCAGCGAGCAAGGGGCAGATTTACAATCCGGTGCTGGGGTTTGAGCCCATCGGCAAAACCGGGCTGACGTACCCCTGGAAAACCGCGTACAACGACTGGGCGCCGCGCATTGCCGTGGCCTGGAACCCGAACCTGGGCGATAGCTGGCTGGGCAGGCTGTTCGGCCACAACCGCACGGTGCTGCGCGGCGGGTATTCGCGGCTGTACACGCGGCTGGTGGGCGAGCAGAAAGTCATCAACGGACTACAAGGACTGGGATTTGGGCAAACACTGACCTGCATCGGGCCCTCGATGACCGGCGGGTGTCTGGGCGAGCAGGGCGCCGATCCCAGCGACGCTTTCCGCATCGGCACGGATGGCAAGGCGGTTCCGATTCCGGCGCTGAGTTCCGCGCCGGCGCCGCTGATTCCGGGCACGGTGGCGGGCGCCAACTCCTCGTTTGCTCCAACCACCTACCAGATGGACCCGAGTTACACACCGGGCCCCAGCAACGAATTCGATTTCACCCTGCAGCGCTCGCTCAACGACAACGTCCTGCTCGAGTTCGGCTACATCGGCCGGACCGCGAGCGGCCTGTACATGCCGGTACAGTTGAACCAGGTGCCCTACATGATGCAGGAAGGCGGGCAGACATTTGCGCAGGCCATCGCGCAGCTTGCCGGCGAACGCGCCGGTGGGGGTGCGATCACGCCGCAAGCGTGGTTTGAAACCGCGCTGGCGGGAAGCAAATACTGCACCGGCCAGTCGAGTTGCACCGCGGGCATGATGGCCAAACTGGGCTCGGATGTGGCGAACGGCAAGGTCTTCAACCTCTGGCAGGCCATCCAGCCGTCCTTCACCATGGGCAACGTGACCGCCTCGACCGCACAGGTGCAGAGCCTGTTTTTCTGGTCCAACCAGGCATACTCGAACTACAACGCCGGCTTTGCCGCGCTGCACGTGCGCAATTCCCACGGCCTCACGCTCGATTCGAACCTCACCTGGTCGCACGCGCTGGGCGACAAGGCGGAAAACCAGGACGACGACACCGCGACCTCGAACTCGTTCAATCCCAAGTACGACTATGGCACCCTGCGGTTCGACCGCACCTGGGTACTGAACGTACTGGGCAGCTACAACCTGCCCTTCGGGCACGGCGGCAGCGGCTGGGGCGCGCGGCTGATGCGCAACTGGATCGTCTCCCCGATCTTCTCCTGGTACGGCGGCCAACCGCTGCACATCAGCAGCGGCGGCGGGCAGGAGTGGGGAGAAACGAGCGCACTCGGCGCCGATGCCATTCTTACCGCCGGCGACAGCTTCGGCAACATCGTTCACTCCGGCATTGCCGGCAACGGCACGGTCGCGACGACGGGGAATCCGGCCAAAGGCGGAACCGGGCTGAATCTGTTCGCGGACCCGGCGGCGGCGTACGCTGACTTCCGCCCGGCACAATTGGGCGTGGACACCACCAGCGTGGGGGGCATGGTGCGTGGCCTGGGGAACTGGAATGTTGATTTTGCGCTGGCGCGTAAACTGCAGGTGAACGACCGGGTGAGCGCGACCATCAACGCCCAGTTTTTCAATCTGTTCAACCACGTGCAGTTCAACGACCCCAACGTGAACCTGCAAAGCCCGCAGCGATTTGGGGTAATCACCAGCCAACTGAACAGTCCGCGGGTCGTCGAGCTAGGGCTGCATCTGGACTTTTGATTGATCGCGGGCTTCCAGCCGGGCTGGGGGCCCCGGGAGCCCCAGCCCGGCCGGGTCTGCGCCTCGTGGTTTGCCGGGGGCGGACCGCCACTCCGTGAGTTTCGCAGCCCTCCGCGCCGACGTGGCCCACAGTGCCAGCGGCGCGGCCCCCGCGTTATGCTGGATGCGTATGACCAAAAACATTCGCATTATCGGAGTACCGCTGGATTTGGGGCAGGACCGGCGCGGCGTGGATATGGGGCCGGCGGCGGTGCGCGCGGCGGGGTTACAGGCGCGGATTGAGCGGCTGGGCTACGCGGTCAAAGAGGCCGGCAACGTGGATGTGGCCTATGCCGAGCAGAAGACGCCGGGCAATGCCAAGGCCAAGTATCTGAAAGAAATCGCGCGCACGTGCCAGAAGCAGGCGGACTGGGTGCGCAAGACGCTGGAGGACGGGGCTTCGCCGCTGGTGCTGGGCGGGGATCACTCGATTGCGGTGGGCACGGTGAGCGGGGTGAGTTCGTATTACCGCGACCAGCATAAAGCGGTGGGGCTGATCTGGCTGGACGCGCACGGGGATTTCAATACGCCGGAGACGACGCCCAGCGGGAACATCCACGGCATGCCGCTGGCGTGTTTGCTGGGGCGCGGCCCCAAGGAGCTGACCGACCTGTACGGCTACAGCCCCAAGCTGGCGGCGGCGAATACGGTACTGGTGGGCGTGCATTCGCTCGACGAGGAGGAGAAGCGGGCGCTGCACGAGGCAAAAGTGAAAGTCTTCACCATGCGCGACATTGACGAGCGCGGGATGCGGTCGGTGGTGGAGGAAGCGATTGCGGTGGCCAGCAACGGGACCGAGGGCTTCTGCACCTCGCTCGACCTGGACTTCATCGACGCCGCTTACGCGCCCGGCGTGGGCACGCCGGTGCGCGGCGGGGCGACTTACCGCGAAGCGCACCTGGCGCTGGAGATTATCGCCGACAGCGACAGCATGCTGTCGCTGGAGGTGGTCGAGGTGAACCCGGTGCTGGACGAGCACAACCGCACCGCGGAGCTGGCGGTGGAGCTGATTTCGAGCGCGCTGGGGAAGAAGATCTTCTAGCCGCCGATTGTGTGGCTACATTTTGCTAAAATGTAGCCATGGCGACCGAAGTGGGTGTGCGGGAACTGAAGAACAAGCTGAGCGAACACCTGCGCCGGGTCAAAGCCGGCGAAGACGTGATCATCACCGAGCACGGCAAGCCGATTGCCAAGCTCAGCCGGCTGCAAGCGCGGCCGGCATGGATGGAGGGGATGATCGCGCGGGGCGAGCTGATTCCGGGCGACGGAAGGCCGCTTAAGGGCGCGCGCATCAAGCTGCGCGGCAAGGGGCCGCTGGCCTCAGACTACGTGCGCGAGCAACGCGGGTGATTCTTTATCTGGATACGAGCGCTCTCGTTAAGCTCTACGTACCGGAAGCCGGCGGCGATTTCGCCGCTAGCGAAGCGGGAGCGGCACGGATCGTGGCAACTGCTATCGTCACCTACGCCGAGGCGCGATCGGCATTTGCATCCATGCACCGAAACCGCCGATTGGACACAGCCGCACTGACGGGTGTAAGGCGGGCCTTAGACGACGGCTGGCCCGGGCTGAGCGTGGTCGCCATCACGCACGAAGTCGTCCGCAACGCCGGATCCTTAGCGGAACGCTACGGACTGCGGGGTTACGATGCCGTGCAACTCGCCTGCTATGACTGGTTGCGCCGCTCGGCGACCGAACCTTGCCGCTTTCTGACGTTCGATGAACGCCTCGCGCAAGCTGCCGAGAGGCTCCGGTAATCAATCCTTCCAGGCGCCGAGGAGCTTGCGGACGAGGACGAGCTGGCCGAGGTGGTAGGCGTTGTGGTCGGCGAGCACGAGGGCCTCGCGAAGGAGGGTCTTATCGGGGGCGTGCGGGAGCGGGGCGAGCAGATCGCGAGCGGGATCGAGGACGAGCGCGACCATGGCGTCGAGGTCGGCAGTGGCGGCTTTTTTGGAGCGTGTGAGGGCAGCAGCGCTGGGCGGCGCGGGTGTGGGCGGCCAGTAGCCGGCGGGAAACTCCGGCGATTGCCAAGCAGGGTCGCGGCTGAACTCGAGGATGTCCTGCTGCGCTAGGCGAAGATGCTCGAGGAGCTGCCAGCAGGTGTAGGGAGTGCGCGGAGCTTTTTTGCCGGCGATGGCGAAGCTGAGGCCGGCGAGCGCCTGGGCGAGGGTGGCGTGAGCGCTGCCGCCGCGTAGGACATTGGCGATGGGCAGGCGGAGATCAGGATTTGACGGGAAACGGGGCATGGGCGTACTCCTCGGTCATTGCCGTTGCGCGGCGCGCAAGGCGCGTTTGTCGATTTTACCAGTGGCAGTGCGGGGCAGTGCGCCGACGACGCGGAACTCGTCGGGACACTGCCAGGCGGGAAAACTGGCTTCGAGGTGCTGACGCCAGGCGGCGGGGTCAGCAGCGGCGCCGGCGCGCAGGACGACGAGCGCCAGCGGGCGCTCCTGCCATTTGGGATGCGGCACCGCGATCACCGCGGCTTCGCGGATATCGGGATGGCAGGCGAGAGCGTTTTCGAGGGCGACGGAGCTGATCCATTCGCCGCCGCTGCGGATGAGGTCTTTGGTGCGGTCGATGATTTCCATCAGGCCATCGGCGTCGAAGCGCACAATATCGCCGGTGCAAAACCAGCCGTCGGCGGTCCAGCTCTCCGGCGCAATTCCGGCGTGATAACTCGAAGCGACCCAGGGGCCACGGACTTCAAGCTCACCGTCGACTGCAGTACGGGCTTCGACGAAGGGCAGCGGACGGCCTTGGCGGGTGCGATCGGGGCCGGACAGCAGCGGATTCATCGTACCGACAGGCGTCATTTCGGTCATGCCCCAGCCCATGTTGACGGCGATGCCGGCGCGGTCGAAGCGCTCGAAGAGCGCGGTGGGCGCGGGCGCGCCGCCGAGGTTGACGCGCAGGCGCGGATGCAGCTTCCAGCGGCCGGGCTCGCGCTCGAGGGCGTCAAGGACCGACTGCCAGATGGTGGCGACGCCGGCGCTGCGGGTGACTTGCTCGCGGGCGAGGAGATCGAGAACGGAGGCGGCGTCGAAATGGCTGCCGGCGAGAACTTGTTTGCAGCCGATGAGGGCGGCGGTATAGGGCAGGCCCCAGGCGTTGGCGTGGAACATGGGGACGAGCGGCAGGACGCAGTCGGTAGCGTGCAGGTCGAGGGCGTCGGGCAAGGCCGTGGCGAGGGCATGAAGGGCGAGAGCACGATGGGAATAGATCACGCCTTTGGGTTCGCCGGTGGTGCCGGAGGTGTAGCCCATGGCAGCGCCATCGGTTTCGGCGAGATCAGGTAGCGGCCCGTCGTAGGCGTCGGGCCAGGCGAGGATGCGCTGCGGACGAGCCTCGGGAGTGACTTCGTTCCAGCGGTCGAGCAGATCGTCCGACACGATGGCGAAGCGGTCGCCGGCCTGGCGGAGGATGCGCTCCCACTGCGAGGGGTGCTGGCGCAGGTTGAGAGCATGGACGATGCCGCCGGCGAGCGGGACGCCGAAGTAGGCCTCCAGATGCGTAGCGTCGTTCCAGAGCAGCGTGGCGACGCGCTCGCCGGGCTGCAGGCCGAGCGCGAGGAGTTTGCCGGCGAGGGCGCGGGCGCGGCGGTCGAGTTCCGCGTAGGTGCTGCGGCCGTCGCACCAGACGATTTCTGTGCCGCCGAACCAATCGCGGGCCCGCCGCAGGATGGCGGCGACGGTGAGCGGGTAGGCCATCATGCTGGAGCCGGGCATGCACCCAGCTTACACGGCGATTTGGCGGTCGCGGAGTTCGCGCAGGCGGTCGCGGAGTTTGGCGGCGCGCTCGAACTCGAAGAGCTTGGCGGCGGCGCGCATTTCTGCCTCGAGCTGCTTGAGGTAGGCGGTTAAGGCCTCTTCGGTCGGGAATTCGTCGAGGGACTCATCGAGCGCCACCGGCGTGGCGTAGTCGCCTTCGGCCACGCCGACCAGGGCGGCATCGAGCGGGTGCAGGATGCTTTGCGGGGTGATGCCGTTCTCGGCGTTGAACTCTTCCTGCAGCTTGCGGCGGCGGGTGGTCTCCTCAATCGCCTGCTGCATGGAGCCGGTCATGACGTCGGCGTAGAGCAGTGCCTCACCGTGCAGATGGCGGGCGGCGCGGCCCATGGTCTGGATGAGGGAGCCGGTGGAGCGCAGAAAGCCTTCCTTGTCGGCGTCGAGGATGGCGACGAGAGAGACTTCGGGCAGGTCGAGACCTTCGCGCAGCAGGTTGATGCCGATGAGGACGTCGAAGACGCCGCGGCGGAGATCGCGCAGGATTTTGATGCGCTCGAGAGTTTCGATCTCGCTGTGCAGGTAGCGGCACTTGACGCCAGCCTCGCCGTAGTACTCGGCCAGATCTTCGGCCATGCGCTTGGTCAGCGTGGTGACCAGGACGCGCTCGTTGCGCTCGGCGCGGGCGCGGATTTCGGCCAGCAGATCATCCACCTGGCCTTTGCTGGGGCGAACTTCGATGGCAGGGTCGAGCAAGCCGGTGGGGCGGATGACCTGCTGGATGACCGCGCCCCCGGTTTGCTGCAGCTCGTAGGGGCCGGGGGTGGCGGAGACGAACATGGTCTGGCCGACGCGCTGGTTGAACTCCTCGAATTTGAGCGGGCGGTTGTCGAGCGCCGAAGGCAGGCGAAAGCCGTACTGGATGAGGGTTTCCTTGCGGGCGCGGTCGCCCTTGTACATACCCCGGAGCTGGGGCAAGGTCTGATGACTCTCGTCGAGAAAGACCAGCGTGTCACTCGGCAGATAGTCAAGCAGCGTCGGTGGGGGCTGGCCGGGGGCACGGCCAGTGAAGTGGCGGGAGTAGTTCTCGATGCCGTGGCAGTAGCCGATTTCGCGCATCATCTCGATGTCGAAGCGGGTGCGCTGCTCCAGGCGCTGCGCCTCCATATGCTTACCCTGGTGCTCGAGCTCGGGCAACCACTCGGCCATCTCGGCCTGGATGGAGCGGATGGCCTGCTCTTTGGTTTCCGGCTTCATGACGTAATGCGTTTTGGGGTAGATGGGCAGGCGCTGATAGGTCTGGCGGACTTCCCCGAGCAAGGGATCGATTTGCGAGAGGCGCTCGACTTCGCTGCCGAACAGCTCGATGCGATAGGCGTAATCGTCGTAGGTGGGAAAGACCTCGATGACGTCGCCGCGCACGCGAAAGGTGCCGCGCTGAAAGTCGTGGTCGTTGCGGACGTAGAGAATGTCAACCAGCTTGCGCAGGATCTGCTCGCGGCGGATCTTCTGGCCCTGTTCGAGCAACAGCAGCATGCCGTAGTAGGCTTCCGGCGAGCCCAGGCCATAGATGCAGGAGACTGACGCCACGATGATGCAGTCGCGGCGCTCGAACAGCGAGCGCGTGGCCGAGAGGCGGAGTTTGTCAAGCTCGTCGTTGATGGTGGCTTCTTTTTCGATGTAGAGATCGGCCGCGGGGACGTAGGCTTCGGGCTGGTAGTAGTCGTAGTAGGAGACGAAGTACTCGACCGCGTTGCCGGGGAAAAAGTTCTTGAACTCGTGGTAGAGCTGGGCAGCGAGGGTCTTGTTGTGGGCCATCACCAGCGCCGGACGCTTCATCCCGGCGATGACCTTGGCCATGGTGTAGGTCTTGCCGCTGCCGGTGACACCGAGCAGCACCTGGGCGGCCTCGCCGGAGCGGATGCCGGCGCTCAGGCGCTCAATCGCCTGCGGCTGATCGCCGCGGGGCGTATATTGGCTCTCCAGCGCAAACTCCATCCTTTCAGGATAGCGTGGCCAGCAAGGCGGTTCCGGCTTCGCCGAAAGGATCGACCACCTGGAGCGCGCCAAAGCGCCGACCCGGCTGGAGATCTTCGCTCAGCAGGTAGCCGGCACCACAAACTTCCGCCGCGGCCACAATCAGAGCGTCCCAGTACGCCACCTGCGCCTGGTCACACCAGGACCACGCCCGGCGAACCAATCCCGCAGATGCGCCCACCGGCTCCCACAGCAGCATCTCTTCGGCAAACTCCCGCGTCGCAGCAACGCTGATGCCCAACTTTCGAGGGGCGTTCCAGTTGAACTCGTGGACCACCTGCCAGCTCAGGCGGCCGATCTCGCGCATCCCAAGCTGTTCCATCCACAAGCGCGCGCGGTCGCGCTTTTCAGGGTTGCGTGCATCCACGCAGTACAGCGGGACGTTACTGTCGACGAAAATCGATCCGGTCATTTCGACCAGTCATGATGGCCGCGCTCGTGCGTTTCCTCACGGGAAAAACGCCAGCCAGGCTCGGGCCTGCCCTGAGGCCACCGACCTTCTTGCGTCCAGTTCTGAAAGGCGCGCCGATGCTCGGCTTCGCGCTGCATCTCCCGCTCCAGCATCTCGCCCAGCATGCGCGATACGGAGGTTTTTTTCTTGGCTGCCTCGATGCGCGCCCAGTCGGCGGCCTCCTCGGACAGCCGTATGGTCACATTCTTTTGCACGCAACTAGTGTAGCACGAACTTCGTGCGAACTTGAGGCATTACTTTGGCTAAAATGTAATACATGGAATCCAAGCTGACCAGCAAGGGGCAGGTGACCATTCCTAAGGCCCTGCGCGAGGCGCTGGGCGTCAAGCCGGGGGACACCGTTAGATTTTTCAAGAACATTGACGGTCATTGGGTGATCTTGCCGACGGTGCCGGTCACGGCGCTGCGCGGGATGTTCGCCCGGCCTGGGCGCAAACCCGTATCGTTGCGCGCCATGCAGCACGCCATCGAGCAGGGTGCCATTGAAAGCGGCCTGCCGCGCGCTCGCCGCTGATGGTCGGGATCGAGGCCAACGTACTGGTGCGCTATATCGTCCGCGACGATGCAGCGCAAACCGCCAAAGCTGACGGCCTGCTGCAGCGCCTCACGCCCACAGACCCTGGGTACGTCACGATCGTGGCACTGTCAGAGCTCATTTGGGTGCTGCGCCGCAGCTACCGGCTAAGCCGATCCGAAGTTGTGGCAGCCCTGGAGCCGTTGCTGCTCTCGCAAACCGTTCGCGTGCAACATGAGGTCGCGGTATTGCCAGCGCTCAACGCGCTCCGGCGCGGCACGGGAGAGTTCGCCGATGCCGTCATTGCCACGTTGGGCGAACAGGCCGGCTGCAGCACGACGTACACGTTTGACCAGGGCGCGCTGCGGCTGCCTGGGTTCACTGCTTTATAGGTCTGCATGCAATTGACACTGCGGTCCGTAGGGCGCATACTCCCCTAAACACATGATGTCAGGCAAGCGAGAGCGGACGAGCGCGCTGGTGCAGGGGACGCTCGCCATGTTGATCCTGAAGACGCTGGCGCGGACAGCGAGGGCGCATGGGTATGCGATTGCCGAGGCGATTCATCATCGCTCGGACGATGTGCTGCGCGTCGAGGAAGCGGCGCTGTATCCGGCGCTGCACCGGCTGGAGCTGCGCGGGCTGCTGGCGGCAGAGTGGGGCGTGTCGGAGAACAAGCGGCGGGCGAAGTATTACTGGCTGACGGCGCGCGGGCGGAAGTACTTGGAAGCCGAGTCGGTGCATTGGGCGCGGATGGCCGCGGCCATCGCGCGGGTGATGGAGGCCTAGCATGCCGGAATGGACGACGGCGCTGTGGTTGCGGCTGAAGGCGCTGCGGCGCCGGCACGCGCTTGACCGTGACTTGCGCGACGAACTCGAATTTCACCGCGCCATGCGGGCAGAACAGCCGGGCTACCGCTTCGGCAACGACGTGCTCGCGCAGGAAGCCAGCCGCGAGTTGTGGACGTTCGCGGGGCTGGAGTCGGTGCTGCGCGATGTGCGCTACGCCGGGCGGCAGATTCGGCGCAGCTCGGGATTCGCGGCGGTGGCGATCCTGACGCTGGCGCTGGGGCTGGGAGCGACGACGGCGATTTTTTCGGTGGTGAACGGCGTGCTCCTGCAGCCGCTGGCCTACCGCAATCCAAAGCAACTGGTGGCGCTGGAGCTGTACGTGCCTAAGCTGGCGAAGACGTTTCCGACCCTGCCGATTGCGCCGGCCGACTTCCTGGCCTGGTCGCAGGCCAAAACGCTGGCGGGGATCGCCGAAGTTGACGGCGGCGAGCAGGTAAACCTGACCGGGGCGGGCCGTCCGGCGCTGCTCGATGCCGACGGGGTGAGCGCCAATCTGTTTCGGGTGCTGGGCGTCACGCCCGAGCTGGGCCCGGGATTTTCGCAGCACGCGGATCAGGCCGGATACGGCCACGAGGTGGTGCTGACGAACGCGCTTTGGCGGAGCAGGTTTCATGCCGATGCGGGCATCGTGGGGCGCGGTATCGCGCTGAATGGCGCGAGCTACACAGTCGTGGGGGTTTTGCCCGCGGCGTTTCACTTTCCGGCGTTCGACAATCTGATCAGGATGCAGATGCCGGGGCCGAAAGCGGCGCTATTTGTGCCCTTCGTGATCACGCAAGAAAATTTGCACGGGAACGGACTGGCGGCGATTGCGCGGCTCAAGCCCGGAGTGAGCGAAGCGGAAGCCGTGGCGGAACTGAACAGCATCGTGCAGCGGGAACCGAACCTTGGTGCGGCGCATGCGACCACGATCCTGACGCCGCTGCGGAGCATGATTGCGCACGCCTGGCGGCGCGCGCTGTGGATGCTGCTGGCGGCAGTGCTGGCGGTGCTGCTGCTGATTTGCGTGAATCTGGCGAATCTGGCGCTGACGCGGGCGAGCGCGCGGCAGCCGGAAGCGGCGATCCGCAGCGCGCTCGGGGCCAGCCGCGGACGGTTGCTGCGGCAGGCGCTGATCGAATCGCTGCTGCTGGGGCTGGCGGGCGGGGCTCTGGGCGTAGCGCTGGCGGCCGGGGGGTTCCAGGCGCTGCTGGCGCTGGCGCCGGCGGGTATGCCGCGGACCGCAAATATTCATTTGGGCGGCACGGTACTACTGGTGACGCTCGGCGCATCGTTGTTGGCGGGTTTGCTGGCCGGAGTGCTACCGGCATGGCGGATGGCGCAAGGCAATCCGCAGGAGGCTCTGCGTGCAAGCAGTGCGCGCGCGGGCGAGAGCGGTGCGCGGCTGCGGCTGCGCGGACTGCTGGTAGGCGGGGGGACGGCGCTGAGCACCGTGCTGCTGATCGGCGCGGGGCTGCTGCTGACGAGCTTTACGCGGCTCGCCAATGCGCCCACGGGATTTGCGGTCGAGCAGGTGCTGACCGCAAACCTGCAGTTGCCAACCGCGGACTACGGCAACGGTGCGCAGAAGCGCGCCTTCTGGAACAAGGCAATGGCGGAAGCGGCCAAGCTGCCGGGCGTGCAGGCTGCGGCGGCGACCACCTTTTTGCCGCTGAGCGGAACAATCAACGACAACGGCGTCTGGACGGGCGCGCCCGCACCAGGCCCGCCGCGACTGTTCGCGAGCTACCGGCCGGTGAGTCCGGAGTTTTTTCACCTGCTGGGTATTTCGCTGATCGAGGGCCGGGAGTTGACGGCTGCGGATGCGGGCAGCGATGCGGTGGTCATCTCCCAAGCTGCAGCGCAGGAGATTTGGCCGGGGCTTGATCCGATTGGGCAGCGGTTTGACGTGAGACGAGGATTTACGGGCTATCGTGTAGTCGGCGTGGTGGCCAACACGCGGGCGGTCAGCCTCGCCGCGGGACTGTCGGCAGTGATTTATCAGCCATTCAAGGGCTACCTGTCGAGCTCACTGCTGCTGCGCACGGCGCTGCCGGCCGCCACGATTGCGCCCGAGCTGCGGCGGGCGCTGGCGGAGGTGGACCAGGGCGTGGCCGTGCCACCGCTGCGCAGCATGGGCGCGATTGTGGCGGCCTCGCTGGCGCCGCGCCGTTTTGGATTGCTGCTGATGGCGCTGTTCGCCGGGGCGGCGCTGCTGCTGGCGTGCCTGGGGATTTATGGCGTGGTCTCCTACAGCGTGGTGCAGCGCAAGCGCGAAGTCGGGATGCGGATGGCGCTGGGTGCGCAGCGCGGGGCGGTGGTGCGGATGATGATCGGCCAGGGGATCCGGCCGGCGCTGATTGGGCTGGGCGTGGGACTGCTCGCAGCGGCCGGCCTGGCGCGCGTGCTGGCGAGTGTGCTGTACGGCGTGGCGCCCGATGATCCGCGGACGTTTGCCGCGGTTGCGGCGATGCTGGCGGCGGTGGCACTGCTGAGCTGCTGGGTTCCGGCGGGGCGGGCGGCGCGGGTTGATCCCGCCGTGGCGCTGCGGCAGGATTAACATGCTACACTGCTTGGGACGCTGAATATCACACGGGCTCGTGTGGTGTGGTGCCCTTCGCCCTTCCAGGTTCAGGAATTCCCCGCCTTCGTTCGATTTTCCGTTTGGCTTGGCGTACATTCGCAGGGAAAGTTCTGACTTCATGAGCACCTTTACCGAGCTGGCGCTGGCGCCGGCGATTCTTGACCGCCTCGCGGCGGCCCAATTCTCAACCCCCACTCCGGTGCAGGCGGCGGCGCTGCCACCGGCGCTCGCCGGCCAGGACGTGCTGGCCACGGCGCAAACCGGCACCGGCAAAACGCTGGCGTTTTTGCTGCCGATACTCCAGCACTTGCTGCCAGGAGCCAGCGCCGCGCGGCCGCACGGCTTGCAGGCGCTGGTGCTCACCCCCACGCGCGAGCTGGCGATGCAGATCGTCGCGCAGTACGAGCTGTTGCGGCCGCGCGGGCTGCCGCCGGCGGCGCTGCTGGTGGGCGGCATGAACGAGCGTCCGCAACTCGCGGCGCTGCCGCCGCGCGGCCACGCACGCCTCGCGGTGGCGACGCCCGGGCGCCTCGAAGACTTTCTGCAGCGCAAGCTCGTCTCGCTCACCGGCATTAGCGTGCTGGTGCTCGATGAAGCCGACCGCATGCTCGATGTCGGCTTTCTGCCGGCGATCCGGCGCATTGTGGCGGCGGCGCCGCGCGAACGGCAAACGCTGTGCTTTTCCGCCACCATGCCGCCCGAGGTCGAGGAGCTGGCGCGGGCGGCCATGCGCAAGCCGCAGCGGCTGGCGCTGGGGTCGGTCGGCAAGCCCGTGCCTTCGATTCAGCTCGATGCCTACGAACTCGGCGATGGCCAGAAACTCAGTCAGCTGCAGGACCTGCTGCGGCGCGAGCGGGGGCGCTGCCTGGTCTTTGCGCGCACCAAGCACGGCGTCGACCGGCTGGCAAAAACGCTGGTGCGCGACGGCTTTGCCGTGGCGGTGATCCACGGCAATCGCTCGCAGGCGCAGCGCACCAAGGCGCTGGCCGGATTCCAGGGCGGGCAGTTTCAAATCCTGGTGGCCACCGACGTTGCCGCACGCGGCATTCACGTGGATGATGTAGCGCACGTCATCAACTACGACCTGCCCGAAGTCGCCGACGACTTCGTCCACCGCGTTGGCCGCACCGGCCGCGCCGGCGGCAGCGGCCGCGCCAGCACCTTCGTTACCCCTGGCCAGCGCGCCGACCTGCAGCGGATGGAAAAGCAGTTGGGCATCCGCCTGCAACGCTGCACCGTCACGGCGGCGCCGGCCGTGCCCACGCCCCTCAAGCCGGCAGCAGCGGGAAGCCCTCTTGCGCGGCCGCGGCCCGCAGCCGCTCGTCGAGACAAACGAACGGCAAGAGGTCCGCACGAGTGGGTGAAGCAACGAGGGCGGCGGCAAGCTGGATCGCATCGGCCGCGCGCAACGCGTGCTGCCGCAACAATCGAACGGCCAAACCTTTGATCTCTTTGACTGGCGCGCGGCTGAGCTGGGGGCCCGATAGCCCCAGCCCAGCCGCGTGTCGCTGGGCGCTACCTGCCGCCAGCCGCGGCTGGCGCGATCCAGGCTCTAGCTCAGCGCCATAAAATCCGCTCCACGCGGGCATTCGCGCTCCAGCCGTGCCAGCGCGGAAGCGCATTCGACCTCCGTCGCCCACCAAACTGCGATGTCTTCCTCGGGCAGGCCTCAGAGTTCCGCCGACTGATGCTGATCCACGAGCAACGGCACGAGAGCGGAACTGTCCCAAAATCTCATCGGTTCTCCTCGCGCTCATCGAGAAGCGCCCGCAGCAGCGATCCCGGCTCCGGCAGTTTGGGAAGCGGACGCGTATAGAAGTCGTGAGGCAACGGCTCGCGCGCCGGTAGCAGCACGCCCCGCCGCTCCAGGTCCGCAATCCGCGCATCTTGCTCCGCTGCCGCGCTGAACGCCGCCGCATCGAGGCGCGCCACCGGACGGCCCCGGTCGGTGATCAGCACCGGACCGCTGCGCAGCCCATCAATGAGCTTGCTCAGGTTGTTTTTGGCCTCCGTAATGCTCGCCGTTTTCATTAAGCTATTTTGGCTTGGTTAGACTTGGGGCGGCCTAGTGGCGCCCAGCGAAAAGGCTACAATAGCCAGATGAAGCGCGCGAGCATTTCCGAGGCTAAAAACAACCTCAGCGCCCTGATCGACGGGCTGCGTTCCGGCAACGGGGTGCTGATCACCGACCGGGGGCGCCCGGTGGCGCGGCTGGAACCGGTGCGGGCCGGCGACCTTAGCGAGGATGAAGCTTTGGCGGCGTTAGTCCGCGATGGCCTGGTCACGCCACGCAAGCATGCACCTTCCGAAACGTGGCTGCGCGAGCCTCCGATCAAGGTGGCGGGGGTTGACCTGACCGCTGCGCTGCTGGAGGAGAGGCGCGAGGGCAGGTGAGATTCTGGGACGCATCCGCGCTGTCGCCTCTGATTGTTACCGACGTGTTCACCGCGCGGGCCGAAGCGTTGATGCACCAGGATGAGGGCATGATGGTCTGGTGGGGCAGCCGCGTCGAGTGCGCCAGCTCGCTGGCGCGGCGGGAACGCGAGGGACGGTTGGCAGCGGCCGAGAGCGAAGCTTCCTGGCGCCGCCTCGAACGCATGGTGGTCACGTGGAACGAGGTCGCACCCAATGACGACCTGCGCGCCGAATCCGTGCGGTTGCTGCGTCGTCATAGCTTGCGGGCGGCGGATGCGCTGCAGCTCGCGGCCGCGGTACTCGCTGCCAAAACCCGCCCACAGCCGCTCGACTTCGTCACCTTTGACGAGCGACTCGCGGACGCCGCGCGCGAGGAAGGTTTCCGAATTCAGGGAATTCGCTGAGATTTATTGACAGGGTGGCGGGGGTGCCTTTATAGTCGGAAGTTCCGCACCGCCTACACCGATGCCTCCGTCCTACATGGCCAGCTATCTGCCGATCCTGATCCAGCTTGTGCTGGCGATCGGGCTGGCGTCGATCATCATCACGCTGTCGTACCTGATCGGCCAGCACAAGCGCACGGCGGTGAAGGGCGGAGCCTATGAATGCGGCATCACGCCGGTGGGTGATGCCGAGCACCGCTTTTCGGTGAAGTTCTACCTGGTGGCGATCATCTTTATTTTGTTCGACATTGAGGCCGTATTCCTGATTCCCTGGGCGATTGAGATGAAGAAGCTGAAGCTGTTCGGCTTCTTCGAGATGCTGGTGTACGTGGCCATCGTACTGGCCGGGTTCTACTACATCTGGACCAAGGGCGTGATCGACTGGAACCGGCCGGAGCGAGCCTCAGAAGATTAATGAACGAACAGGCCACCATCACCACCACCCCCGGCGAGTGGCGTGCCCTCGCCGAGCGTCTGCGCGGCGAGGGATTCGATCAGCTCTGCGATCTGACCTGCGTGGACTGGTATCCGGAAGCGGACCGGTTCGAGGTCGTCTGCCAGCTTCACAACACCAGGACCTTCCAGTGGCAGCGAATCAAGACGCGCTGCGGCGAAGCCAACCCACCGGCGACGCTGGCGACAATTTGGCCGTCGGCGAACTGGTTTGAGCGCGAGGTGTTCGATCTGTTTGGGGTGCGGTTTGTGGGGCATCCGGATTTGACGCGGATGATGCTGCCGGACGATTTCGAGGGGCATCCGCTGCGCAAGGATTATCCGGTGGAGGGCTACCGGTAACCATGGCGACCACCTTCGAGCCTGTGGCGGGTGAGCAGGGGCAGGATCGCTCCCGCAACCTGATCATGAACATGGGGCCGCAGCACCCGGCTTTTTATTGGCGCGGGTCCCTGCGCGGCGCCGCCGCGCGTCCCGCTTTTGCTCGCGTCGCCCTGGGGGCCCCTGAGCCCCAGGCCGGCGCTGCGCTGGAGGGTTGCTGCTAATGGCGACCACGTTTGAGCCGGTAGCGGGCGAGCAGGGGCAGGACCGCAGCCGCAACCTGATCATGAACATGGGGCCGCAGCACCCCTCCACGCATGGCGTGCTGCGCATGGTCCTGGAGCTGGATGGCGAGGTCATCGTCAAGGCGCGGCCCGACATCGGTTATCTGCATACCGGCATTGAGAAATCGGCGGAGTCGAAGTTTTACCAGCAGGTCGTCACCCTCACCGACCGGATTGATTACCTGGCGCCGCTGTGCAACAACCTGGCCTACGTGCTGGCGGTGGAAAAGCTCCTGCAACTTGAAATTCCGCGGCGGGCGCAGTGGACGCGGGTGCTGCTGACGGAGCTGACGCGGCTCAACAGCCATCTGGTTTGGCTGGGCACGCACGCGCTCGACATCGGCGCCATGACGGTGTTCCTGTACTGCTTCCGCGAGCGCGAGGAGCTGCTGAAAATTTTCGAAATGTTCAGCGGGCAGCGGATGATGACCTCGTACTTCCGCGTGGGCGGGCTGGCGCTGGAGCCGCCGCTGGGCTGGGCGGAGCGGATCAACAAGTTTCTGGCGACCTTCCCCGGCCACATCGACGAATACGAAGCGCTGCTGACGAAGAACAACATCTGGGTCGGGCGCACCAAGGACATCGGCTATCTTTCGCCGGAGGATTGCATCGCCTGGGGCGTGACCGGCCCGTGCCTGCGGGCGGTGGGGCTGGCGAGCGATCTGCGCAAAACCTCGCCGTATTCGTCGTACGAAGAGTTTCAGTTTGACGTGCCCACGCGCACCGAGGGCGATGTCTATGCCCGCTACCTGGTGCGCATTGCGGAAATGCGCGAGAGCGTGAAGATCATCCGGCAGGCGATTGACGGCATGCCGGAAGGCGCATGGAAGGTCGATGCGCCGGGCATTGTGCTGCCCGACCGCGACCAGATGAAGTACTCGATCGAGAGCCTCATCTACCACTTCAAGATCGTGACCGAAGGCTTCAAAGCGCCGCGCGGCGAGGCCTACCAGGCGATAGAAGGGCCGCGCGGCCAGATGGGCTATTACGTCGTTTCCGATGGCGGGCCGAAGCCGTACCGCTGCCACATGCGTTCGGCGTCGTTCGCCAACTTGCAGGCGCTGCCCAAGATGATCGAGGGGCGGTTGCTGGCGGACGTAGTGGCGATTATCGGGAGCATTGATATTGTGCTGGGGGATGTGGACCGGTGAGGAAAACAGTGGCTAATTGCCAGTGGCTAGTTGCTAGTGGGCGCCCGGCGTCCGCGCCTTTACTAGCCACTGATCACTAGCCACTGGCAACTTTGAGCTATGCCAACACCGTTTAGTCAAGGACTGGAGCAAAAATTCGCGGACCTCATGGGCCGGTATCCGGCGCGGCGGTCGGCGCTGGTGCCGATGCTGATGTACGCGCAGGATGAGCTGGGCTACCTGACGCCGGCGGCGATTGCCCGCATTGCGGAGCTGCTGGGCGAGAGCGAGATGGCGGTGCGCGAGGTGATTGGCTACTACTCCATGCTGCGCACGGAAAAAGCAGGCAAGTACCACGTGCAGGTGTGCACCAACATCAGTTGCCTGCTGCGCGGCGGCGAGGAGCTGTACGAGCATTGCCAGAAGCGGCTGGGGATCGGCAACAAGCAGACGGCCGCGGACGGGGTGTTTTCGCTGGAGGAAGTCGAATGCCTGGGGGCATGCTCGTGGGCGCCGGCGGTGCAGATCAACTATGACTTTCATCAGGAGCTGACGCCGGAGCGGCTGGACCAGATACTCGATGCCTATCGCGAGCGGGCGGTGCAGGGGGCATGAGCACGCAAGCGCATCCGCTCGAAACGCGCGTGGTCAGCCGGCGCTTCGATCAGGCCGACGCCTACACACTGCAAGGCTATTTAGCCTCAGACGGTTTCAAGGCGCTGGACAAAGCCTTTGCCATGCAGCCGGAGGCGATCATTGAAGAGGTCAAGAAATCCGGACTGCGCGGACGCGGCGGCGCGGGCTTCCCTACCGGCATGAAGTGGTCGTTCGTGCCCAAGCAGTCGCCGCGCGAAAAGTACGTGCTCTGCAACGCCGATGAGAGCGAGCCGGGCACGTGCAAGGACCGGCTGATTCTGGAGTACGACCCTTTTTCGATCATCGAAGGCATGCTGATCGCCGGCCTCGCCATCGGCGCGCGGCGCGGCTACATCTACATCCGGGGCGAGTACCGCTATCTGCTCGACCGGATGGAGAAGGCGCTGGAAGAAGCGCGCGCGGCGGGCTACGTGGGCAAGAACATCCGCGGGCGCGGCTTCGATTTCGACATTTACGCCCACACCGGCGCGGGCGCCTACGAGTGCGGCGAGGAATCGGCGCTGATGGAGTCGCTCGAAGGCAAGCGCGGCATTCCGCGCCTGAAGCCGCCGTTTCCGGCGGTGAGCGGCTATCTGGGCGGGCCGACGGTGATCAACAACGTCGAGACGCTGGCCTCGGTGCCGCACATTCTGCTGCACGGCGGCGAGTGGTTTGCGGCCTTTGGGCCGCCGAAAAACGGCGGCACGCGGCTGTTTTGCCTCTCGGGCCATGTGAACCAGCAGGGCGTGTGGGAGCTGCCGCTGGGCTTCCCGCTGCGGCGGCTGATCGAGGAGCTGGGCGGTGGGATGCGCAACGGCGCCAAGTTGAAGGCGGTGGTTCCGGGCGGATCGTCGACGCCACTGCTGCCCGCCGATGTGGCCTGGAACGTCAATCTGGATTTTGATTCGATGGCCAAGGTGGGGACGTTTCTGGGCTCCGGCGGCGTGGTGGTGCTGGACGAAACGACCTGCATGGTGAAGTTCGCGCTGCGGATCATGCAGTTTTACCGGCATGAATCCTGCGGCTGGTGCGTGCCCTGCCGCGAGGGCACCAACTGGCTGCAGACCTCGCTCACCCGCTTCCATAACGGCGGCGGGCGCGAAGCCGACATCGCACTGATGCAGGAGGTCTCGCAGAACATTCTGGGGCACACCTTCTGCGCCTTGGGCGATGCCGCGGCGATGCCGACGATTTCGATTTTGCAGCACTGGCGGCAGGAGTTTGTGGACCACTTGGCGGGGAAGCCCTGTCCGTTTGGAGCGAAAACCGCCGTCGCGGTGGGAGCGCACTGATGGCTGATGTTCATTTCACGGTTAATGGCAAAGCGCTCACCGCGCCCGCCGGCACGCTGCTGATTGAGGCCTGCAAGCAGGCGCACATCGAAGTGCCGTCGTTCTGCTATTACCCGAACCTGTCGCTGCAGGCGGCGTGCCGCATGTGCCTGGTCGAAATCGAGAAGATGCCCAAGCTGCAGACCGCCTGCACGGTGGTTGTCACTGAGGGCATGAACGTAAACACTGACAGCGAGACGGTACACAAGGCGCGCAAGTCGGCGATCGAGTTCATTTTGACCAACCATCCGCTCGACTGCCCGGTGTGCGATGCCGGCGGCGAGTGCGAACTGCAGGACATGACCTTCAAGTACGGAGCGGAGAAATCCCGCTTCGTCGAGCCCAAGCGGCACCGCGAGGAGCAGCAATGGTCGCCGGTGGTGTACTTCGACCGGCCGCGCTGCATCCTCTGCTACCGCTGCGTGCGGGTGTGCGGCGAGGGCATGGACGTGTGGGCGCTGGGGGTGTCAAATCGCGGGATCAACGCGACCATCATTCCCAACCACCAGGACCATCTTGAGTGCGAAGAGTGCGGCAACTGCATTGACATCTGCCCGGTGGGCGCGCTCACCAGCGGCGCGTACCGCTACCAGACGCGGCCGTGGGAAATGGAGCATGTGGGCGCCATCTGCACTTTCTGCGGCGATGGCTGCAAGACGACGCTGGGGGTGCGCAACGACCGCGTGGTGCGGGGCGACAACCGCGACAAGAGCGGCATCAACGGCGATTTTCTGTGCGTCAAGGGCCGCTATGGCCTCGACTTCACGCAGCACAAGGACCGCCTGACGCAGCCGCTGCTGCGCATGGGCGGCGAGCTGAAACCGGTGAGCTGGGCGTTTGCGCTGCAGACGATTGCCGAGAAGTGGAAGGAAATCGGTAAAGGCAACGTGGGCGTGATCGGCTCGACGCGCGCGCTCAACGAAGAGGCGTATACGCTGCGCAAGTTCGCACGCGAAGTGCTGGGGACGCCGCACCTCGACCATCACCGCACCGCCGACTTCCCTACCCTGCTCAGTAACGCAAAGTCGTTCGCCACCATGAGCGACCTCAAGACGGCGCCGGTGGTGCTGCTGGTGGGCGGCAACCCGACCGATGAGCATCCGCTGGTGGCGTGGAATATCCGCTGGGGCTACCGGCTGCACAAGACGCGGCTGTACGTGCTGAACCGCAATGAGATCAAGCTGCGGCGGCAGGCGTACCGCTACGCGCGGGTCGAGAGCGAAGCCGCAGCAATTCAGTTCCTGAACGGCAAGGGCAAAGCCGCAGGGGCGCCGCTGACCGGCGTGGGGGAAGCCAGCGAAAAGCGCTGGCCGCAGACGCCGGTGTCAGAACCGCAGACGCTCGATGAGAGCCTGCAGGATTTCCGCGCCCGCCTGCAGCAGGAGCAGGACGTGATCATGGTGATCTCGCCCGACATTGCCGGTGACGATCTGCGGCAGCTTATCGCATTCGGCAACGGCCTCAGCGGGACCACGCGCTACATGCTGCTGGGCGACAACAGCAACTCCCGCGGTGCGTCAGACATGGGGCTGTACCCCGGCGAAGGCGGCATGAACCTGGAGCAGATGGTGAACGGCAGCCTGCCCGCGCTGTATGTGGCCGGCGCCAACCCTTTCCGCCTCTACCCGCAGACGCGCGACAGCCTGGGGCAAAGATTCCTCGTAGTGCAGGACCTCTTCCTGACCGAAACCGCGCAGGCGGCGGATGTGGTGCTGCCGGCGCTTTCGGCTTACGAAAAATCCGGAACCATCACCAATACCTGCGGCGAACTGCAGCTTCAGCGCCGGGGCGGAGGGTTCGAGGGCGCCAAGAGCGATCTGGAAATTCTGTATAAGCTCGCCATCGCCATGGGTGCGGACTGGGGCGCGGCGAATCCGGAGCGGACGCTGCAGGAGATCCGGCAGCAGGTGCCCGGCTACAACGTCTCGCTGGCTAAATTAATGTCCGGCGAAGCGGTGCTGACTGGGGCGGGAGGGAAGAGGGAAGAGGGAAAAGGGGGCACGCTGGCGCCTAATCACGATACCTTGTTCACCGCCGGTACGTTGGGCCGCTACTCGGCCACGCTCAACCAGGTGCTGGAGCGGCATTTGCCGGACGTCACCGAGGCAGAGGAGAAAACCCGCTAGTGTCGAACCTCGCTTTTTTCGTCGTCTCGCTGATCAAGTGCCTGGTGATCCTGTTCATTCTGCTCACCGCGGTGGCCTACATTCAGTTGGCCGAACGCAAAATTGTGGGCCGGATGCAGGCGCGCGTGGGGCCAACGCGGGTGGGGCCGTTCGGACTCTTGCAGCCGGCGGCCGATGCGGTGAAGTTCATCCTCAAAGAAGACGTCACGCCCGACACCGCGCACAAGTTCCTGTATCTGCTGGCGCCGGCGCTGGCGGTCGTGCTGGCGCTGCTGTCGATCACGGTGATTCCCTGGGGCGGCATCGTGCATATGTTCGGCTACACGATCCCGCTGCAGATCACCGACATTAACGTCGGGTTGCTGCTGATTCTGGGCGTAACGTCGCTGGGCGTGTACGGCATTGTGCTGGCGGGCTGGTCATCGAACAGCAAGTACTCGCTGCTGGGCGCGCTGCGCGGCGGCTCGCAGATGATCAGCTACGAGCTGGCGCTGGGGCTGGCGCTGATCGGGCCGCTGATTCTGGGTGGCACGCTGAGCCTGCGCGGGCTGGTGGACGCGCAGACGCACATCTGGTTTATCGTCCCGGAGATCGTGGCGTTTTTCATTTATCTGTGCGCCGCGTTTGCCGAGACCAACCGCATTCCGTTTGACCTGCCGGAAGCCGAAGGCGAGCTGGGCGCCGGTTACCACACCGAGTACAGCGCCATGAAGTTCGCCATGTTCTTCCTGGCCGAGTACGTGAACATGATCACCGTAAGCTGCGTAGCCACCATCGTGTTTCTGGGCGGCTGGATGGGGCCGCTGTTCGGGCCGGCGTGGCTGATGGCGATTCTGCCGACGATTTACTTCCTGATCAAGGTCTGTTTCTTCCTGTTCCTCTACATCTGGGTGCGCGGGACGCTGCCGCGCTACCGCTATGACCAGCTCATGGCCTTCGGCTGGAAAGTGCTGGTGCCGCTGGCGCTCGCCAACGTGCTGGTGACCAGTCTGGTGGTCGCGCTCCAGTGAGGATGCCGCTATGCAGATGACGCTATTTCTGATTTTTGCGGCGCTGGCGCTGGCGGGCGCGATCAACCTGCTCGTGCAGCGGCACCCCATCTACAGCGCCCTGTCGCTGGTGACGGTGATGGGCGCGCTGGCGGTCGAGTATCTGATTCTGGGCGCGGAGTTCATCGCCTTCATTCAGGTCATCGTCTACGCGGGCGCCATCATGGTGCTGTTCGTGTTCGTGATCATGGTGCTGAACGCGGGCGAGGTGCAGCGCGAGTCGAAAAGTAAAGTCGCGGCGCTGATGGGCATTCCGGTGCTGATCCTGTTCGCCATCGTGCTGCTGGTGCGCGTAAGCACGGACTTTGCCGGCCGCAACCTCGGCTTTGGCACCTATATCGTGCAGACCGGCCCGATTGGCGAGAGCCTGTTTCATGATTTCCTGCTGCCGTTTGAAGTGACCTCGGTGCTGTTCCTGGTCGGCGTGCTGGGCGCGGTGGTGCTCGCGGCGCGGCAGGAGAAGCGCGCCCCCGCCGCCGTCAGCGCCGAACCCGAAGAAAAGGAGGAAGCGGCCGGCGTCGCCGCCGGCAAATAGCCGCAAGTCGCTATGGTTCCCCTTTCCTGGTACTTGATTCTCAGCGCCATCCTCTTCTGCCTCGGAATTGCCGGCTTTCTTTTTAAGCAAGACATCATTACGGTTTTCATCTCGATCGAGCTGATGCTGAACGGCGTGAACTTGGCGTTTGTGGCCTTCAGCCACGCCCTCCATCAGATTGCGGGCAACGTCTTCGTCTTTTTCGTAATGGTCGTTGCCGCCGCCGAAGCGGCCGTGGGCCTCGCGATCATCATTGCGGTGGTTCGCAACCGCAACACCCTCGCCGTGGATGAGCTTTCGAGGCTTCGAGATTAGCGCATGTCCTTACACCTCTGGGTAATCCCGATCCTTTGCTTCCTCGGCTTTCTCGCCAACTTGCTCTTTGGGCGGCGCTGGAGCAAACGCGTTGCCGGCGCCGTTGGCGTGGCGTTTCCGGCGGCGGCGTTTGCCTACGCGCTGTGGGTGGTGTCGCGCTGGAGCGTTATTCCGCACCCGTATATTGAGACGCACCTGCCCTGGATCAGCGCCGGGGTGTTGAGCATTCCGTTCGGGTTTCAGCTCGATCCGCTTTCGCTGGTGATGCTGTTGATCATTACCGGCGTGGGGCTGCTGATCCACATTTACTCGCTCGGTTACATGGAGCACGACGGCGGATTTTACCGCTTCTTCTCGCTGCTCAACGTCTTCATGTTTTTCATGCTGGTGCTGGTGCTGGCCAACAACTACCTGCTGATGTTCGTAGGGTGGGAAGGCGTCGGCTTCTCCAGCTACATGCTGATCGGCTTCTGGTACAACAAGGAATCCGCCAACCGCGCGGGCATGAAGGCGTTCATCACCAACCGCATCGGGGATATGGGCTTCCTGGTGGGACTGTTCTTCATGTTCGACTACTTCCACACCTTCACCTATAGCGCGCTGTTCCCGCAGGTGAAGCAGATGGGTGTCGAACACGGCTGGTCGGGGCCGCTGACCATCATTGCGATTCTGCTGTTCGTGGGCGCGACGGGCAAATCGGCGCAGCTTCCGCTCTACGTCTGGCTGCCGGACGCGATGGAAGGCCCGACGCCGGTCTCGGCTCTGATCCACGCGGCCACCATGGTCACCGCGGGCGTGTATATGGTCTGCCGTTCGGCGGCGATCTACAGCCGCTCGCCTGCCGCGCTGAGCGTGGTGCTGGCGGTGGGCGCGCTGACCGCGATCTTCGCGGCGTCGATTGGCTTGCTGCAGCGCGACATCAAGAAGGTACTGGCGTACTCGACCGTCAGCCAGCTCGGTTACATGTTCATGGCCTGCGGCGCGGCCATGTACGGCGCGGGCGTGTTCCACCTGATGACGCACGCTTTCTTCAAGGGCTTGCTCTTCCTGGGCGCCGGCAGCGTGATTCACGCCATGAGCGGCGAGCAGGATATGTGGAAGATCCGCGCGGGCGCGCCCGGCGGGTTGATGAAGTACGCACCGATTACCTTCATTACGTTTTTGATCGCCACCTGTGCGATCAGCGGCATTCCTTTCTTCAGCGGCTTCTACAGCAAAGACCGGATTCTCTATGACTCGCTCACCTCGGCCAACGGCAGCGTACTGTGGTGGGCGGTGGGCACTATTGCTGCGGGCATGACGGCGTTCTATATGTTCCGCGCGTTGTTCGTCACGTTCTTTGCGGATCCGAAGAAAAAGCTGGTAGCTAGTAGCTCGCAGCTTGTAGCCAAACAAGAGCACGGCGGACATCATGGGCCGCATGAGTCGCCGGGGGTGATGACGTGGCCGCTGATGATTCTGGGATTTCTGGCACTGACCGGCGGCTACATCGAGTGGGGCGACCGGTTCACCAACTTTTTGGCGCCGGTGTTCGACACCGGGGTGCCGACGCTGCCGACGCATCCCATCGCCGGGGGCGAAATGACGGTCAGCATCATCTCGGTCGCTATCGCCTTTATCGGGCTGGCTCTGGCCTGGTACTTCTACCTGAAAAATCCCGAGGCGCCGGAGAAGCTGGCCGCGTCGATGCATGGACTGTATGACCTGGTCCTGAACAAGTACTGGATTGACGAAGTCTACGGCGCGCTGATCACGCGGCCGCTGGCGGCGTTTTCGCGCGTAGTACTGTGGCGCGGCGTGGATGTGGGCCTTATCGACGGCGCGGTGAACGGCATCGCAACCACCGCGCGCGATTCCGGCGACCGGCTGCGGCGGCAGGCTTCGGGCAATATCCGCAGCTACGCGACGTGGGTGGTGCTGGGGGCGGTGGCGGCGCTGCTGTGGATGGTTTATGGAGGGGCAAGGTTCTAAGCCATGACTTTCCTGAACCACACTATCGTGAGCTGGATCATTTTCTTTCCGATGATCGGGATTGTCGCGCTGCTGCTGACGCGCGGCGAGCAAGCGATCAAGCGCGTAGCGCTCGTCTTCACCGTCATCACCTTCGCGCTTTCGCTGCATCTGCCGTTTCACTGGAACAGCGCCGAGGGCGGCTTCCAGTTCCTGCAGGCGAAATCCTGGATTCCGGCGTTTGGCATTCACTACCTCGTCGGCGCCGACGGCCTCAGCCTGTGGCTGATGGTGCTGACGACGTTCCTCAGCGTGCTGGGCGTGCTGGTGTCATGGAAGTCGGTCAAGCAGAATCTCAAGGCCTTCTTCATCCTGCTGCTGCTGCTCGAATGCGGCATGCTGGGCGTCTTCAGCTCGATCGACCTCTTCCTGTTCTACGTCTTCTGGGAAGTCACGCTGGTGCCGATGGCGTTTTTGATCGGCATTTGGGGCCACGAGCGGCGGATTTACGCGGCGGTCAAATTCTTCCTGTACACCATGGCCGGCTCGCTGCTGATGCTGGGCTGCATTTTGTGGCTGTACAACCTCACCGGCACGTTCAACTACATGACCATCAAGGCCGGGCTGGCGAACGGGCTGTACCACCTGAGCCCGACGACCGAGCTGGTGCTGTTCCTCGGCTTCTTTGTGGCGTTTGCGATCAAAGTTCCGCTGTTTCCGTTTCACACCTGGCTGCCGGACGCGCATACGGAAGCGCCGACGGCCGGCTCGGTGCTGCTGGCCGGCGTGCTGCTGAAGATGGGGCCGTACGGCATGCTGCGCTTCAATCTGGAGCTGTTCCCGCACGCCGCCCGCACCTGCGCCTCGTGGATTGTGATTCTGGGATTGATCGGCATCATCTACGGCGCGCTGGTCGCCTTCTCGCAGCCCAACATGAAAAAGCTGGTGGCCTACAGCTCGGTCAGCCACATGGGCTTCATCATGGTGGGCGTGTTTACCTTCAGCCTGATCGGCACGCAAGGCGCGATCTACCAGATGCTGAACCACGGCATTTCGACCGGCGGCCTCTTCATTCTGGTGGGCATGCTCTACGAGCGGCGGCATACGTTTGATCTGAAGGAATACGGCGGCATCGCCAAGGTCATGCCGCTCTACGCAGGCTTCTTCATCTGGATCGTGATGTCTTCGGTTGGTCTGCCGCTGCTGAACGGTTTTGTGGGCGAGTTCATGATCATGCTGGGCACCTTCACGGCTTCGGTCGCCCATGCGCACGTGTTCGGCATTGTCGCCTGCGTCGGCATCATCGTGGGCGCCATGTATCTGCTGCACTGGACGCGTTCGACGGTGTGGGGCGAAATCACCAACGCCAAGAACAACGTGCTCGCCAAGCTCGACAAGCGCGAAATCTTCGTGCTCACCTGCATCGCGGTGCTGACGCTGTTCATGGGCGTGGCTTCGCCCTTCTTCCTGAATAAAACAGTGGCTAGTTCTCAGTTGTTAGTGGCTAGCGTGAACGCGCCATCGGCGCGCACCCGCTCGGGCGTCACCGCCGCACTAACCACTAGCCACCAGCCAGTAACCACTGTTCGCGGAGGTGGCCAATGAGCCTGGTGCCTTCGGTCTACTACCTGCGCATCCTGCCGGAGATCATCCTCGCGGTTTTCGGGCTGGTGATCATGCTCGTGGCCGGGCCGGCGCGGCATGGCAGTCGCGCCCGTGTGTGTGGCTGGATCGCGTTCGTGGGCAGCATACTGGCGCTGTTGAGTGTGCTGGTGCAGGCGGCGAATCCGGGCACGGCGTTCAACGGCATGTTCCGCGTGGATGCCTTCACGACGTTTCTGCATGTCGTGCTGATCGCCGCCACGGCGGTGATCGTGCTGCTGGCGATGGATTACCTGCCGCAGCAAAAGCTGGAACGCGGCGAGTTCTACGCGCTGCTGCTGTTCGCCACCATTGGCATGGGCTTCATGGTCGGCTCGGTGGAGCTGATCATGATCTTCATTGGGCTGGAGATCAGCTCGATTTCGACCTATATTCTGTGCGGCTACCGGCGGCATGACGGCAAATCGACCGAGTCGTCGCTCAAGTACTTCCTGCTGGGTTCGTTCGCCACCGCGTTTTTCCTCTACGGTATTGCGCTGCTCTACGGCGCGAGCGGCACGACCGATCTGTACGCCATGGCTGCGCAAGGTTTCCACATCAGCTATGGCGGCATCAGCAACGCCGAGCTGGTGCTGGCCGCGGCGGCGCTGATGTTCATCGGCCTCGGCTTCAAGATGTCGGTGGCGCCGTTTCAGATCTGGACGCCCGACGTCTATGAAGGCGCGCCGGCGCTGGTGACCGGCTTCATGTCCGCCGGGCCGAAGGCTGCGGCCTTTGCGGTCGCGCTGCGCATCTTCTACGTCGCGCTGCACGGCTCGACGGGCGCGTGGTTCTGGATGGTCTGGGCGGCGGCGATTCTGTCGATGTGCCTTGGCAACCTGGGCGCGCTCATGCAGAACAACCTGAAGCGCATGCTGGCCTATAGCTCGATTGCGCAGGCCGGCTACGTGCTGGTGGCGTTTGCCGCGCTCGGCCAGGCGGGCGCCTCGGCGGTGCTGTTCTACCTCGCCGCCTACGTGGCGATGAACATCGGCGCCTTCGCCATCATCGCCCACTTCGCCCACAGCGAAGAGCGGTATGTGAACCTGCACGACTACGCCGGTCTGGGTTTCAAATCTCCCTGGCTTGGCTTCTGCCTGGCGGTGTTCCTGTGCTCGCTGATCGGCGTGCCGCTCACCGGAGGCTTTTTCGGCAAGCTCTACGTCTTCCAGGCCGCGCTGCATTCGCACCTCATCGGCCTGACCGTCATTGGCCTGCTGAACAGCGCCCTGGCGGCGTTCTACTACCTGCGCGTCATCGTCTACATGTATATGCGCCCGGAGGAAGAACCCATCGCACAGTCGCGCTCGAACGCGCCGCTGTTCGTCGCCGTCGCCGCCTGCGTGCTCGTCACCTTCTGGCTCGGTATCTTCCCCTCGACCGCCTTGGCGCACGCGCTCAAGGGCGCGCAGCAACTACTGCACTAGTGGCTCGCCACTTTTTGCCCTGGTCGCTCCCGTTGGTCGCTTGGAGTGCGGGCTTCGATTGCCGGCAGGGTCCGCCCGCTGGCGCTCAGGGCTCCTACAAGCTGCCGCCGAAGGTCGTCGTCTGGCTCGATCTTCTGGTCAGGCACCTTCGCAAGCACGGCCAAGTACTTCTCCCGGTCGCCTCGCGCTGCCCGCTCGCGCAGCCTGTCCCACGCCTGTGCCTGATCGGCCAGCGCGGCGTTGACCACGTCTTCGACAGAGATCTGCCGTGCCTCCGCGATCTTGCGGACATGGTCGTAGGCTTCGACCGGAATCTTGATCTTCACGCTCACAACGCCCTCAGCGTGGCTCGCCACTTTTTGCCCTGGTCGCTCCCGTTGGTCGCATGGCGAGCACCTCAGCCGGCGTCTTCACCACGACCCCGATCCGCCGCGCACCTTCAAAGTCGTGCAAATTAAATGATCGCGCCGCACTGCGCCGCTAGCTCGAGAATACTCTCGTCATCTGGATCAGGCAAAACCGTCCGCAAGCGCGGGACGGAAGGCTCCAGGCGAGTGCGCTGCAGCAGGTAGTCCAGAAAGTCGTCGATATCCTGGGCGCGCATGCCCGGCACCATCCCCGGCCGCTGGTGGCTCGCCACTTTTTGCCCTGGTCGCTCCCGTTGGTCGCTTGGAGTGCGGGCTTCGATTGCCGGCAGGGTCCGCCCGCTGGCGCTCCGGGCTCCTACAAGCTGCCGCCGTAGGATGTCTTCATACTCCAGCGCCAGCGCCACGGAAACGTGAAGCTCGAAGCGGTCTTCGGGGATTACCCGCAACAACTCGTACGAGGCGCCTCGTCGAGACCGCAGCCTCGCAACCAGGTGGCTCGCCACTTTTTGCCCCGGTCGCTCCCGATGGTCGCTTGGAGTGCGGGCTTCGATTCCCGGCAGGGTCCGCCCGCTGGCGCTCGGGGCTCCTCCAAGCTCCCGCCAAAAGAGCTGAAACAACTCCGGGCGATTGTGGCTTTGGCTTGGGGATTTTGCGCATGTATACTCACCGCATGAGATATGTAGTGGCCATCGTGTCGCTGCTGGCGGTAGCCGGACTGGCACAGGTTCCGCGCTCGGCCGCGGGGAGTGCAGCGGCAAGCAAACAACAGGCGTTCGTGATTCAGCAGTTGATCACCCAGGTCGCGTTTCGTGACGATGGCACCGGCGGACGGACGACACAGGCTACGCTCACGGTCGACTCCGATGCCGGCGTGAAGGCTCTGGCGGTTCTCTCGTTTCCGTATACACAGGGGTACCAGACGGTCAAGGTCGACTCAGTGCGCGTCCGGCAGGCTGATGGCACGGTAGTAACGACGCCGGCGGAGAATGTCCGCGACATGCCCGCCGAGATCTCGCGGGTGGCGCCCATGTACAGCGATCTGATGGTGAAACAAGTGGTGGTGCGCGGTCTGCAGGTGGGCAGCACGCTGGAGTATCGGGTGGAAAGCAAGCGCGTGAAGGCGCTGGTGCCGGGGCAGTTCTGGTTCGCCTACAACTTCGCGCGCGCGGTCGTATGCAAGCAGGAGCAGTTAACCCTGTCGGTGCCGGCCGATCGCGCGGTGCTGGTGGATAGTCCCGGATTTACGCCCACCGTTACCGAAGCCGGCGGCCAGCGCGTCTATGCGTGGCAAACTTCCAATGCCGCGCCCGCCAAGGCCAACCTTGCCGAGCTGCCGCCTCCGCCGGCGGTGGAAGCGACCACATTCGCCTCCTGGGCTGCCGTGGGCGCCTGGTACAACCAATTGCAGCAACCCGAGCTCAAGCTGACCCCGGCAATCCGCGCCAAGGCGGCGGCGCTCACACGCGGACTGAACAATGACGACGTCAAAATTCAGGCGATCTATGCCTACGTGGCGGGGCAGATTCATTACGTGTCACTGGATTTCGGCATTGGGCGGTATCAGCCACACGCGGCCGACGATGTGCTGGCCAACGGCTACGGCGATTGCAAAGACAAGCACACGCTGCTGGCCGCGCTGCTGCGGGCCGCCGGCTACGACGCCCGCCCGGTGCTGGTGAACACGGCGCGGCGCATTGATCCGAAGATTCCCTCGCCCGCGCAGTTCGATCACGTCATCACCGCCGTGCAGCGCCCCGGCGGACTGGAATGGCTGGATTCGACCGCGGGCGTGGCACCGGCAGGGTGGCTGGAGACGCAACTGCGCGGGCAAAAGGGCTTGCTGATCGGCAGCCAGCCCATCCAGTTGGTCACCATGCCTTCCGTCTCGCCGGTTGCCTCGACGGCGGACTTCGTGATGACGGGAGCGCTCTCGGCGCAGGGCACGCTGAAGGCCCATGTGACCTACCGCCTGAAAGGCGATGCCGACGTGCTCACGCGCGCGGCCTTTTTGAACGCGGCGCCGGCACGGTGGCAGAACATGATGCAGTATATCGTCCGCTTTTTGGGATTCGGGGGGACGGTGAGCAACGTGGTGACCAATGCGGCCGGCGATATCGAGAAGCCGCTGGTCATTACCTACGACTACGAACGGGATAATTTCGGCAGTTGGAGCACCCAGCAAATTACGCCGCCGCTACCCGTCATGTTGCTGCCGCAGTGGAATGACCAGGATCAGCCGACTATGACCTCGGGGCCGCGCCAAAGCACAGCCCGCTGCACCATTACGCTGCCGGCGGGCTATGGCATCACGCCCACACCCGACGTGCACGCCAAGGCCGATTTCGCCACCTACCGCTCCTCTTACTCGTTTCAGCAGGGGACCTACACGGCGGAGCGCACGCTGGACGTGCTGACGAGAACGGTGCCCGCCCCGGACAAAGCGCACTATTTGGCGTTCAACAAGACCGTCCAGGGCGACGTCGACGCCTGGACGACGGTGGATCTGCCGGCCGGTGCCATGACGGCGGCACAGCAAAGCCAGGCGCTGACCAGCAAGGGCTGGGCGCAGTATGAAAGACACCAATACGAGGCTGCCGCCCGCACCCTTCAGGCGGCGGTGCAGATAAACCCTAACAATAACTGGGCGTGGAATGATCTCGGGGACGCGGAAATGTCCCTGCGCCAAATGGCTGCCGCCGCCAAGGCGTTTCGCAAGGCCATTGCGGTCGATGCGAACGATCCCTATGCCTACGACAACCTGGCGCGCATTTTTTGGAATCAGGGGAATCTCGAGCAAGCCGAAGCGCAACTGCGCAAACAGATCGCAGTGAATCCCAACGGGCCGTACGCTGCGGCCGATTTGGGCGGGCTTTTGCTGCAGGAAAAGAATTATGCTGCCGCCGTGGCGGAGTTGGAAAAGGCGCGCGGCATTGCTGACTCGGCACGCATCGAAGTGAACCTGGGCGAGGCTGATTTTGCGGTGCATGACGAAAAGAGAGCAGAAGCGGCGTGGAATAAAGCCATGGGCCTGCAACCCTCGCCGCTGGTGGAGAACAACGTTGCCTGGCAGCTCGCCGATGCCGGCCTCGCTTTGGCTCAGGCCAAGAAATACGGCCGGGCCGCTGTGGCCGGACTTGGCACCGAAGTCGCAGCAATGAAATTGCAGAACTTCACCCAGACGCAAGCGGCCGCGGTGCATCTACTCGCCGACACCTGGGACACGCTGGGCTGGATTGAGTACAAGCAAGGTGACAGCAGCGGCGCCGTGTCGTATTTGGCGGCGGCCTGGCGGCTGGCGGGCGATCCGGTAATCGGCGACCATCTCGGCCAGGTGTACGAAAAACAAGGGCAGAAGCAGAAGGCCGAGCAGATGTATGCGGAGGCTGGGGCCGCGGCGCCGGCCAGCTTCCGCCATCCGCGCCGGAGGCTGCGTGCCTTGTTGGGCAGCGACGCGGCCGCGGAAGATCTGGTGCATGAGCATTTCGGCGACCGCTCGCAGCAGCGCAGTGTCTCGATTCCACGCCTGGCGCCGGGCAGCATCAACGCGAGTCTGCTGCTGCGCTTCTCGCCAGGGCCCGGCGGCAAGCCGAAACTGGACGAGGCGATCGAGGCGAGCGGCGACCCGTTGCCGCGCAACTGGACGCAACGGCTGACGGGGGTGAGCTTTCCAGTGCTGTTCCCTGACGGCAGCAGCACGCAACTGATCGAAGGCGCCGAAGTCGCCTGCAACGCCAGCGCTCCGGACTGCGATCTGGTGCTCATGCTGCCCCAGCCCGCCTCGTTCAACCCGTAAGGCCCGATTCGTCGCGCCAAAGCCAGCGCGATGCCGCTATCGGCGAGGTGATTTCCGAACTCGCGCGACGGAGCCTATGCGGGCAGGGGACAGCACGGCACGTGCGCAACGGCGTACCGCTGCTGCCCCAGCGGCGCACCAGCGTGCACGTGTTTTCCGAGCTGATCCGCCGCATCGAGGAAAGAACTGCCCTGACGCGCTAGCTGCGGGACGTCAACGCCCTGATCGCGCTGGTGGCTCGCCACTTTTTGCCCTGATCGCTCCCGTTGGTCGCTTGGAGTGCGGGCTTCGATTCCCGGCAGGGTCCGCCCAATGACGCTCAGGGCTCCTCCAAGCTGCCGCCATTCGACCCGGACCACGTGCTGCACGACGCCACATTCGGCATCTAAAGAGGGGCCGTCTGCGGTTGCACCACTGCTCGCCGCCATGCGCCAGCTCGCCCGACGCCGTCCACGGCGGTTTGGCGGGGCTGCACCTCATTCGCTCGCCCACGTGAGGGGGTTCGGGCATACTGGGGCGATGGCGGTGAGGGTCAGATTGGCGACGATGGCGGACGTGCCGGTGCTGCGCGACATTATTGAGCGCTCGGTGCGGGGGTTGCAGGCGCGGGAGTATTCGGCGCAGCAGATTGAGCTCGCGCTTGAGAGCGTCTATGGCGTGGATACGCGGCTGATTGCGGATGGCACTTACTTTGCCGCCGAGGCCGAGACCGGTGCGATAGCCGGCTGCGGGGGCTGGAGTCAGCGGCGGACGCTGTTTGGCGGGGACCAGTGGCAGGGGCGCGAGGACGAGAGGCTCGATCCGTCGTGCGAGGCGGCGAAGATCCGGGCGTTTTTCGTGCTGCCGGAGTGGGCGCGGCAGGGCGTCGGCAGCCGGATTCTGGAGACGTGCGAGACGGCGGCGAAGACGGCGGGATTCCGGGAACTGGAGATGGGGGCGACGCTGAGCGGCGTGCCGTTTTACCGGGTGAAGGGTTACGTCGCACTGGAAGAGGTCGCGGTGCCGCTGGGCGAAGGGCTGACATTGCCGATCGTGCGCATGGGCAAGGCGATTTAAGGCAGTTATACTTGCCGCATGCGGAAAGTGCTGGCGGGTGTGGCGTTGTTGGCCGTGGCGGCAGCGGCGCAGACGGCGGCGCCGAAGGTTTATTTCAATCTGCATGAAGTCGCGCCGGGGGTGTTTGCGGCCATCGATGCGCCCCACAGCCCGGCGGGCAGCAACGCCGGGTTCATCATTGGCAGCGATGGCGTGGCCGTGGTCGACACCTTCGAGAACGTCGATGCCGCCAGGGCGCTGCTCACCGCCATCCGCGAGCGCACCAAGCTGCCCATACGGTTTGTCATTAACACGCACTATCACCTCGATCACGTGACTGGGAATCAGGTGTTTTCCGGTGCCGGCGCGGAGATCATCGCGCAGAAAAACGTGCATGCCTGGATTCATAAGGACAACTACAAGTTTTTCGGGCCGCATCCGACGGCGGCGCAGATCACACGCGTACATGCCTACCGGGCGCCCGACTTGGGCTACAGCGGCGATGTGACTCTCTGGCTGGGCACGCGCAAGGTCGAGATCCGGACGCTGCAGGGGCATACGGGCGGGGATTCGCAGGTGCTGGTGCCCGACGCCAACGTGGTGTTCACTGGCGACTTGTTCTGGAATCACCTGCTGCCTAACCTAGTGGATGCGAACACGAAGGTTGTGCTGCAGTCGCTGAGCGCACTGGAAACCATGCCGCCGCATCCGGCGACGGCAACCTATGTGCCGGGGCACGGCGAGCTGGGCAACCTGGCGGCGCTGCGGCAGTTCCGGACGTACGTGGCGACGCTGCGCAGCAACATTGAACGCGCGCGTAAGCTGGGCATGAGCGGCCCGGGGCTGGTGACGACGGTGCTCGCCCAGCTCAAGCCCGACTACCGTTCGTGGGCGGATTTCGCCTACTTCGCCACGAAGAATATTGAGCAGACGACAGCGGAGCTGGCCGGCACGAAGAAAGTACTGGAGCCATGATGCAGACACGAAAGCTGGGTGAACTGGAGGTTTCGGGACTGGGGCTGGGGTGCATGGGACTGAGCCATGGGTACGGCACGCCGGTCGACCGGAAGCAGGGAGTTGCGTTTCTGCGGGCTGCGGTGGAGCGCGGGGTGACGTTTTTCGACACCGCGGAGATGTATGGGCCGTATACGAACGAAGAGCTTGTGGGCGAGGCGCTCGGGCCGGTGCGCGAGCGGGTGACGATCGCCACCAAGTTTGGGTTCCGGATCGTGGACGGCAAGGCGTCGGGAACGGACAGCCGGCCGGAGCACATCCGCGAGGTGGTCGAGGCTTCGCTGCGGCGGCTGCGGACCGATCATATTGATCTGCTCTATCAGCACCGGGTCGATCCCGAGGTGCCGATTGAGGATGTCGCGGGGACGGTGAAGGAGCTGATCGCGCAGGGGAAGGTGCGTTATTTCGGACTGTCGGAGGCGTCGGTGCGCACCATCCGGCGGGCACATGCGGTACAGGCGGTCAGCGCCTTGCAGAGCGAGTACTCACTCTGGTGGCGGGAGCCGGAAGCGGAGATTCTGCCGGCCTGTGCAGAACTGGGCATCGGGTTTGTGCCGTTCAGTCCGCTGGGGCGTGGGTTCTTGACGGGCGCCATTGATGAAACGACGCCGCTCAACGCCAACGACTTCCGGCGCAACATCCCGCGTTTTACGCCCGAGAACCGCAAAGCCAACCAGCGCTTCATCGCGGCACTGGAGGAATTCGGGAAGCGGAAGGACGCGACCGCGGCGCAGATTGCACTGGCATGGCTGCTGGCGCAGAAGCCCTGGATCGTGCCCATCCCGGGTACGACCAAGCCGGCGCGGCTGGAGGAGAACCTGGCGGCTGCCGCGATCCCGTTGACGGCGGCAGACCTGCGGGCGCTCAATGATATGACACGAACGATCCCGGTGCAGGGCGCGCGCTATACGGCGGCGCAGCAAAAAATGGTTGACCGCTGACCTCTTCCCGGGCGAAGAATTGCGCTACACTCAAGGGGTTTTCCGGAGGGTTGCCCCGTGCGCAGAATCGCATTTCGTCTCCTTACGATCGTTGCTTTGGCTTTGATGACGGGCTGGGCATTGGCCCAGAAACCGAGCACCTACGGCGCCATGCGCTGGCGCGAAATTGGACCGACGCGCGCCGGACGGGCGCGAGCGGTGGCCGGCGATCCGGTACACTCCAACATTACCTATATCGGCTTCGACAACGGCGGGGTGTGGGAGTCGACCGACTACGGCTCGAACTGGTTTCCGATTTTTGATGGCGAGGCGACGGGGTCGATTGGCGCGATTGCCGTGGCGCCCTCTGATCCCAGCGTGATTTACGTGGGCACGGGCGCGGGCATCATCCGGCCGGATCTGTCGACCGGCGGGGGCGTGTATAAATCGACCGACGGTGGCAAGACCTGGACGCGCCTGGGACTTGACGACACGGAAATGATCGCCAATATTGCCGTCGATCCGCACGACCCGAACCGGGTATTTGTGGCAGCGCTGGGGCATCCGTATGGGCCGAATGCGATGCGGGGCATTTTCCGCTCGACCGACGGCGGCAAGACCTGGAAGAAGGTGCTGTACGTGGATGAGTACACCAGCGCCAACGATGTGCGCATCAATCCGGAAAATCCCAACGTGGTCTACGCCGCGCTGTGGCAGCAGCAGGAAGGCTTTGCCGAGGATATGAGCTTCAGCGGCGGCAGCGGCGGGATTTACAAATCGACCGACGGTGGCAGCACCTGGCACAAGCTGACCAAGGGCCTGCCGGAGGTGCTGGAGGCGAACCTCGCCATCGCGCCCTCGCAGCCCAACACCGTGTATGCCGCGGTGGCAGCGGTGCGGAAGCGCAACGGGCCGGGAGGGTTTTTTGGTGGGGCGCCGGTGCATTTCTATAAGACCACCGATGGCGGCGCGACCTGGACGGAAGCAAGCACCGATCCGCGGCCGATGGTACGGATCGGCGGCGGCGACGTGCCTACGCTGGCGGTCGATCCGAAAAATTCGAATGTGATTTATGACTGCTCGACCGTGTTCTGGCGGTCGGAGGATGGCGGCAAGACCTGGTCGGCGGTGCGGGGTTCGCCCGGCGGCGACGATTACCAGAAGGTGTTCGTCAGCCCGGCGAACGACAACGTGATTGATCTGGTGTCCGACCAGGGTGGTGTGATTTCAGCTAACCGGGGCCAGTCGTGGAGCAACTGGTACACGCAGCCGACGGCGGCGATGTACCACGTGACCGCGGACGATGCGTTTCCTTACCGGCTGTGCGGCGGGCAGCAGGATTCCGGCTCGGCCTGCGTGGAGAGCCGCTCGATGGATGGGCGAATCACCTTCCACAACTGGCATCCGGTGATGATTCAGGAGTATGGCGAAGCGGCGCCCGATCCCAAGAACCCGAACCTGGTTTATGGTGCGGCGCACACCTCGGTGTCGCTGTACAACCGGGCGACAGGGCAGAGCGCCAGCGTGGGGCCGGACATTGCGCGCGGCAGCCAGTATGGCCGCAGCGTGCGGACGATGCCCATCATCTGGTCACCGGCAAACGACAATATGCTGCTGTTCGCCACCAACGCGGTATGGAAGACGCTAAACGGCGGCCATAGCTGGACGCGCATCAGCGGCGACCTGACGCGCGGCGCAGACTGGGCGGTTCCGGCCAACGCCGGCAAGTACGCCGCGGAAGTGAAACCCTCGGCGCTGGGGACGATTACGGCGCTGGGGCCCTCACCGCTGAGCGACAAGGTGATCTGGGCGGGCAGCAGCGACGGCCTGATTCAGGTGACGTTCGACGGCGGCGCGCACTGGAAGAATGTGACACCGCCGGGGATTAAGCCCTGGACGCGCATTTTCAATATTGATGCCGGCCATTTCAGCACCCAGACCGCCTATGTCGCGGCCAACACGCTGCGGCTCGACGACATGAACCCGCACTTCTGGAAGACGCACGACGGCGGCAAAACCTGGACCGAGATCGACAACGGCATTGCGCCGGGCGCGGTGGCCAATTCCATCCGGCAGGACACGAAGGTGAAGAACCTGCTGTACGCGGCAACGGAAACACAGGTGTGGGTGTCGTTCGACGATGGCGGCCAGTGGCAATCGCTGCAGCAGAATATGCCGGCGATTTCGGTGCGCGACATCGCCGTCAAAAACGACGCCTCCTGCCTGTGCGACGACCTTGTGGCCGGCACGCACGGCCGCGGCTTCTGGGTTCTGGACGATGTAACACCGCTGCAACAGCATGCGCAGGCGGAAGCGGCCGCAACGGCGTACTTATTCAAGCCGGAGACGGGGATTCGCATCCGCTTCGCCACCAATGACCCCACGCCCTGGCCGCCGGAGCTGCCGGCGGGGCACAATCCGCCGCCGGGACCGATCCTTGACTACTACCTGGCGCAGAATGTCAGCGGGCCGGTCACGATTCAGGTTTTGAAGGGCGATCAAGTGATCCGCACGTATACCAGTGCGGACAATCCGACGGGGCCGAATCCGGACCAGGACCCGGTGGCGTACAACGAGCTGTGCCAGAAGAATCCGGCGCTGGCGCACTGCGACATGACCATGTACTGGCCGGCGTCGCCGCGCACCATTGCGACCAGCGCGGGCGAGCACCGCATCTGGTGGGACATGCATTACCAGTCGATAGCGGGCGTGCAGGCATTTGGCGGCGATGGCGGTGAGGGGGCGGTGCCGCACCAGACCAACTCCAGCGTGGCCACGCCGCTGGCGCCTCCGGGCAACTACACCGTCAAGCTGACGGTGGAGGGACACAGCTACACGCAGCCGTTTGCGTTCCAGATGGACCCGCGCGTCAAGACGCCCGCGGCCGGGCTCGATCAGCTCTATCGGCTGAGCGCCGAGATGTACGACGGCGCCAAGGCCGACCGCGCCGCGTATGAGGAAGCGCGCGCGGCTCTGGCGAAGACGAATGATGCGGCGCTGAAGAAGCAGATCGCAGCGCTGGCGCCACCGCCGCCGCCGCCGGGACGCGGACGGTTTGCCTTCTTCTTCCGGCGCGGGCCGATGGGTCCGCCGACACTGGCGAGCATAGCCAATGCCGAGATGAACGCGGCCATGGCGATGCAGCACAGCGACATGATGCCCACGGCGGCGGAAATCGCCGCCTGCCAGCAGGCGCACGCGCAAGCGGAGACGGTGCTGGAGCAATGGACGGCACTGAAGGCGAAACTAGGGCAGTAAATCCGCGATCACATTAAGGTTGCGTTCAGCTTCGGCGGGAGAGGATGGTGGACGTGTGCCGCGGCTGAGCGGCGCAGCAAGGAGATATCCGCCCATGAAACGACTGCTTACGCTCACGCTGACGGCTTGCGCGCTGCCCTTGGTGTCGCTATCCCTGGGAGCGCAAACGGCGCCCCTGCGGCTGGCGGCGCGTTTCCAGATGCCCGCCTCGGTTCAAGGGCGCTTCGACCATCTCGCCGCGGATGTGGCGCGCGACCGGTTGTTTCTGGCGGCGGAGAGCGCGCACGAGGTGCTCGTCTTCAACCTGCGCACCGGCCACTATGAGCGTGCGATTGCGGGCATTCAGATCCCGCATGCCATCTTTGTTCGCGACGACCGCAACCGGATTTACATCACCGATGGCGGCGCGGGCGTCTTGCAAATCTTCAACGGCACTACCTACGCCCACATCGCCAGCGTGCCGCTGAAGGTAGATGCCGACTCGATCGGCTACGACCCTACCTCTGGCGATTTGTATATCGACAATGGCGGCGGCGATGCGCACGAGAGCTTTTCCATGTTCAGCGCAGTGAATACCGTCACCGGCCGGCGCGTGCTGAACATGAAAATCAACGGCGACACGCTGGAAGCGATGGCGCTCGCCCGGCACAGCCCTCTGATTTACATCAACAACCGCGCTCTGGGGAAAATCAGCGTGGTCAACCGGCACACGCACGCGCTGGTGGCGAACTGGCCGGTGACGCTGGCGAAAGGCAACGTGGCTATGGCACTCGATGAGGCGCATCACCGCTTGTTCGTGGGCTGCCGCAGCGGCGCGATTGTGGTGTTTGACACCCGGACCGGCAAAGAGTTGCAGGCGCTGACGATTCCGCGCGGGATTGACGATTTGATTTACGATGCCGCCAGCGGCCGCCTCTATGCCACTTGCCCGGACGGCGGCGGCGCCGTGGCCGTTTATCAGGAACAGTCGCCCGACCACTACGTGCTCCTGGGCGATGTCGCTTCCGCGCCCGGCGGCAAGAACGAGGTCCTGGTCCCGGCGCTGCACCGGCTCTACGTCACGATCCCGCCTGGCGCCCATGGCCGTGGCGCGGTCTACGCGTACGCGGTGAATTAAAGCGCGGGTGGCACAGCCACCTCTTGCTGGAGCCGCCCTCCCGCTGGTCGGGCTGTGGCTGGGCTTCGCTCCCGGCAACGGACGCCCGCAGGTGCTCAAGTACCAGCGGCAGTGGGGCACGAGCCCCGCCCTGTGGATCAGGGCGTGTGCCGAATATCAAGGGTCGGATCCAGCTTTTTCAAAAAACGAGCCGCCGTAGGTGCGTCGAAGCCGTCGCCGCGTCGCGCTCCCGCCATGTACCAGTCAGGGTCGGCCTTCTCGGCTGCAACGGAAATCACGGTTTTCGGCGACCAGTTCTGGTCGCCATAGAAAACTCGCCACGACCGCGGGTCACGCTCGGACCCCGCGCCCGGGGCGGTAGCCGCTTCTCAGTCGCGCCAGGGCCTCGTGCACATGCCCCTTGGTAATCTTTTCCGAAATGGCCATAGGCGAGAGTATAGCCCGGTGCCGCCAGCGGGCACGGCCTGCGATGTATACTGCGATGTATGGCGGAGACGATGGTGCGCAAGCAGCTCTATATCGAGCCGCGGCAGGAGCGGTTGCTGAAGCGGCTGGCGAAGGAGCGGGGCACGACGGAAGCCGAGATCGTGCGCGCCGCGATTGATAAGTACGCCAGCGAGCCGGAGGAATCGCGGGAGCAGCGGTGGGAACGATTCATCGCGCGGCTACGCGCGCGCGCGGAAGCGACGAAAGGAGCACCGCAGCATCCACGCGACTGGACGCGAGAGTCGCTCTACGAAGAGCGCATGCGGCGCTATGACCGGCATTCTGGTTGACACCAACTTATTGGTGTACACCGTCGATCCTGGCGAAAGCACCAAACGCGAGCAGGCGATTGCCGCTGTGGACCGCTTGGGTCTTACGGGGCGTGGCTGTCTGAGCGTGCAGTCTATGTCTGAGTTCGCCAACGCGGTGCTGCGCCGGCGGCTGCTCAGCGCCGCGGAAGCGGACGATTACGTTGGGGAATTGACGGGCAAGTGGAAGATTTTTGATCTGACTCCGACGGTGGTGCGCGAGGCGTTGCGGGGCGTGCGGGAGCACCGGATGAATATCTGGGACGCGCAGATCTGGGCGGTGGCGCGGCTGCACGGGGTCGAGACGGTGCTGAGCGAAGATTTTCAGGACGGGATGCGGGTCGAGGGAGTACGCTTTGTCAATCCCTTTCAGCGGGCTTTCGATCTGGAAGCGCTGCTTTGAGTGGCTCGCCACTTTTTGCCCTGGTCGCTCCCGTTGGTCGCTTGGAGTGCGGGCGTCGATTCCCGGCAGGGTCCGCCCGCTGGCGCTCAGGGCTCCTCCAAGCTACCGCCATTTGCTATCCTAGAAATTCATCATGAAAATCCATGAATATCAGGCCAAGGAACTGCTGCGCGGTTTTGGCGTGGCGGTTCCGCGCGGGCGCGTGATCAGCGAGGCGGCCGAGGCCGCCGCGGCGGCGCGCGAATTGGGCGGCCAAGCCGTCATCAAGGCACAGATCCACGCCGGGGGGCGCGGCAAGGGCGGCGGCGTGAAGCTGGCCAAGACGCCCGAGGAAGCCGTCGCGCTGGCGGGCCAGATTCTGGGCATGACGCTGGTGACCCACCAGACGGGGCCAGAGGGGCGGCTGGTCCGCAAGGTGCTGGTCGAAGAGACGGCCAATATCGTGCGCGAGCTGTATCTGGGCATTGTGCTCGACCGCAATGCGGGCACGCCGGTGTTCATGGCCTCGGCGGCGGGCGGCATGGAGATTGAAGAAGTTGCAGCGAAGACGCCTGAGGCGATTCTGAAACAGCCGTTCTTGCTGGGCACGCTGCAGCCGTATCAGGCGCGGGAGCTGGCGTTCGGACTGGACCTGCCGGCGGCGGCGCTGGGCAGCGCGGTGAAGATGATGACCGGGCTGGCCAAGGCCTATGTCGCGCTGGACGCCACGCTGGCCGAGATCAACCCGCTGATTCTGACCGCAGAAAACCAGGTGGTCGCGCTGGACGCCAAGATCAACCTGGACGACAACGCGCTGTTCCGGCATCCGCAGCTTAAGGAGTTGCGCGATTTGAACGAAGAAGCGCCGCTCGAGGTCGAGGCCAGCCAGTACGGGCTGAACTACATCAAGCTCGACGGCAATGTGGCGTGCATGGTCAATGGCGCCGGCTTGGCCATGGCGACCATGGACATCATTCAATACGCGGGCGGGTCGCCGGCAAACTTTCTCGATGTCGGCGGCGGCGCGAATGCGGAACAGGTCAAGCACGCGTTTGAGATTCTGCTGAAGGATCCGGCAGTGAAGGCGGTGCTGATCAATATCTTTGGCGGCATTCTGCGCTGCGACACGCTGGCGACGGGCGTAGTCGAAGCAGCGCATGCGGTGAAGCTGAGGCTGCCGCTGGTGATCCGCATGGAAGGCACGAACGTGGCCAAGGGACGCGAGATTCTGGCGGCATCGGGGCTGAAGATTACCGTGGCCGAGGGCATGAAGGACGCGGCCGAAAAGGTCGTAGCGGCAGCGAAGGCGGCAAGGGCATAAGACATGAGCATATTGGTCGACAAAAATACGCGGCTGCTGGTGCAGGGGATTACCGGGCGCGAGGGCAGCTTCCACGCACGCCAGTGCCGGGAGTACGGCACGAAGGTTGTGGCCGGCGTTACGCCGGGCAAGGGCGGGACGGAGCATGAGACCGTGCCCGTCTATAACACGGTGCGCGAGGCAGTGAAGGCGACGGGCGCGAATGTGTCGGTGATATTCGTGCCGCCGCCGTTTGCCGCGGACGCGATTCTGGAAGCTGCCGACGCCGAACTGCCGCTGGTGATCTGCATTACCGAGGGCATGCCGGCTCTGGATATGGCGCGGACGTGGGCCGTCGTGCGGAACTCCAAAACCCGGCTGATTGGGCCGAACTGCCCGGGCATCATTACGCCGGGCGAGTGCAAAATCGGCATCATGCCGGCGTCGATTCATCTGCCCGGGCGCGTGGGCATTGTCAGCCGCAGCGGGACGCTGACCTATGAGGCGGTGCATCAGTTGACGCTGCTCGGCATCGGGCAGTCCACCGCCATTGGCATCGGCGGCGATCCGATTATCGGAACCACGCACCGCGACGCGATCGAGATGTTCAACGCCGACCCGAAGACGGACGCCATCGTGATGATCGGCGAAATCGGCGGGACGGGCGAGGAAGAAGCGGCGGAATACATCAAAAAGAACGTCAAGAAGCCGGTGGTGGGATTCATCGCCGGGCAAACGGCGCCGCCGGGACGGCGCATGGGCCATGCCGGCGCGATTATTTCCGGCGGCAAAGGCACGGCAGCCGAGAAAATGGCGGCCATGAAGGCGGCCGGCATTCACGTCTGCCAAAGCCCGGCCGATATTGGCTCGACCATGGCATCCCTGCTGCCGAAAGGCGCACAAAAACAACATGCCCATTGAACGAACGCTCACGATTGTTAAACCCGATGGCGTCGCTGCCGGACTGACCGGCGCGGTGCTGGCGCATCTCGAAAAAGCCGGATTCAAGATCCTGGCGCTGCGGCGCTTGCAGCTCACGCGCGCGCAGGCGGAGGGCTTTTACGCGGTCCATCGCGAACGCGGTTTCTTTCAGGATCTGATCAGGTTCATGACCGAAGGACCGGTGGTGGTGGCGGCGCTGGAGCGCGAAAACGCTATCGCCGAGCTGCGGCGGCATATGGGCGCCACCGATCCGGCGAAGGCGGAAGCCGGCACGCTGCGGAAGCTGTATGCGACCTCGATCGAGCGCAATGTGATTCACGGCTCGGACGCAGCGGAGACGGCGCGGCAGGAGATTGCGTACTTTTTTGCGCAGGCGGAGCTGATTTAGCTGGTAGCTCGTAGCTCGTAGCTGGTAGACCTGTGGCCGCATCCCAGAGAACATGACGTGGGGGCGGGTGCTCAAGGCCGCGGGGATGGCGGCGAGCCGCGATGGTCTGCTGAACTGGGCGGCGGCGCTCGCCTACTACTTTTTCTTCTCGCTCTTCCCGGCCATTCTCCTTTTGGCGGCGTTGCTGCACGCGTTTCAACTGCAGCACCTCACGAACAATGTAATCGCCGCGCTGGGGCAGAATTTGCCGCGCGGCGCGGCGCAACTGATTTCGAATCAGATGCAGGGTTTGCTGGCGCACCACGTACCGGGATTGTTGAGCGTGGACATCGTGCTGCTGTTTCTCGCCGCCGGGCAGGGGTTTGCGGGGCTGATGGCGGCGCTCAATGCCGCCTATGAGGTACGCGAGGGGAGAAAGTTTCTCCATCAGATGTGGCTGCAGTTCGCGCTGACCCTCAGCGCGGGCCTGCTGGTGGTGCTGGCGCTGGCGGTGATTATTCTGGGCCGGCACACGCTGACGATTCTGGCCGGACCCGTACATCTTAGCCATGTGCTGGTGGCGGTTTGGCCGGTGATCCGGTGGGTGATCGTGGTGGTGTTTATGGCGGTGGCGTTGTGGCTGCTGTACCGGTTTACGCCAAACGTGGCGCCGCAGGACGCTGGACTCGTGCCGGCGGTGGCGACGGCGATCGTCATTTGGCTGATCGCGTCAGTCGTACTGGCGTTCTACATCAATAATTTCGGAAATTACTCGGCGGTGTACGGATCGCTGGGCGCCGTTATCGGACTGATGCTGTGGTTCTATGTGATTGCGCTGGCAATTCTGTTTGGAGCTGAAGTGCATGCGCAATGGCTGCGTGCGCATGGCATCAAACCGACGCCACATAAGCCGCCGAAAGCAGCCTGATATTCTAGCTGCATGCCGAAGACGCAGGTACGCCGTTATACCGACGCTCAGGCCAGGGCGGGCATTGATGCTCGGCTGCCGGGGCTGGAAACGTTTCCGAACCAATATCCGGGATATGAGATTGCGATTGCGATTCCGGAGTACACGTCGGTGTGCCCGAAGACAGGCTTGCCCGATTTTGGCAAGCTGACGATCACCTATATGCCGCGCGGGCGGTGCGTGGAGTTGAAGTCGCTGAAAGAATATCTGCTGGCATACCGGAATCTGGGGATTTTTTATGAGAATGCGGTGAACCGGATTCTGGAGGATTTCGTGGTGGCGTGCAAGCCGGTATGGGCGCGGGTCGAGGGGGCGTTTACGCCGCGCGGCGGGATCAGCAGCACCATCACCGCACGCTGGCCGAGACCGAGGAGGTAAGGATGCTACCCGCCATCTTTTTTGGCCACGGAAACCCGATGAATGCGCTGGCGGAGAACCAGTACACGGCGGCGTGGCGGCGCATCGGCGCGGGGATGGCGCGGCCGAAAGCAATCCTGTCGATTTCGGCGCACTGGTACGTGCCGGGCACGGGCGTCACCATCAGCACCTCCCCACGGACGATCCACGACTTTGGCGGCTTTCCGCGGGAGCTGTACCGGGTGCAATATCCGGCGCCGGGTGATCCGGCGCTGGCGCAGCGGGCGCAAAAGCTGCTGGCGCCGATCCCGGTGGTGTTGGACAACTCGTGGGGCCTGGACCATGGCACCTGGGCGGTGCTGCGGCACGTGTATCCGGAGGCGGACATTCCGGTGGTGCAGCTCAGCATTGACGAGACGCGGCCGCCGGCATTTCACTACGAGATCGGACGGCGGCTGGCACCGCTGCGCGAGGAAGGCGTCCTGGTGCTGGGCAGCGGGAATATCGTGCACAATCTGCACACTTACGCCTGGGGACAGCATGTGGCGGATGCGTATGACTGGGCGGCGAAGTTTGAAAGCGAGGCGCGGCAGATGATGCTGGCGGGCGACGTGAAGCCGTTGCTGCAGTATGACCGGCTGGGACCGGAAGCGGAGCTGGCCATCCCCACGCCGGATCACTTCCTGCCGCTGCTGTACGTGCTGGCCGCGGCGCAGCCGCACGAAGCGATCTCGTTTCCCGTCGAAGGCGTGGACGGCGGTTCGATCTCGATGCTGGCGGTGCAGGTCGGCTGAAGTGGCTCGCCACTTTTTGCCCTGGTCGCTCCCGTTGGTCGCTTGGAGTGCAGGCTTCGATTCGCGGCAGGGTCCGCCCGCTGGCGCTCAGGGCTCCTCCAAGCTGCCGCCGGCGGCGGCTACATTTTGTAGTGGCCGGTGTCTTCTTCGCCGAGATTTTCGAGCCAGCGGCGGAGTTCTTCGCTGGAGCTGGGGTCGGCGGCAGCGGCGGCGATTTTCGAGCTCTTCAGGACTTCGTCGTCGACGTAGATGGGGCAGTCGAGGCGCAAGGCAAGAGCCAACGCATCGCTGGGGCGCGCGTCGACGGTCATGGTTTCGCCCTCGTGATCAAGCCAGAGAACGGCGTAGAAGGTGTCGTCGCGCAGCTCGTTGACGACGACCTTGCGCAGGCTGGCGTTGAAGCCCATGAGGACCTGCTTGAGCAGGTCGTGGGTCATGGGGCGCGGCGTCGAGACCTTCTCAATTTCCAGGGCGATGGCGTTGGCCTCGTAGATGCCGACCCAGATAGGCAGGACGGCGCTGCCATCCTTGTCCTTGAGAATGACTATGGGCGTGTTGGTGGAGGCATCCATCATCAAGCCACGAATTTTCATCTCGACTTCCATCGTCACTCCTATTGGATGAGACGCCCTACGAAGCTGTTTGCTCCTGCTTTTTCGACCTGAACCCGCACATAGGCGCCGGGCGCCAGGCTGCCGACAGGGGACGGCGCAGGCGTGGACACCACTGCCTGTCCTAGTATCGGCAAAACCGCGACGGCACTTGACCGGGGTGCTGCCCCAGCGGGCGGAGCAGGGGCGGCGAAGTTCACTACGCGATTCGAGCTGGCCCGGCTGGCCCATTGATTGAGCTTGGGGTGGTAAGCCTCGACCATGACTTCCAGTTCCCTGCCCACCCAAGCCTGATTGTCGGCGTACTGCAATTCCTGCTGGCGACGCTGGAGGATCATGAGGCGCTCGGTCTTGATGTGGTCGGGAATGGAATCTTCCCACGCCCGGGCTTCGGTGTGCGGACGCGGCGAGTACTTGAAGATGAATGCGCCAGAGTAACGGACCTCGTGCATGAGATCGGCGGTTTGCTCGAAGTCGGCATCGGTTTCGCCGGGAAAGCCAACGATGATGTCGGTGGTGACCGCCAACGGACGCGGACAGGCGCGGATGGCCTCGATCAACTCCAGGTAATGCTCGCGCGTGTAGCCGCGGCGCATTTTGCCGAGCACCGCGTTGGAGCCGGACTGGACCGGCAGATGAACGTGATCGCAGAGAACAGGATTGCGGCCCATGGCGGCGACGATGGCGGGCGTGAAGTCGCGCGGATGCGAGGTAGTGTAGCGGACGCGCTTGAGGCCGGGGACTTCGGCAACTGCCGTGAGCATCTCAGCAAAATTCAGACCAGCGGGCGAGGAGTCGCGGTAAGAGTTGACGTTCTGCCCCAGAAGCTGGATTTCGGTATAGCCCATCCCGGCGAGCTGGCGGGCCTCGCGCAGGATGCTGGCGCTGGCGCGGCTGCGCTCCTTGCCGCGCGTGTAGGGCACGACGCAATAGGCACAGTGCTTGTCACAGCCTTCGATGATGGTGATGTAGGCACGGAAGGGGTGGTCGCGGCGGGTGAGCTCGGTTTCGAAGGCCTCGTCGGAGGCTTCACCCAGGCCGGTGACGTGGCGCTCGCCGGCTTCAAGCTGGGCGATCAACTCCGGCAGCTTCGGGTAGCTGGCCGAGCCGGCCACCAGGCTGACATGGGGAGCACGTTTGAAGATGGCTTCACCTTCCTGCTGCGCCACGCAGCCCAGAACGCCGAAAATCTTGCCCTGCTTCTGGAGGGCCTTGTAGTTGGCGAGACGGTCGAAGACTTTCTGGGCAGCCTTGTCGCGGATGGAGCAGGTGTTGAACAGAATGAGGCCGGCCTCCTGCATGGTTGCCACCGGCGTGTAGCCGTGGGCGACGAGGGTGCCGGCGACGCGCTCGGAATCATGGACGTTCATCTGGCAGCCGAACGTCTCCAGGAAAAAGGTTTTGCCCGTCACTGGGGCAAGTATAACAAGTAGGGACCAGGGGGCAGGCGCCAGAGGTCAGGGCAGGCTCGAGTTGATCCGTAGCTACCTGGTGGCTACTATAGAGACATGCTTGCTGTGGGGATCAAAGTTCTTAAGAACCGGTTGAGCGAATACGTGCGCTTGGCCGCCGGAGGAGAGACCGTGCTGGTATTGGACCGCAACCGCGTGGTGGCGGAATTGAACCCGCCGCGGCCGGCGAACCCCGTGCCCAGCAGCGATGAGGACTGGAAGGCGCGTGGCGTGCGCGAAGGTTGGCTAACGCTGCCAACGCACAAGATGACCGGTGCCCCCAGGAACTTCCCCACGATGACGTTGGAGGAGCTCCTGGCGGACCTGGACGAGGCGCGCTCCGATCGTGATATACCTCGATAGTTCGGTGGTACTTGCAGCCCTGTTTGTCGAGCACCGGCGTCCTCCAGGTCAGTTCTGGATGCAGGATTTGACATCGAGCTGGTTGCTTGGCTATGAGGTGTGGAACCGATTGCATGCACACGCCGCCCCTGAAGCGGTCAAGGATACTGCCCGCATCATATTACGGAGCGTATTCCTGATTGACTTGGCGCACGCCGCCCTCGGTCGCGCTTTGGATCCATTTCCAGTCGCGGTCAAAACGCTGGATGGACTTCACCTTGCAAGCATGGATTTTACGCGTAACACCGGTCGAGACGTCCGCGTTGCCACCTACGACCGGCGGCTGGCGCAGGCGGCGGAGGCGATGGGGTTCGCGCTGTGGCAGTGGAACGAGAGCTAGTTAGGGCATAAGTTGCTTGGCAGCGGCGATGGCGGTGGTGAGGTGCTGCTCACCTGCGGCGGCTTGCTGGCTCAGCGCGGCGAAGACGGCGACCTGTGCTGGCGTGGGATGCAGATAGGCCAAGTCGAGGTCGGCGACTAAATACGCCAGATGGCTGCGGAGTTTGGCTTCATAGGAAAGCGTACCTTCGCTGGCGTGTTCCTGTAGATCCACAAGGCCCAGGATGGTGCGGTTGAGGTTGATCAGCACCGGGTCTGCCTTGGCGGCAGGAACGGCGTGCTTGGCGACGGCGGCCTGCAGGGCGGATTGGACAGCGAGCGCCTGATTGAGCTTTGTGTCGAGGGCGTTCAAGGTGGTGTGAATCTTGAGCGACAGGACGAGACGCGCGTTCAGGTCACCCTGACTGGCGTCGATGCGCGGATCGAGCTTCACCGTGAAGGGCTTGCTGATTTTTTGGCCCGCGTAGTTGAGGGTGACGGTGTAGGCGCCGGGAGTGACGACCGGGCCTTCGACGCTGTCGTCCAAGCCGCCGGCCGCGGCGGGCACGTAGAAGCCTTTGACTTCGGTGGCGTCGGGATACCGCAGATTCCAGACGAAGCGGTTCATGCCGGGCGTGATGGCGGTCAGGCGCTGTTGCTGCAGGGCGGTGCGCTGAGATGGGCTCAGCGTGGCCATGTTCACCTTGGGCGCGTGGGCCGGTTTCAGGTGGAGGCTGTAGGTATTGACCACCTGGCCGAGATTGTTGGTAAAACTGAGCGTGACCGGCGTTTTGCTGCTGTAACTGGCGGGGACGTGGAAGAAAACGACGGCGCCAAAGGGCGGGTTTTCGCCTGATACGCCACCGCCGCCAAAGCCGCCCCCGGAACCGTAGGCGTGACTGAGCCAGGCGGTGTCAGGCGAAAAGACGGCGACTTGGGCGCTGGTGGGTGACTTGCTGAGCTGCTCAAGTAGCGCGAGATTATCGAGAATCCAGAAGGCGCGGCCGTGGGTGGCGATGACGATATCGCCCTGGCGTGTATTGAGTGCAATGCTGCGCACATCGGCACGCGGCAGATTGAGCGTCAACGGCTGCCAATGTGCGCCGCCGTTGAGACTGACGTAGACGGTCTGGTTGGTAGCGAGGAAAAGCAGATTGGGATCGTTGGGATCCTGAACGATGGAGTTGGCGTACTGGGCATTCCGGCCCTGGGGCAGGCCGTTGGTGATGGCGGTCCAGGTTTTGCCCATGTCGGTGGTTTTGTAGACGTAGGGGCGGAAATCGTCCCACATATGGCGTTCGGTGGTGACGTAAGCGGTAGCGCTGTCGTTGACGCCTGGCTCGATCGCGCTGTACCAGCTCTCAGCGGGCGCCGACGGCGGGTTGACTTGCTGCCAGCTTTTGCCGCCGTTGAAGGTGACATGAAGTAGGCCATCGTAGGAGCCAGCCCAGATCACGTTGTCATCCTTGGGCGAGACGGAGATGACCGACAGGCCGGGATAGGTTTCCGCGCCGGATTGATCGAGTGAGACCGGGCCGCCGGTGGGCGCTTCGGTTTTCGGATCGTTCCGCGTGAGGTCGGGACTGATCTGGGTCCAGTGCTGGCCGTAATCGTCGCTCTTGAGGACGTACTGCGCGCCAATCAAAAGCTCTTTGGGATTGACCGGCGAAAAGGTGATGGCGTGGGTCCAGCCGAAGCGGTACTTCAGCTCGCCGGCGGAAGCGCCTTCCATGTAGTTGGGCCAGGGGCTGATGTCCTGGTACTGGCCCAGCTTCAGGTTGTAGCGCATGAAGAGGCTGAAGTAGCCGCTGCCGTAGGTGATGTTGGGATCGCCGGGCTGCGGAACGACCCAAGTGCTTTCGCCGTAGGCGACGCGCTGCCAGGCGGCGGTAGGAATCGAGCCGCCCACGGCGGCGCTGGGGCCTTCGGTTGAGCCTTCATCCTGCTGCGCGCCGTAGACGTGGAAGGGGAATTGGTCGTCAAGGTTGACGTGGTAGAACTGGCCGGTGGGCTGGTTGTGTTCGCTGGACCAGGTCTTGCCGCCATCCTGGGAGACGGTGGCGCCGCCGTCGTTGCCTTCGAGGAGAATTTGCGGATTCTTGGGGTTGATCCAGACGATGTGGTTGTCGCCGTGCGGCGGGTGCAGCGGCGCCCAGGTTTGGCCACCGTCGCGTGTGGCCCAAACGCCATCCACTTCGGGGACGTAGGCGGTGTTGGGATTGGTGGGGTCGACAAAGATCTGCATGTAATAAAAGGCGCGCTGGCGGAGTTCCATGCCGGCGAAGACGTGCTGCCAGCTCCGGCCGCCGTCGTTGGAGCGGTACACGCCGCCGGCGGCTTTGTTCTGGATGATGGCGTAGACCACGTTGGGCGAGCTAGCGGCCACGCCGACGCCGACGCGGCCCCAGACGCCCGTGGGCAGGCCAGTTTTGTGGGTGAGGTTGGTCCAATGCGCGCCGCCATCGGTGGATTTATAAAGGCCGCTGCCGGGACCACCGCTGAGGAGCGACCAGGGCGTACGTTGTGCCTGCCACATGGTGGCGTACAGGACGTTGGGCTGGCTGGGCGCCATGGCCAGATTGATGGCGCCGGTATTGTTGTCGACGAAAAGAATCTGTTTCCAGGTCTTGCCGCCGTCGGTGGTCTTGTAAACACCGCGGTTGGGATCGGGCACGAAGACGTGACCCATGGAGGCGGCGTAGACGACATTCGGATCGGTGGGGCTGACAATGAGGGCGCTGGTGCTGTGGGTGTCGGCGAGACCGGCGTAGGCCCAGGTTTTGCCGCCATCGGAGGAGCGGAAGACGCCATTGCCGGTGAGCATGTCATTGCGGATGTCGGTTTCGCCGGTGCCGGCATAGATGATTTGCGGATTGGAGGGCGCGACGGCGAGGGCGCCGATGCTGGGCGCCATAGCGCGGGTCTTGTCGGTGAGATTGGTCCAGCTCAGGCCGGCATTTTCGGTTTTCCAGACGCCACCGCCGACCGTGCCCATGTAGTAGAGCTTCGGGTTCGAGGGCACGCCGGCGATGGCAACAGCGCGGCCGCCAACAAAGGGGCCGATGCTGCGCCATTCGAGCTTGCCCAGGAGAGTTTGCGTCGGCACCTGGGCGGTGACCAGAGCGAACGGCAGAAAGGCGGCGGCGAGGGCCAGAGCGATGCGGAGTCTCATTGTGTCCAATCCTCCAGACACAGATACTCTAAACCGTTCAGTGGCTAGTGGCTAGTGGTTAGTGGCTAGCGAAGGCTCAGGATTCACGAAGGGCGGTCAGGGGGTCGACGCGGGTGGCCTGGAGGGCGGGTACGTAGCAGGCGAGGGCCGCCATGAGGACTAAAACCAGGCTAATCAGCGAGTAAATCGCCCAGTCGCCGGCGCCAGCGCCTTGAATCAGGCCCTGCAGCGAGCGCGCCATGGCATAGGCGAGAGGCAGGCCGACGAGCAGGCCGATACCCAGCATGGCGCCGCCGCGGCGCAGAACCAGCATGACGATGGAGCCGTGCGAGGCGCCGAGAGCCTGACGGATGCCGAACTCGTGAACGCGCTCGTTCACCAGGAAGGACATGACGCCGTAGACGCCAATGGCGGCCAGAATGAGCGCCAGCAGGCCGGCGACACTCAGCATGACCGAAACATAGGCGATGCCGATACTGGCCTCGTGGATGACCTGATGGAGCGATTCCATGGCGAAGAGCGGATCAACGGGATCGACCGAAGCGATGGCGTGACGCATGGCGGGACCGGCGGCGGTGACATCGCCCGAACCGGAGCCGCGCAACAGGAAGAAGGCTGAGTGATTGGGATGCTGGGCGGCGGGCATGTAGAAGGTTGAGACCGCCTGCGGGCTGGACCAGTTCCATTTCACGTCGCCGGCGACGCCCACAATGGTCAGCCATGGGTTGCTGGAGTTATCGTTTCCGAGCTTGATGTGCTGGCCGAGCGGGCTGCGATCGGGCCAGTAATGCTGCGCCATACGTTGGCTGATCACGGCAACGGGCTGCGTGCCGGCGCCGTCGGAGGCGGAAAAGGAACGTCCGGCGAGCAGCGGCACCTGCATCAGGGTGAAGAAACTGGGGCTGACAGACTGCGCCACAGCATAGCGCTGCTGGCTGGCGTTGCCGATGGGACGGCCTTCGATGCTGAAGCCGTTTTGATTGAGATCATTGCTCAGCGGGAGATACGTCGAGGTGGCGGTGGCGCGCACGCCGGGCAGCGCCTGTAGCTTGGCGAGTGTCTGCTGAAAGAACTGGGCGCGGGCGATGTCGGACTGCCAATGGCCGGAGCTGGGCAAGCGCATGGCAGCGGTCAGGGTGCGGTCGGGCTGGAATTGGGCGCCGGCGCCGAGGAGGGTGCGGAAGCCCTCGACCATCAAGGCGGCGCCGACCAGCAGAACAAGAGCGAGCGCGATTTGGGCCACGACCAATACCGCCCGCAGGCGCTGGCGGGACTGACCGATGGCGCCGCGGCCGCCTTCTTTCAAGGTGGAATTCAGTTGCGGACGGGCGGCGTGCAGCGCGGGCGCCAGGCCGGCGATCAGGCCTGCCAGGATGGCGATGCCGAGGGTATAGAGCAGCGCGGTTCCGTCGAGGCGGATGCGATCCCAGCCACCGATAAACTGGGCCACGTCGGCGGGCATGTTGACCAGAATGAGACGAATGGAGACGTAGGCGAAACCGAGACCTACACCGGCGCCGCCGATGATGCCGAGGAGGACGTTTTCGGTGAGCAGTTGGCGCACCAGGCGGCCGCGGCTGGCGCCGAGAGCCACGCGCAGGGCTAGTTCCTGACTGCGGCGAAGGGCGCGGGCGAACTGCAGGTTGGCGACATTGGCACAGGCGATGAGCAACAGAAAGCCGACGGCGCCAAGCAGCAGCCAGACGTAACTGGCGGTTTCGTAGCCGATGATGTAGTTCGTCAGCGTCTGCACGTTCACGCCCCAGCCGCTATTGGTAGCGGGATACTGGGCATCGATGCGGGCGGCAAGAGCGCGCATTTCCGCTTGCGCCTGCGTCAGGGCAGCGCCCGGGCGAAGCTCGGCAATGACCTGCAAGTTGTGGTTTTCGCGGTCGGCGAGCTGTTGCGGTGTGAGCGCCAAGGGCAGCCAGAGCTGCACCGCTTGCGGCATCACGGCATCTTTGCCCAGAATGCCGACGACGGTATAGACCTGCTGGTTGAGTTGGATCGTCTGGCCCACGATTGCAGGGTTGGCGGCGAACTGATGCTGCCAAAGCGACTGGCTGAGGATGGCTTCGCGGTCGTGGCCGGGCTGATCTTCGCCAGGCAGAAAGACGCGGCCGCGCAGGGGTACCGAGGGCAGCAGTTTGAAGAAATTAACCGAGACCGCACCCGCCTGCACCATGACCGGCGTGCCGGAGCCGCTCAAGTTTACGTCGTTGTACTCGTAGGCCGCCAGCGCCTGGAAGACACTGGCCTGCTTGCTCCAGGTCGCGTAATTGAAGGCGGAAACAGTGTTGGTTGAGGAAGGCGGCGAATGCGGTGGGACCTCGGAGATGTCGAGCAGACGGTTCAGGTGGGCATAGGGCAACGGGTGCCGCAGGATGCCGTTGGCTACGCTAAAGATGGCGGTGTTGGCGCCAATGCCGAGGCCGAGCGCCAGAATGGCAATCAGGCTGGCGGCGGGCGCTTTAGTGATCAGCCGCAGACCGAAGCGCAGGTCATTCCAGAAGGTGCGCATCTCAATCCTCCCTGAGCGCAGCGAGCGGATCGACGTGGCTGGCGCGGCGGGCGGGCAAGAAGCCGGCAATCATGGCCACGATCGTTAATGCGACGGCGGCACTCACATAGACGGTGGGATCGGAATAATGAAGCTGGAAAAGGTCCATGCGATGGACTGAGAGCTTGGCCAAGCCGAGGCTGACGGGAATGCCGATGGCGACACCAATGCCGAGCAGCAGCAGCATTTCGCGCATGACCATGCCGATGACGTTGAAGCGGGAAGCCCCCAAGGCCATGCGGACGCCGATTTCCGCCTGGCGGCGGGTGACGCTGTAGGCCATGACGCCATAGAGCCCGATGGCGGCGAGCAATAGCGCGAGGACGCCGAAGAACCCGCTCAGTTTGGCGAGCAGGGTTTGGCTGACGGCGGTCTGAGAAATCAGCGTTTGCACGGGCGCGAAGTCCTGCACGCGGATACTGGGCGCAAGCGCGAGAATTTCATGGCGCAGCGCCGTGGCGACCGCGGCCGACGAACCCGATTCGCGGATCAGAACGGAAGTGCCCGGTGGCGGGGTGGCCACCGGCAGACCGTTGAGGAAGGGAAAATACATGCGCGGCATGTCCGGTTCATCGAGGCTGCCGACTTTGATATCGGCGCAGACGCCCACCACGGTGTACTCAGCGCCATGGTCGTCCGGAAAAGCATCGATGATGTGATGCCCGATGGGGTTCCGGGTGGCAAAGAAGGTTTTGGCCATGGTCTGACTGATGACCACGTTTTTGGTGGCGCTGGTGGCATCGGCCTCATTGAGGGCGCGGCCCATGAGAATCGGAATGCCTACCGTCTTGAAGTAGCCGGCCGAGACCTGATCGACCATGGCGGCGCTGCCCATGCCTTCGCCCATGGAGCCGGCGGCAGGAGGAGTGTAGCCGTTGACCTTGATGGGAATGCCGGCGTTGCTGCCGTCAAACAGACCAATCATGGAGAGCGCGACGCCCTGCACGCCGGGCGTCGCAGCGGTGCGGTCGAGAAAGCGGTGATAGAACGCCGCCAGCGATTCGCCGCGAAACCCAGCACGTTCGGCGTTGAGGTCAGTTTCAACGAGATCCTTGGTGGAGAAGCCGACGCTTTGCGACTCGAGCTTGAGGAGGCTGTGCAGGAACAGACCGGCGCCGACGAGCAGGATCACCGAGAGCGCGACCTGGCCGGCGACCAGGGCTTTGCCAAGCGGCATGCGGGCGTGAACGGCGCGGCCCTCGGCTTTGAGCGTGGCGTTCAGATCCGTGCGGGCCATGCGCCACGCCGGCGCGAGGCCGAAGAGCAGACCGGCGAGCACCGAAATGCCGAGCACGAAGCCCAGCACACGAGCATCGGGGGCGAGCGGCAGCGTCAGCGAACCACCAGCGCTGACCATGCCCAGCAATAAGTGCACACCCCACCAGGCGAGTAGCGCGCCGAGGGCGCCGCCGCAGAGTGCCAGCAGCACGCTTTCGGTGAGCAATTGCCGCAGGATGCGGCCGCGACTGGCGCCCAACGCCAGACGCACACAAATTTCCTTTTGCCGCACAGCCGCGCGCGATAGCAGCAGACTGGCGAGATTCACCACCGCAAGCAGCAGGATGAGGCCGACCAAGGCCAGCAGCGCCAGCAGCGGGGCGGAAAACTGGCCGCGAGCGGCCGAGGCTCCGCGGGCGCCACTCGAGAGCTGCAGCCGCTGGCTGAGCACCGACTGGCGGATTTGGCCGGAGGCGGCACCCATTTGGGATTGCAGCGCTTGCTGGAAAATGGCGTTGCTTTGGGCTTGCGCGGCGGCCAGCGTGACGCCGGGTTTCAGGCGGCCGATGACTTGCAGCCACATGAAACGCGAGACGCCAGGCGGGTTATGGAGCAAGTCCCGGCCCGGCAATGCTTGCGCCTGCATGGCGATGGGCATCCAGAGGTCGGGCTCGAGGCCAACGTCCGTACCGAAAAATCCGGGCGGGGCGATGCCGATGATGGTGAAGCTATTGCCGTGCAACGTAAAGGTACGGCCGATAACGTCTGGATTGCGGTGAAAGCGCTGGTTCCAGTAACCGTAACGCATGAGGGCGACCGGGTCGGCGCCGGGCTTAAGCGCCTGCTGATCGGCAAAAGTTCGACCACGATAGGCCGGCACTCCCAATACGTTGAAATAATTATTCGAGACTAATTCAATACGGGCAAGTTCAGGAGTGGCGGACTCGCCTGAGCGGCTCCAATTCACAAGAGTGCGCGGATGTTCGGTGCCAAAGGCGGCCAAGCCGCGGAAGGAAGTATCGGCGGCGCGCAATTGCTGGTATTCCGGATAGGCGAGCTTGCCGCGGCGGCCACCGCTCGTGCCCAGGCTGAGACCGTCCTGCGCCGGATCAGTGAGCATGACGAGCTGACTGGGATGGCTGACCGGCAGCGGCTGCAGCAAAACGGCATTGACCAGCGTGAAGATCGCCGCATTGGCGCCAATGCCGAGGGCCAGCGTGAGCAACGCAACGGCGGTAAAACCGGGCGTTTTGAGCAGCATCCGGCAGGCAAGGCGGAGGTCACGCAGCATACTACTGGCTATACGCGGGAAGCGGCTTACCGAGTTCCGTTAATGTAGAAAGGATCCCAGCAGCATGGTCCAGCCGGGCAGCAGCTCGGGGGCATCCATGTATTCGCCACGATCGGCGGAGCGAACCTCGGGTTGGATGCCCGGCTTGGTGAACAGGTGGGCCTCGCCATATTCTGGATACAATACCCAGACTCGGACAGTGCCCGCGGCCAAGTACTGGTTCACTTTTCCCTGCATGGCGCCAGGGCGGTCGCTGCTCGATATAATTTCAACGGCCAGATCGGGCGCCATCGGCTGCACGTTCAGGCTTTCATATTCCGTTTGAAAGCGCTCGGCGCGAATGAATGCCACATCGGGGCGCCGTACCGTATCTGGGCCGAGCTGAAAATCGCTTTCGCTTGTAACCACGCCCATTGGGTGATCGCGCAGCCATGCGCGTAACGAGGCGTTGATGAGATCGCGGATTTCGTTGTGCCGGAAGGTTGGTGCAGCGCACACGACCAGCTCTCCTTCGCTCAGCTCGTAGGGCGCGCCCTCGGGCAGGGCCATGTAGTCGGCCAGCGTCCAAGCGGTTTTGGTCGCCATGAGGGTAGTTTACTCCTGGCGCAGCGCCTGCAAGGGGTCGACGCGGCTGGCACGAAGGGCGGGCAAATAGCCGGCGAGACTGGCTACCGCCGCCAGAAGAACCACGGCGGCGGCAAGCGAAGCGGGATCGAAATAGCTAAGACCAAAGAGGTGGATCTGGCTGGAGACAATTTTGCCGCCGCCGAGCGCCGCGGGTATGCCGATGATCACGCCGACGGCGACCAGCAGTAGCGTTTCGCCCAGGATCATGCGCACGACGGCGCTGCGGCTGGCGCCCAGCGCCAGGCGAACGCCCAACTCGCTGGTGCGCCGGGCGACGCTATAGGCCATGACGCCGTACAGGCCGATAGCGGCCAACAGCAGCGCCAGCAGGCCGAAGAAGCCACTGAGGCGGGCGAGCATTTTCTGCGTGGCCAGGGAGGCGTCCACCATTTCTGCCATCGTGCCTAAGTCGCCGAATTGCACGTTGCTATCGAGCGAGCGCACGGTGCGACGCACGCCCTGCGTCACCGCGGCGGCGGGGCCGGAGCTGCGGACGAAGATGCGGGCGTCGGTATTGGCCTGGCCCGGCAAGCCGTTGAAGAAGGATAAATAGAAGCGGGGCGGCGTTTTTTCTGACAGGCTGTTGTATTTGGCGTCGGCGCAAACGCCCACAACCGTGAAGACCGCGCCGTGATCGTCGGGATAGATATCGTGGATTTGCCGGCCGAGCGGATTGCGGCCGGCGAAGAAGCGCTTCTGCATGGTCTGGTTGATCACAGTGTATTTCACGCCGCTGGTCGCATCCTGAGGGGTGAAGCCGCGGCCGAGCAGGATGGGAATGCCCACCGTCTGAAAATATCCGGTAGAGACTTCGTCTGCGCGGGCGCCGCTTCCCTGCCGACCATTGGGCGGCGTATAGCCGTCGACGGCGACGGGCAGACCCATTTCGCTGTGGGCGAACAGGCCATCAACACTAAACGCCGCGCCGCTGACGCCCGGCAGCGCGCGCAGACGATCGAGAAGATGGTGAAAGTAGGCCGTGGCGGCAGCGCCTTTGTAGCCGGCGGTATTGGTATTCACCCCGAAAAGCGAGAGGCCTTGTGCCTCGAAGCCGAGAGGCACGTCCTGCAATTGGCTCAGACTGCGGACGAACAGGCCCGCGCCCACCAGCAGCACGATGGAGAGCGCGATCTGCGCGATGACCAGCACCTTGCCGAGGCGCAGGCGCTGATGGACGCTGCGCCCCTGTGCTTGCAAGGTGTTATTCAGATTCGTGCGCGACAGACGGAGCGCGGGAAGAAGGCCAAACAGAACGCCACTGAAGAGGCACAAAATGGCGATGAAACCGAGCACGCGCCAGTCTGGCGCAAGGCTAAGACTCATCGCGGTCCGCCCCGCGCCGGAGCCGGCCATCGCCAAAAGCAGATGCTCGCCCCAGAACGCCAACACCACGCCCAGCAGTCCACCCACGACCGCGAGCAAGACGCTTTCGGTCAGAAGCTGACGGATGATGCGGCTCCGGCCGGCGCCGAGCGCCAGGCGCACGCTGACTTCTTTTTGCCGTGCCGTGGCACGCGCCAGTTGCAAGCTGGCGAGGTTCACGATAGCTTCCGCCAGAACCAGACCCACGAGCGCCAGCAGGGCCCAGAGCGGATCGGCAAACTGGCCGCGCAAGCTGGAAGCACCGGTACGGCCGCTGGAAAGTTTCAAGTGCTGGGTCAGCAGGTTGCGGCGGGTTTGCGCATCCGCGGCCGCGCCCGCCTGCTGCTCGATGACGTGATGGAAAATCGAGTTGCTGGCGGCCTCTGCCGCCGTCAGCGAGACATCGGGCTTGCGCCGGCCGAGAACCTGGAGCCACATCGCGCGCGATACGCCGGGTGGGTTGTGCAGCAGATCGCGGCCGGGGCGAACGTCGAGTTGCATACTCAGGGGAAACCACAAATCCGGCGCCTGACCCACGCTCTCGCCAAAGAACCCGGGCGGAGTAACGCCGATGACCGTAAACGTGTGGCCATGCAGACGCAGTGTGCTGCCCAGCACGGCGGGGCTGCGCGCGAAGCGCTGGTTCCAGTAGGCGTAGCTCATGACCGCGACCGGGTCGGCGCCGATCTTGATGGCCGCATCAGGCGAAAACACCCGGCCGCGGAAGGCCGGAACGCCCAGCACGCTGAAGAAGTTGTTGCTGACCAATTTGGTCATGACGCGCTCGCCGCCGGCGCTGCCTGCACCCCAGGTCACCTGCTGGCGGTCTTCGCTCGATTCCGCGGCCAGCAGGCCGGCGAAGACATCGTTTTGATCGCGCAGGGCGGTGTACTCGGTGTAGGCCAGCAGGCCGCGTTGGCCGCCGGTGGTACCGAAGTCCATGCCCGAGTCAGTGGGATCGGTTAAAAACGCTAACTGCGAGGGGTTCTGCACAGGCAGCGGCCGCAGCACGATGGCGTTGATGAAGGTGAAAATGGCGGTATTGGCGCCAATGGCGAGCGCCAGCGTCAGCAACGCGACGGCCGCAAAGCCGGGCGCTTTGCGCAGGGTGCGGAGGGCGAATTTCAGGTCTTGCAGCATCTGGCAGGCTTGGACGAACCGATGGAGTCCCGGTTAGTTATACCACCGCAAGCGGAAAAGGTTCCATGCAACCAAAACGGTTGTAAAATGGTTGCATGGTGTCGATCACCTTGAAAAACGTGCCCGACGACCTGCACGTCCAGCTTAAACAAATGGCGAAGCGAGACGGCAGGAGCCTCAATCAGGAAATACTCGTACGTTTGCGCTCGGCGTTGAGCGCCGTGCCAAAACCGGCAGAGGTGAAAGCACGACTGGCAGCGCTCGACCGGCATCACCGGGCCCTACTAGCCAGCGGATATGTACCGCCGTCGCTGGATGAGATTGTGCGCATCATCCGAGAGGGCCGCGAGAGCCATTGATCGTTGTCGACGCGAACATTATCGTGTACTACTGCCTGCCCGGACCGCAAAATGAAGCGGCGAAGCTGCTGTCAGTTGTCGAGCCTGACTGGCAGGCTCCCGCGCTGTGGCGCTCGGAGTTGCGGAACGTGCTGGCTGGCAAGCTACGCCATGGCATGGCGATGTCAGCGGTGCTCGACGCGCTGTCGGATGCGGAGCGATGCATTGCCGATACGCATGAAGCGGACAGCCGGCGCGTAATGGAACTGGCCGCTACGACGCATTGCACCGCTTACGATCTCGAATATGCGGCACTGGCGCTGCAACTCCACGTAGATCTGGTCACGATGGACACGGAGCTGCTACGGGCGTTTCCGGAGATTGCGCGGCCGCTGGTTTAATTGCCGGCTCCGCCCAGCAGCGCGTTGGCTTGCGCTTGCAGGGCGTCGAGCTGGGCTTTGAGCACCTGATAGCGGGCGATGGCGTCCTGACCGATTTGCTGATCGGCGCGGTTGGTCATGCCGTAGAGATAGGTGATCTGGGTTTGCAACTCGGGCTGGCTGTAGCGGATGGCAGGAGTGATGAGCTGCGCCGCCAGCGCCTCCAGTCTGGCCGGATCGACCTTGGGCGAGGGATCTTTTTGGGCTGTGCGGATGCGAGCGACGAGTTGGTTGACTTGGCTGACCAACGCCAGCACGCGCTGGTTGTGATCGAATTGCTGCTGCAAATCCACCTGCGTCACGCCGTCGCCGGTGTTGCGGGGATCTTCAACCAGCGTCAGCGGCTGAGTTTGGCTCCAGGAGCCGAAGCTGAGGCGCACCTGATATTGGCCGGGAACGGCCAGCGGGCCGTTACCACCGTGCGGCTGGCGGGCGCTTTCCCATGGGCCGGGATAGTGCAGATTCCAGGTGAAGCGGTGCATGCCGGGCGTGGCGGCGAGGCGCTGGGGCGAGCCGAAGCGGCCAAAGCGGCTGCGGGCTGGAGCGGGCGCGTTGCTGGAAAACGTCTGGATCACGTTGCCGGCCGAATCGAGGATTTCGAGCTGCAGCGGCGCGGCGGGCGTGGCTTTGAGGTAGTAACCGATCAGAGCGCCCGGTGCAGGATAGGATGGGCCGGCGGCGCGTCCGAAACCGAAGAACCCGTAACCGCTGCCGGAGCGGATGGCGGTGCGAGGCGCAAACAGGTAGGCGTTCGAGGCCTCGATGGCCGGCGTCAGGTGCTCCAGCGGGCTGAGATTGTCCAAAATCCAATCGGAGCGGCCTTGGGTGGACAGGATCAGATCGCCGTGAGCGATTTTGATGTCGGTGACGGGCGTATGCGGCAGATTGAGCTGGAACGGCTGCCAGTGGCCGCCGTTGTCGAAGGAAACGTACATACCGAACTCGGTGCCAGCGAAGAGCAAGCCGGGGCGGACGGGATCTTCGCGGACCACGCGCGTGGGCGAGTTGCCGGGAATGCCGTTATGGCCATCGGTGAGCAGCGTCCAGTGGGCGCCGAAATCGCCGGTGCGGTAGATGTAGGGCTTGAAGTCGCCAAGCAGATAGCGATAAATCGCGGCGTAAGCGCCGGCGGCGGAATAGGGGCTGGGGTCAATGTTCTGGACGCGGCCACCGGGCGGGAGGCCTTGGGGCGTGACATTGGCCCAGGTTTTGCCACTGTCGCGGGTCACGTAGATGAGGCCGTCGTTGGAGCCAGTCCAGATCACGCCTTTTTGGACCGGCGAGACGCGGATGGAGTAGAGCGTACTGTAGACTTCTTCGCCGGTGGCATCGCGGGTGATGGGCTGGCCGCTGGCAATTTGCGTGCCCGGAGGATGCGCGGTGAGATCGGGGCTGATGCGCTGCCAGTGCACGCCGCCATCGAGGGTGCGGTGCAAGTATTGCGAACCATAGTAAACGGCGTAGGGCGGATGGGGCGAGACTTCCATCGGCGCCACGCGCTGGAAGCGGTCGATGAGGCGCGGCGGGTTGTTGCCGTAGAGTGATTGCGCGCCGACCCAGTAATTCATTTCGTTGTGGGTGCGGATGTCCTCGCGCGTGAACTGGCCCTTGCAGCCGCCGTAGACGATGTCGGGTTTGGCGGGATCGGGAATGATGGGGCCGGTTTCGCAGCCGGGGCCGGAACGGAAGGCCTGATCATCGCCGAGCGGCAGGCTGGGGATGATGACGGTGTCGTCGTCCTGCTGGGCGCCATAGATGCGGTAGGGGTGCTGGTCATCCACGGCGACCTGATAGATTTCCGCGGTGGGCTGATTGAGCTGCGTGCTCCAGGTCTTGCCGCCGTCGAGCGAAACGTTGGCGCCGCCGTCGTTGGCCTGGATCATGTCGAGCGAATTGCTGGGATTGATCCAGATGCCGTGATTGTCGCCATGCGGCGTGCGCTCGCGCTGAAAGGTTTTGCCGCCATCGGTGGACTGGAACCAGTTCTCGTCGCCAACGTAAACCACATCGGCATGGTTGGGATCGACGCCGAGCGCGTCGTAGTAGAAGGGGCGCGTGATCAGCTCGGCGTTGCCGTTGATGAGCGACCAATGCGCGCCTGCATCTTCGGAGCGGTACAGGCCGCTGCCGGGCTTGGCCTCGATGAGCGCGTAGATGCGGTTGGGAGCGACGGCAGAAATCTTGATATTGCTGCGGCCGAAGAGCTGCTCGGGCAGGCCGTTGCCGAGCTTGGTCCAGTGATCGCCACCGTCGGTGGATTTGTACAGGCCTGCACCCTGGCTGGCTTCTGAGCCGCTGATGATGGTCCAGGGCTTGCGCAGACCGTGCCAGAGGCCAGCGTAGAGAATCTGCGGGTTGACCGGATCCATGGCCAGCGCGGATGCGCCCAGCTCGGGCGAGATGTAGAGCACCTTCTGCCAGGTTTGGCCGCCGTCGCGGCTGCGGTAGACGCCGCGATCGGGGCCGTTCGCGAAGGGATTGCCCTGCGCGGCAACGTAAACAAGATTGGGGTCATGCGGCGCAATGTCAATGAAGCGAATCTGGCCGGCGTCGGGCAGGCCGGCGAACGTCCAGGTTTTGCCGGCGTCGGTGGATTTGTACAGGCCGCGGCCGATGGAGACGTTGCTGCGAATGTCGGCTGAACCCGTGCCGGCATAGACGACGTTCGGATCAGATGGCGCGACAGCGATGGCGCCCATCGACCCAACGGTGAAGTACTTGTCGCTGACGTTGCTCCAGGCTGCGCCGGCATCGGTGGTTTTCCAGACGCCGCCCCCGGTCGAGCCGAAGTAGAAGGTGTTGGGCTCGCTCGCGACGCCGGCGACCGCGGTCACGCGGCCGCCACGGAAGGGACCGATCAGGCGATAGCGCATGCCGCTCCAGAAAGCGGGATTGACCGGCATGGGAATCTGAGGAAGGGCAGGAAGCGCGGCAACGGCCAGCAGGGCGAGCGGCAGCAAGCGGTAGATTCGGCGACGCAGCATAGGGCGGATTATAGCGGCATCAGCCCTGCTCGGGAATGTTATGACGTACGGTTCACTCTGGCGCCGGCGGATGATGAAAGCGGGCTGGGAGGGGTGCGGGCGCGGAGACGCCGAGGATTAAGCCGAGAGCGGCAAAGGCCAGGGCCGTAGCAACGGCTGGCCGCACGGGGCTGCCGAGGCCGGCATTGATGCGCACCAGCGACCAGAAAACGCCGCCGATGAAGCCGAAGAGACCATAGCAAAAGCTGAAGGCCAGTGTGGCGGCACCGCGGCCGCACTCACCCTCGCGCGGCAACAAGCAGGTGGCGAGCGCGACGACGGTACAAAGAACTGCCAGGGTCACGAGAGCGAAGACGGGGCGCGGCAGGAAGCGGCTGGGAGCATCACCGTGGCTGAAATGAATGACGAGAGCGTGAGGCAGCGCCGTCCAGCGCAGGCCCAGGAGCAGCGCATAGGCCGCGGTCATCAGCCACAGCGGCAGCAGGCGGCCTCGGACGCGCATGGTAATAACCTACCCTGACGCGAGCGTATCTTTGGGCGGATTCTAGGAACCACCGGCCAGGTGCAGGCCGGTAACCTGGAGATTGGCATTAGCCAGAGTCCAGTCGAGAAATTGCGTGCCTCGGAGGAAGTGGCAGGCCACGACTACATCGGTGGCCGTGGCGCCATGCTGGCGATTCTCGACGGCGGAAGCGCTATCGAAGCTGCCGTATTTACTCTCGAAGCCCTGCCAGAGCTTGGCCATTTGCATCGGTGGGAGAGCTTTTTGGAGCGCCGGACTGAAACGGGCGTAGACCTGAGAAAAATGCTGACCGGCAAGTTGATACGTGATCGCCACGGCGGCAGTGCTAGCCTTTACGTCGCCAGGGCTGTCGCCCTTGTTGTTGACACAGCCGCCGGCCAAAAGACAGGCTATGGCCAGCAGCGGAAGGCTCATTTGGCGCCAGGCACGGAGCACTCCTTCAATTATTACCAGGAATGGGCGAGAGTCTCGATGATCTGCGTCAGGGAATCCAAATCCCTGGTGTCGATAACTTCCGCGGGCGAGTGCGAGGTGCGCAGGGGCCAGCCCAAGGGCAAATCGACCGAGCCATAGGGCAGAAAAGCGGAACCATCATTGCCGCCGCTGGTTTCGCCAATCTGCACGGGAATGTGGGCGGCAAGCGCCATCGAGCGCACGCGGCGGGCGAGGTCCCAGGGGGTAATGCTGGAGTCGTCGATGGCGCGGATGACGAAGCCATCGCCGAGCGCGGCGTCGGCGTAGCGGTGCGACTCGAGGGGCGAGTCGGAACTGACGAAGGTGTCGATGGCGAAGACGTAATCAGGCGCATGGCCGGCCGCGGCCATGCGGGCAGCGATAACTTTGGCGCCCAGCAGGCCTTCTTCCTCGCCGGTGGACCAGGCGAGGGTGACGTCGCGACCAGGCAGGCTGGGGCCCAGCGCCCAGGCGGCGGCAATGAGCGCGGCACAGCCGACACGATCGTCAAAACTGCGGGCACTGGCGCGGTCGGCCAGCAGCGCGCGATAGCGTTTGGGAATGGTGACGGTGTCGCCGGCGGCAATGCCCAACGCCTGAACTTCGGCCGGCGTGTGCGCACCAACGTCCGCCCAGAGGGGCATGCCACGCTCGAATTTGAAACCGGGCTGATCCCAGCCTTGCGGGAGTTCGAGCACGGCGGGGCGCATCCCCTTGCCGGTATGCACGACGAGCGGGTGACCAATGTAGAAGCGCAGGTCGACGCCGCCGCGGGTTTCGAGGCGCACCCGGCCGTCGGGGGCAATCGCTTGCACGGCGAAACCGGTTTCATCCTGATGGGCGACAAACAGGATGCGGGGGGCGTTGGGTCCGCTATCAGCCCCATGCAGTACCAGGTCGCCGGCGCTGTCGCTGATGGGGTGCGCCCAGGGCGGCAGCAGGTTCTGGATCGCCTGCGCGACGCGCGACTCGTGCGGATGCACGCCATACTGCGCGACCAATTGCTGCAGCGCCGCGGTGGGCGTGGGTGCGGTAGCGGGGCGCGCGGGCAAGGGCGGGAGCGGCAGCAGCGCAGGCTGCGGCAGCAGCGGTGCCGACGGGGTCTCGCCGAGTGCTTTCTCCACGCGCGCGACCAGATCGTCCAGCGGTTTGGCGTCGATCGTGGCGGCGGGTGTGGAGCGCCAATGCACCGGAATCGACCAATATTGGAGGGTGGGAACCGGTGCCGCAGCCTGCGCCGCACGTAAGCGCCGGGCCTGGCGCGGCGGCGCCGGCCAGCCTACCAGTACCGCCGGGACGGGAGCGGCGGCGTTCGTCTGCTGCGCAAGCTGCTCGCGCACGCGAGCGAGGCCGCGTCCACCGCTCCATTGCTGCGTCACAAAGGCGATGGTGACCGGGCCGGGCAGTTTGGCCGCGTCCACATGGCGCAGGGCTTCGACCAGCACCGCCGCGCCATAGCGGTTGCCGATGCTAAAGCCGGTAAGCGCACCATCGCCGAGCACCTGCAACTGGCGGTCGAGCGCAATCGGGCTGAGCACATGGACGCCGGCGGCGCGCGTCTCCGCGGCGGAGGAGGCGCCGACGTCGACATACATGTTGTCCAGGTTTGCCGGATCGGGCGGGTTCAGGCGGCCGCCGCGCAAGTGGACCGAAAGGCCGGTAACGACGCCTTGCAGCCAATGGCCGGATGGGGTCTGCACCTGAATAGGCTGACCTGTGGCCAACACATTGAACAGGGGCAGGAAACCGCGCGTGGGCAGGCGCTCGACGCGCAGATAGCCCTGGCTGGTGATGGCGCTGACTACGTAGCCCGGCTCGTCGAGCGGCGCCACCAGCAGCAGCGGCGCGCCCGTGGCGGCGGCTGGCGGCGAGAGAGTGACAATGACATCGCCGAGATTGTCGCGCGTGGGATTGAAGGCGGCAAGTTCATCGGCGATGTGATTGGCCAGCGCGCTCTCGTAGCCAGACACCGCGGGCGTGGCCACGTAGTTGCGCAAATCCTGCGCCATGGAGCCGGAGACGGCCTGGGCGATGGCAAGGGCAGCTAAAAGAGCGCACGTAGCCGAAAGTGCAAGGAAGCGGCGCACGCTTTCCATGCTACTCGGGATGGCGGTTGACATCACAATGCAATTTGCGCATCATTTTGCTATGCGGACGACAATATCCGTAAACGATGACTTATTGGAAGAAGTGCATCATTATGCCAGCAGCCGCGGCCTGCGGTTCAGCCGGGCGGTCGAAGAGCTGCTCAAGCGGGGACTGAAGCCACGCCCCCTTCCGGTGCAGTCCCCAGGGGACGGGCTAGAGCCATTCGACCTTCCAGCCGGTTCCCCGGCAATGACATTAGAGAGATTGCTCCAGCTTGAGCGGGACATGGAAGATGAAGAGGACGCAAGGAAATGGTCGCCCTCCTCGACGTAAATGTTCTCATCGCGATTACGTGGCCAGCCGATCCGGCACATTCAAAGTGCCGCGAATGGTTTATACACACGTGCCCTCAGGGATGGGCAAGTTGCCCATTGACGCAAACCGGGTACGTTCGCGTCATTACGAGCCCGGGATTTTCGCCTGATGCACCTTCGATCGCAGAGGCCGTTTCCAAGCTTGAACGCCACATTGCCCACCGGGATCACCAATTTTGGGCAGCAGATCTGCAACTGCCAGAAGTGTGGCGCTATTTCGTTGGCCGGCTGCAAGGGCATCGGCAAATCACGGATGCATACCTGTTGGCGCTTGCCATTCATCGCGGGGGCGTGCTGGTCACACGAGATAGAGGTATTCGTTCGCTGCTGCCCGCGGGCAGCCCACTGGTGAAGCATCTGCTGGTGCTGGAATGAATTATTCGTAGCGCAGGGCGACGGTGGGATCGACGCGGGTGGCGCGGCGGGCGGGGAGATAGCAGGCGGCGAGAGCCACCAGAATCAGGACGGCGGCGACGGCGAGCAGCGTGACGGGATCGTCGGGGCGGATCTGGTAGAGCATGCCGCTGAGGAAGCGCGTGAGCGCCAGCGCCGCGGCCAGGCCGAGGATCACACCCAGCAAAGCCAGGCGCATGCCTTCACGCACGACCGAGCGCAGGACATCGGCGCGCTGTGCGCCGAGCGCCATGCGGATACCGATCTCGTGGACGCGGCGGCTGACGGTATAGCTGAGCACGCCGTAAAGGCCGATGGCGGCGAGGAAAACGGCGCAGAGCGCAAACAGCGCACTGAGGGTGGTTTCGTAACGGCGCGGAGCGGTGCTGGCAGCGAGGACGCCTTGCAGGGTTTGCTGGCTGGCGACCGCTACGTTGCGGTTCACCCTGGCAAGCACGCGCCGGATCACGGCGCCGGCGGCTTGAGGCGACAGGCGCGTGCGTACGATCAGGCTCTCGCCGGGTTCAGCGAAGAACCAGATGGGAACGTAAACGGCGAGTGCAGCCGGTTTCTCCGCGCCATCACGCACGTCGCCGACGACGCCGACGATTTCGAAGGGCTTGGGCGTTTCGTTCGGCGCCCACATCAGGTGCAGGCCGAGGGGATTGCGGCCGGGCAGCAGGCGCTGGGCGACGCTTTGGGAGATGACGGCCACATCGTTGCCGCGATCAGATTCCGCGATGCGCCGGCCGGCGATGAGGGGCAGCCCCATGACCTGGCTCAGCCCTGGGCTGACGAAATAGAAATCACCTAGTTTGACATCCGTTTTGGGCCGCGGGGCTTCGCGGAACTCGATGTCATCGCCCCAGCTTCCGCCCAGTAGCGGCAGCACCGGCGTAACGCCGGCGCCGTCAATGCCGGGCAGCTCTCGCACTTGGGCCAGGGCCTGGTGATAGAAGCCGGGAAACCCGGGAGGGGAGCGGAAGTCGGAGTAAGGTGTCACCAGCTTCAGCGCCAGCACATTCTCCTGCTGCATCCAGGCGTTGGCCTGCCCGATGCGCGCCAGACTCTGGACGAGCAGCAAAGCGCCGGCGAGCAGGATTCCGCACAGCGCCACCTCGGCCACAACCAGGGCGTTGCGCAGGCGGCTGTGGCCGCCGCTGACGCGCGCGCCGGCACTGCGCATGGCCTCGCCGGGCTGTACGCGGGTGAGCAGCAGGAGGGGTAGACCGGCAAACAGCAACGCGGCGACCATCGCCGCGGCGAGCGTAAACCAGAGGGCTGGCGCGCTCAGGTGAATCTCAGCCAGGCGCGGAATGCCAACGGGGGCGTGCCGGACAAGAAGATCCAACGCGCCGGCGGCAAGGAGTAAGCCGAGGCCGCCGCCGCCAACGGCCAGCAGAGCGGCTTCCGTCAGGAATTGCCGGAGCAAGCGGCGCCGCGTGGCGCCGAGCGAGGCGCGCATGGCGACTTCGCGGGCGCGATCCGTATTCTTCGCCAGCAGCAGATTGGCCAGGTTCACGCAGACGATCAGCAACACAAGCAACGCGGCGGCTTCGAGCATCCACAAGGCCCGTACGGCGGGGCCGAGGATGGCAGCCTTGAGCGGCGTGAGCGTCGCGTAAAGGTTGAATTGACCTGGGGCAACGTGCCGGTAAGAGTCGCCGCGGCGCGCAATGCCGCCTTCGACGGTGTTCAGTTGCGCCAGGGCCTGCTGCGGGCTGACTCCAGGCCGCAAGCGCGCGATGACGGTGTATTGGAACCCGCCGATGCCGGGCGTGCCATCGCCGGGGGGGGCGGGGATATAGTCGGGAAGAAACAGCTCCGGCGCTGGACTTTTCCATACGCCGGGAAAACGGAAGTTGGCGGGTAGCACTCCGATAACGCTGTACGGGTTGCCGTTCAGCGTAAGCGATTTCCCGAGCGCATGCGCGTGGCTGGCCGCCACCACCACTTCGTGGTTATGGCCCGGCTCAGTTTCGCCCGGCAGAAAGTTGCGGCCGCGCGTCATCGCAACGCCCAGCAGCGGAAAAAAGTTCGCCGGCACGAATGCCGCCTGCACCTGGCGCGTACGGCCGCTGCCGGTGAGTACCAGCTTTTGCGGGAGAAGCGCGGCCATGCCCGCAAAAGCAGAACAGCGCGTTTGCCAGAGTTTGAAGTTGCCGCCGTTGGCGTCGAACTGGGGCGCGAAGTGGCTCCATTGGGGGACGACCTCGTGAATGGTGTACAACTGCTGCGGCTGGCGATACGGCAGCGCGCTCAGGAGCATGCCGTTGAGCATCGAGAAGATAGCGGTGTTGGCGCCGATACCGAGAGCGAGAGTGAGAATCGCGACCGTGGTGAAACCGGGAGAGCGGCGGAGCTGGCGCAGGCCCTGGCGCACATCGGCGCGCAGTTCGCTCAGGAGGCGCACGCCGAGCGCCTCGCGGCACTCTTCCTGGCAGCGCTGGTAGCCGCCGAATTCGATGCGGGCGCGGCGCTCGGCCTCGGCAGAGTTCAGGCCTTCAGATGCCAGTGCGGCGGCGCGGCGGCGGAGATGCGCCTGCAGCTCTTCTTCCATTTCGCGCTCAAGTTGGGCGCGGCGGAATAGCCAGGCGAGGAGAGCCTTCATAGCTCTTCCCTGCTCGCGCGCAAAACCGCGCCCATGGCTTCCACCAACTGCTCCCAATCGGCGGTCTCCTCGCGCAGGCGTTTGCGGCCGGTGGCGGTGAGGGCATAGAACTTGGCACGCTGATTATTATCCGAGACGCCCCAGCGGGCGGTGAGCCAGCCGCGGCGGACGAGACGATAGAGCGCGGGATAGAGCGCGCCCTGCTCGATGCGCAGCGCGCCGGCGGAGATTTGGCCGATGCGCACCAGAATGCCGTAGCCATGCTGCGGCTCGAGCGAAACGGCTTTGAGAATGAGCAGGTCGAGGGTGCCGGGCAGGAGTTGCGCCATATGGTCCTAATTTGCTTAGGACTATAGCGCCGCGGCGCAAAAGCTGTCAACCCAAGTCGGGATCGCAGCGCTCTTCGGGGTGCAGCGCGGGCGGCACGTCGGCGCCGGCAACGCGGGCGAGAATGCGATGAAGCTGGCGGACGCCTTCGGTGAGTGAGGCCGGGCCGGGCTGGAGAATATAGGTGGACTTGATCTCGTAGATATGGCCGGCGCGGACGGCAGCGGTCGCGTCCCAACCGGAGCGTGCAGCGATGGCGCGCTTGTTCACCTTCTGGCCGCACCAGGAAGCGATGACGACCTCGGGGTTGCGCCAGGCCGCTTCTTCCGGTGCAACGATGCGCTCGGTAGCGCTGGATCGATGGCGCAGCTCCGGAAATATGGGTTCGCCACCGGCGATTTCGATCAGCTCTTCGACCCAGCGGATGCCGGTAATGAGCGGCGCTTTCCATTCTTCAAACAGGACGCGAGGGCGGTGCGGGAATTTAGCGGCGCAAGCGGCGATCGCTTCGAGATTGGTGCGCAACTCCGTTTCGAGGGCGCGGCCGCGCGCTTCCGCGCCGACCAGGCGAGCGAGCGTGGCCATCATGGCGAAGATTTCTTCGACGCTGCGCTGGTTAAAGTTGAAGACGGTGGCGCCGCGGCGCACCAGCTCGCGCGAAATATCCGCCTGCAGGTCGGAAAAGGTCAGCACCAAGTCGGGCTGCAGAGCGAGGATGGCGTCGAATTTGGCGTTGATGAAGGCAGAAACGCGGGGCTTTTTGCGCGCCTCCGGCGGCCGGACGGTGTAGCCGGAAACGCCTACGATGCGGTCGCCTTCGCCGAGGCGATAGAGCGTCTCCGTCGTTTCTTCCGTCAGGCAAACAATGCGTTGGGGCCAATTAGGCAAGACGGCCACCCTCTTCCTGAATGCGGCGCCAGGCGGCGGTGACGTGTTTCTCTTCGGTCTCCATCTGGCCGATGCACATGCGCAGGACGTAGCGGCCGTTCAGCTTGGTGTGCGTCAGGAAAAGCGCGCCGCTGGCGTTGAGGCGCTGGAGCAGCTTCTCGTTCACTTCGTCGCTGCCGCGCAGGCGGAAACAGACGAGGTTCAGCGGCGCCGGCGCGGCCAGCTCAAAGTGCGGATCGCTGCGCACCCAGCGGGCAAACTCCTGCGCCAGGGTGACGTGGCGGCGCACGGCCTGGCGCAGGCCTTCAACGCCGTAGGCGCGGATGACGAACCATAGCTTCAGGGCGCGGAAGCGGCGGCCGAGCGGAATCTGCCAGTCGCGGTAGTCGATGACGGCGCCACTGGCGCTGGCGGCATTGCGCAGGTACTCGGGCAGGATGCTGAGAGCGGCAATGAGGGCCGCACGCTCGCGTACCCAGAGGCAACTGCAATCGAAGGTGGTGAACATCCACTTGTGCGGGTTGAAGTTGTAGCTATCCGCCAGGTCGAGGCCGGTGAACCAGCGGCGGAACTCGGGACACAAGGCGGCGGTGCCGCTCATAGCGGCGTCGACATGCAGCCATAGGCCGTGTTGACGGGCGATACGGCCGATGGCGGCGAGCGGGTCCATGGCGTTGGAGGAGGTGGTGCCGATGGTCGCGGCCACAAAGCAGGGCTGGAAGCCGGCCTGCTGGTCGGCAGTAATCTGCGCCTCGAGCGCGGCCGGATCGAGAGCAAAGTCCTTGTCGACCGGGATCAGACGCAGGTGCTCGCGGCCGAGGCCGGCGATGGTCACCGCCTTTTCGACGGAGGAGTGGGCCTGCGTCGAGGCATAGGCGGTAAGGCGCGTACCGGCCTCCCCAAGCCCCTTCTGGTTTCCGCTGCCCGCGGTGGCGCGTTCGCGCGCGGCCAGCAGGGCGCAGAGGGCGGAGCTGGAGGCGGTGTCCTGGATGACGCCACCGCCGGCGCTGGTCGAACGGAAGGCCTCGGGCAGGGCCAGCATCTCCACCAGCCAGTCGAGAACGTGGGTTTCCAGTTCGGTGCAGGCGGGCGAAGTAGCCCAGAGCATGCCCTGCACCCCCAGGCCGGCGGATAAGAGCTCACCGAGGATCGAGGCTCCGGAACTGTTGGAGGGGAAATAGGCGAAAAAGTTAGGTGACTGCCAATGGGTAATGCCGGGCAGAATAATCCGGTCGACGTCGGTAAGCACGGCGGAGAAATCCTCGCCGCGCTGGGGCGGATGCGGCGGCAAGGCCGCCCGGATATCGCCCGGCTGGGAGCGGGCCAGAACCGGGCGTTCGGCGATGGATTGACGATAGTTAGCCAGCCAATCCACCAGAGCATGCGCCTCGCGGCGAAAGTTTTCCCAATCCATGCCGATATTATCTACTAGGCTTCCCGGCAGACCGCACGGCGCGGGTTTTGCTTGACGTCGCTAGCCGTTGTGGGCAGACTGACAGCAATTCCCCCCAGGCTCGCGCGGGCCGCCGGACCGAGCGGTGTGCACGCATGGGCTCGTTGTCCCAACACGAAACCGACATGAGCGAGCTCACGCATCGCCTGGCCACGGAGTACGCCGTCAGCCGCATTCTCGCCGAAGCGGGTGATCCGGCGGAGAGTCTCGCGCGGGCGCTGCTGGTGATGGGGCAGGAACTCGACTGGGACTACTGCGTCTGCTGGCGGCTGCAGCCGGGAAGCGAGACGATGCGGCTGCTCGCCAGTTGGCAGCGGGATTCCGGACGGTTGCGCGAGCTCGAGGAAGCGGTGCAGGCGGCGACGCTGCGTCCCGGCCTGGGGCTGGCCGGACGAGTGTGGGCGAAGGCGCAGACCGAATGGGTGGAAGATGCCGGCCAGCCGGGAAACTTTTTTCTGGCCGCCGAGGCCCACCGTGCGGGCATCGATCGCGCGGTCTGCTGCCCGATCTTATTCCAGACCAAGATCGTCGGTCTGCTGGAATTGCTGACCGGCCGGGAGACCCAGCCGCACCCGGTCTCGCTCACGGTTTTGGAGAATCTGGCGGGACAGATCGGGCACTTCCTGAACCACACGACCATGGCGGAGGCACTGCGCGTTTCCGAAGCCCACTTCCGGGCCTTGTTTGACGCCAACATCGCCGGCGTGCACTGCAGCACGCTCGACGGCCGCCCCTTGGCGGTGAACGCCTCGTTTGTCAAAATGTTTGGCTTCCAGTCCGCGGCCGAGGCCATGGCGGTCAACAGCACGGATTTTTACCTCGACCCGCGCGAACGGGACGAGCTGATCGAGCATCTGCGCCGGTACGGCCGGGATGTGAACCGTGAGCTGCGGCTACGCCACCGCGACGGCCACACCCTCTGGGTGCTGTGTAACACCGTGATGATTCCCGGGCTGGAGGGCCAGCCCGACGGCAACGAGAGCACGCTGCTGGACATCACGGAGGCGAAAGACCGCACCCGGAGGCAGTGGCAAGTCTCGAAGCTGGAAAGCATGGGGCGGCTCGCGAGTGGTCTGGCGCACGATTTCAACAATTTTTTGGGCGTCATCAATGGCTATGCCGATCTGGCGCTGAATGCGCTCGAAGCGAACCATCCCGCGCACGAGGCCCTGGAAAAATTGCGGGCGGCGGGGGACAGCGCGGCCGCGCTGACGCGTCAATTGCTCGCCTTTGGGCACCGGCCGGAGAGTGAACCGGAAGCGCTCGATCTGGTGGCCACGGTCCGGACCTCGCTGGGGATGCTGGCGGAAACGCTGGGCCCCGGGGTGCGGGTCCGCATCGAGGCGGCCCCGGAGCTGGCGCCCGTGCGCGCCCAGGCGGCCGGCATCCACCAGATCGTCATGAACCTGGCCATCAATGCACGGGATGCCATGCCCGGCGGCGGCGACCTGCTGGTGCAGATTGATCCGGTCACCATCGATGCCGAGTACACGCGCCACCACGTGCAGGCGCGGCAGGGCGAATACTTGCAATTGGCGGTGAGCGATACGGGCGAGGGGATGGACGCGGACACGCGCCGCCACGTCTTCGAACCGCTGTTCACTACCAAACCTGCCGGCAAAGGCACCGGGCTGGGGCTTTCCAGTGTGTACTCGCTGATGAATCAGCACCGGGGCTGGATCGAACTGTACAGCGAACGCGGCCATGGCACCACGTTCAAGCTCTATTTTCCCGTGGCCGGCGCGACGGCAAGGCTGGCGGCGCCCACGGTGGCCAGCGCTGCCGACCCAGCGGACACGGGGGCTACGGTCGTGCTGGTCGATGATGAGCGCAATCTGCTGCAACTGATGCGCGACATCCTCGAACAGAAAGGCTACCGCGTGATCGCGGCCAGCAGTGGCCAAGAAGCCTTGAGCCGGGTGCGGGCCGCGGGCCGCTCGCCCGAGCTGCTGATTACCGACCTGGTGGTTCCCGGCGGCGGTCCGGTGCTGGCCGCGCAACTGAGTGTTGCCACGCTGTATGTTTCCGGATTTACGCTGGGGGCGGCCACCGCACAAGGCTTGCTGCCCGCCAGTCACGATCCCGGCGCGTTTCTGCAAAAGCCATTTTCTCCCTCCGCCTTGCTCGAACACGTGGCCGTGCGCTTGCAGCAGCACCGGGCCGCAGGAGCTTAGGCGCCCATGGCACGGCCACCGGAGCTGCAGCGCTTCCCGTGGCATTATCCGCCTTCCCCGCGCCTGGAACGGCGCTGGCACATTGTATGCCGGGCGACCGGTGGGCTGGCGGCGCTGACCGCGCTGCTGTCGCTGGCAGGCGCTCTGGGCCACGCCGCGCGAGCCGCGGAAGCGGCCCAGCTCGGGGCCTGGCTGCACCCGGCCGCGGCCATCGCGGTTTTGCTGCTGGCGATCGCCGCCATGCTGGCGCCGCACCAACCGCAGGCCACGAAATGGCTGGCCGCGGCAGCTCTCCTCTGGTCGTTGGTCGCGCTCGGCCACGTGTGGGCCCGCCAGGCGGGCGCCGGAGCGGCGCGTCTGGATCCGGCGCTGGCCTTACTCGCCATCCTGGCGCTGGCGCTGGCGCTGCCGGAGGCCGCGCGGTTCGTGGCGGCCCTGTTGGCGCTGTTCGATCTGTTTTCCGGCTTCGTTACCGTCACGCGAACGCTGACAGGCGGAACGTGGACGCCGCTGGGATCGCATACCTCCGTGCTGGGAACTACCGCGGGCGCGTGCCTGTGCCTGCTCAGTGTCGCCTGGCTGGCGGCCGATCCCCACCTGCGCCCGATTTCGTACTGGCATGAGGCAACGTCGTCGGGTTGGTTGATGCGGCACGTGCTACCGCTGGTATTGGTCTTCCCGTTGCTGTTGACGTGGCTGCAAAGTTACGCGGCCCACCCGCTCGAAGCCAAAATCATTGCGCTGCTGCTGGTGGCCGGCAGCTTTGTATTCTTTTTGACGTTGCTCTGGAAAGCGTCCAGCCTGCTGGACGCGAGCGACCGCAACCGGCTGGAGCGCCAGGCCTACGCCAGCGAGATCAGTGATCTGTACGATCACGCGCCCTGTGGCTACTACTCGCTGGACCCGGGCGGCCGCATTGTGAAAATCAACGAGACAGCGCTGCGCTGGCTGGGCTACCAGCAACGCGATATCGTGGGCCGGGTGCTGTTTGCAGATCTGCTGACCCCGGCCAGCCGGGTGGCGTTTTTGCGCCATTTTCCCATGGTGCAACAATCCAACGCAGTACAAACGCTGGAGCTGGAGCTGCGGCGCGAAGATGGCAGCTTGCTGCCGGTGGCGATCAGCGATGCCGGCGTGTTTGGCGCGGAGGGTGAGTTTCTGCACACCCGTTCGACGCTTTTCGACGTCACCCAGCGCCGCCAGACCGAAAGCGCGCTGCGCATGTCGGAGGCGCGCAACCGCGCCATTCTCGCCTCGGCCGCCGACGCCATCGTCACGCTGGAAGAGAGCGGCGCCATTGCCGACTTCAACCCTGCGGCGGAGCTGATGTTTGGCATGCGCCGCAGCGAAGCCGTACAGCGGCGGGGGGTGGATCTGCTGGTGCGGGATTCGCCGCTGCGGATGCGGCCGCTCGCCACGCTGGCGGTGGAGCTGGAAATTTCCCCGACCCGGCATCTGGAGTTCACCGCCCGGTGCTCGGATGGAACCCTGTTCCCGGCCGAGCTCACGCTCACGCGTGTGGCAGGCCAGTCACCCGGGCTGTTCACGGCCTTTATCCGCGACCTCACCGAGCAAAAGCGAGCGGAGCTGGAACTGCGGGATTCCGAGGAGCGGTTGCGGCTGCTGCTGGATTCTACGGGTGAGGGAATTTTTGCCCTGGATCTGAGTGGCAACTGCATCCTGTGCAACCGTGCCGCGCTGCGGCTGCTCGGCTATGACCACGCGGACGAATTGCTGGGCCGCCCGATTCACAACCTCATCCATCACACCCGCCCCGACGGGCGCCTGTATCCGGGGTTTGAATGCCGCTGCTCCATGGCCGCGCGGCAGGGCAAAGGCGTGGAAGTGGACGACGAGCTGTTTTTCCGCAAAGACGGCAGCAGCTTCCCAGTGGAGTACCGCAGCGCGCCGGTGGAGCGCAATGGGCAGCCGGTCGGCGCTGTGGTCACATTTACGGATATCACCACACGCCGCAATCTGGAAGGCCAGATACGCCAGGCCCAGAAGATGGAAGCGATCGGGCGGCTGGCCGCCGGGGTGGCGCATGACTTCAACAACCTGCTGACGGTGATCAACGGTTACACGGACCTGCTGCTCGAGACCAACGCCGATGCCGGCACGCAGGACAAACTGCGCAGCGTACGCTCCGCGGGCGAGCGCGCGGCGAAGCTCACGCATCAGTTGCTCGCCTTCAGCCGGCAACAGATTCTGCAGCCGCGCGTGCTGGATTTAAACGCCGTGGTGCGTGATCTGGAGCCGCTGCTGCAGCGCACCATTGGCGAAGACGTTGAGCTGAGCTGTCAGCTTGCCGCTGGCCTGCCGCCGGTCAAGGCCGACCCCAGCCAACTGGATCAGGTGCTGATGAATCTGGTGGTGAATGCGCGCGACGCCATGCCCAACGGCGGCCGCGTACGGGTTACAACGGCCGCCAGCGTGTTCAGCGGCGCCACCGGCCAGGCGCCCGCCGGCCTGCAGCCGGGGGGTTACGTGACCTTGGCGGTCAGCGACAACGGTGTGGGCATGGCGCCCGAGACCCAGACCCATATCTTCGAACCGTTTTTTACCACCAAACCCCAGGGCAAGGGCACGGGGCTGGGCTTGCCGACGGTGTTCGGCATCGCCCGGCAAAGCGGCGGTACGGTCACGGTGGAATCGGCACCCGGCCGAGGCACCACCATGCGCGTGTATCTGCCGGTCTACGCCGTGAAGCCGAACGAACTTCCCGCCGCGCATGACCGCACCGATGCCGTCGCCGGCCGCGGTAAAGAAACCATTCTGGTGGCGGAAGGCGAGCCCGAATTACGGCGGCTGATGCTGGAAGTACTGCGCGCCCAGGGCTATCAGGCAATGGAGGCGAACCATCCGGAAGCCGCGATTGAAATCAGCCTGCTGCACTCCGAACCGCTGCACTTGCTCATTACCGACGTCGTGATGCCCGATGTCAACGGCGTGGCGCTGGCAGCGGAGATCGCACGCCATCGCCCCGATCTACGGGTGCTCTACATTGCCGGCTACGCTGACGCCAACGCTGCGCCCCATCCGAGCCTGAAAAAACCGTTTACGCCGGAAGCTCTGCTGCGCATGGTGCGGACGGTGCTGGACCGGCCCGCATCCGAAGCCGCGCGCCTTGCCAGCGGCGGATCGCTCCAGGCCTAGGCGGCCGCGCGCGGCTCGAGCTTGAGCGAGACCGAATTGAGGCAGTAACGGGTGCCCGTGGGGGGCGGGCCGTCGGGAAACTGGTGGCCCAGGTGGCTGCCGCAGCGGCCACACACCACCTCAATGCGCCGCATGCCGTGGGTGGTGTCTTCGTGCAATTCCACGCGGGCGGGGTCGATGGGCGCCCAGAAGCTCGGCCAGCCGGTGCCGGACTCGAACTTGGTAGTCGAATCGAACAGGGCGGCGCCGCAAGCGACGCAATGGTAAACGCCGGCGGCGTGCTCGTTCCAGTAACGGCCGGTAAACGCGGGTTCGGTGCCCTTTTCGCGGGCGGCGTGGTACTCCTCCGGGCTGAGCGCGGCACGCCATTCGGATTCGGATTTCACGATTTTTTCTTGAGGCATAGGTACTCCATGATCAGTTGCAGATCTTTCCAGGCCTCGCGCTTCTGTGCGGGATCGCGCAGCAGATAGGCGGGGTGATAGGTCACCACCAGGCGGGTTTCGAAGTCACCCAGGCGGAGCGTGTGCATGCGGCCGCGCACCGAAGCCAGCGAACCCCGATACGGCCGCAGCGTCTGGGCGGCGGTCGCCCCCAGCGCACAGACCATGCGCGGCGCAATGGCGCGCAATTGGCGCAGCAGGAAGGGCGAACAGGCGGCGATTTCATCGGCCTCGGGCGTGCGATTGCCGGGCGGACGGCACTTGACGACGTTGCAGATGTAGACGTCTTCGCGCCGCAGACCCATGCCTTTCTGGATCATGTCGGTCAGCAGTTGACCGCCGCGACCCACGAAGGGCAGGCCTTGCGCGTCCTCATCCGCGCCCGGGCCCTCGCCCACGAACACCAGTTCGGCGTGCGGATTGCCGCTGCCGAACACGATGGAGTGGCGGCCGAGACCGGCGAGCTTGCAACGGCGGCAGTCGGGGCCGATCTCGGCCTGGATTGCGGCCAGAGATTCGCCTGCTGTAGCCGCGGCATCCGGGACAGAAGCAAAGCTTTTCGTCATGCGCACGCGCTCGATGCCCAGCTCTTGCTGGAACTGCAAATAGGCGGCCAGGCGCTGCTTCCCTTCAGTGCTGAGCGACGGCATGGCGGGAAAGTGCAAGGACGGCGTCCAAAACGGCATCGGCAATCGAGCGTTTGGATGCCTGAGCAAGAGGACGTTCGCCGTCCTGCGCAATCAGGGTTACGGCGTTATCGTCACTATCGAAGCCGATGCCGCTGCGGCTGACATCATTGAGCACCATGAGATCGGCATTCTTGGCGGAGCGCTTGGCGCGCGCCAGATCGAGCGCACGGGCGCTCTCGGTCTCTGCGGCAAACCCAACCAGGATTTGACCGCGCTTGCGCGCGCCGAGACTGGCCAGAATGTCGGGCGTGGGGACCAGCGCCAGCGACGCCGGGACCGCTGCCTTTTTGATTTTTTGTGACTGCGGCGCGGCAGGGCGGTAATCGGCGACAGCGGCGGCCAGCACGGCGATCGTGCAGACATCAAAGGCAGCCTCGGCGGCGGCGGCCATTTCCGCCGCGCTGGTTACCGGAACCAGAGTGACACCTGCGGGCGCGGACAACGCGGTGGGGCCGCTGACGAGGGTGACGCGCGCGCCGCGCTGCCGGGCGGCCTCGGCCAGTGCGTAACCCATGCGGCCGCTGGAGCGGTTGCTGAGATAACGGACGGGATCGATGGCCTCGCGGGTGGGGCCGGCGGTGATCAGGACGTGCTCGCCGGCAAGATCGTGGCGTGCCGGCAAATCGAAGCTGACGGCAAAGATGGCTTCGGGCTCGGCCATGCGGCCTTCGCCCACCATACCGCAGGCCAGTTCGCCTTCTCCCGGCGGCATCACCCTGATACCGCGCGCGCGCAGGGTCGTGACATTGGCCTGCGTGGCGGCGTTATGCCACATCTGCACGTTCATGGCGGGGGCGAGCAGCACCGGCGCCGGAGTTGCGAGCAGCAAGGTGGTGAGGTAATCGTCGGCCAGACCATGCGCCAGGCGCGCCAGGGTATGGGCGGTAGCCGGAGCGACCACAACCGCGTCGGCTGCCTGGGCGGCGGCGACGTGCTCGATGGCGGCGGGATTGCGGCCAAACAGGTCGGTCAGCACCGGCTCGCCGCTCAGCGCCGCCAGCGTCACGGGGGTCACAAAACGCCGCGCCGCGCGCGTCATCACCACTTGCACGCTGTCGCCGTGCTTACGGTACAGGCGCACCAGCTCGGCGGCTTTGTAGGCCGCGATGCCGCCGGAAATGCCGAGCAGCACGCGCATGGCGCTCGCCTCAGGCCTCCGCGCCGGGCTGGGTGCCGTCGGCCGCAGGCGCGGCATTCAGAAAGGTGAACTCCAGCAGGCCGGACATGGCCTCCTGCTGGGCAATGCGCGTGAACTTGCGCGAGTTCGGCGTCACCAGCGGCTTGGCGCCGCCCTGCAATTTACGCGCGCGGCGCGCCACCACATGCACAAACTGGTAGCGGCTGGGCACGTCTTCTACGCTGGCAAATGGTCCCCACGACATCTAGCAACTCCTCACTCCAAACGATTCCAGAACCGGCTGCATCCGGGCGGCCATACGGCTCTGCTGGCACTGGCTTGCGATAGCGCAATCACCGGCACACAAGCTTCGGCGGCAGCGCACGATGGCACACAACTGCTCGACCGACTCGGGGAGACGGTCGTTGATCACTACGTAGTCATAACTATTATAGGCCGCGATTTCATGCGCGGCATCATGAAGACGCTGGGCGACCACCTCGGGCGTGTCCAGGCCGCGGCTTTTCAGGCGCCATTCGAGTTGTCCGCGATCGGGCGGTGCAATAAAGATACTGACGGCTTCCGGCAGGCGCTGCTTCACCTGCGCGGCGCCCTGCACATCAATGTCGAGCACCAAATCATCGCCGGCGCGCCCGGCCTCGGCCAGGCTGGCGCGGGCGGTGCCGTAGTAGTTGCCGAAGACTTGGGCATGTTCCAGGAAGGCGTCTGCGGCCATCATGGCTTCGAACTGGCCACGCCCAACAAAGTGGTATTCGATCCCGTCGCGTTCGCTGCCGCGCGGGGTGCGGGTGGTGTAGGAAACGGAAAAACGCAGTCCGTCCACGCGCGCAAACAGCTCCTTCACCAAGGTGGACTTGCCGGAGCCGGAAGGCGCAGAAATGATGAAAAGCGAGTTCACAGTTTCCAGTTCACAGTTTACAGTTCGCCCCGGGATCTCTGATGCGGACAGGCAGGCTCTACTCCAGGTTTTGCACCTGCTCGCGGAATTTTTCGAGATCGGCTTTGAGGCCGATGCCAATCTCAGAAACCTGCAAGCCGGCAGGGCTGGCGGAGGTGGTTTTGGAAAGCAGCGTGTTGACTTCGCGGTTGAGTTCCTGGGAAAGGAAGTCGAGCTTTTTACCGGCTTCGCCGCCGGAGGCGAGCAGCGCGCGCGCCTGGGCGATGTGGGCGCCGAGGCGCGTCAGTTCTTCACTGATGTCGCTGCGGTCGGCCTGCAGCGCCGCCTCCTGCAGCAGCCGGTCCGGGCTGGGGAGGGCCGCGCCCAGGATGTCGCGCATCCGCAGCTCGAGGCGCTCGCGCAGACCGGCCTCGAGTTCGAGGCGCAGATCGGCGAGGGCGGCGCGGGCGGCGTCCATCGCGTCCAGGCGCGCGGTAAGGTCGGCGGCGAGCGCGGCGCCTTCGGCGGCGCGCATGCGGCGTAAATCGGCCAGCGCCGCCTCCAGGGTTGCGCGCGCCAGCGCGGGCCAAATTTCAGGGGCGACCGGCGTGGCGCTGCCCGCCGCCAGCACGCCCGGCGCGCGCAGGACTTCGGCGATTGCAGGCGGTTCGCTGCGGCCGAGGCGCTGTTGCAGTTCGTTCCAGGCGGCCAGGTACGCCTCCACCGCGGCCGTGTCGAGGCGCGGGCCGGCGCCGGCGGCGGGCGCGTCACAGCGCCCGCGGATATCCACATGGCCGCGTACCAGCGCGGCGCGCACCTGCTTTTCCAAATCCGCCAAGGCTGGTTCCAGCTCGGGCGGGAGCTGCCAGCGCAAATCCAGAAAGCGATGGTTCACCGTGCGCAGCGCCATGGTTACGGCGCAGCCCTGCTGCGTACGCTGCGCCTGGGCAAATCCGGTCATGGAGTAGAGCTCGGCCATGCAATTATTCCTGCGGCGGTCCGGGCGGGTAGCGGGGGATGTGCGCCAGCTCGCGCAAGGATTCCATCAGCTCCTCGCGGCGCTGGCTGTGCAGCTCGCCTTGCAGCTCCTTCAGCGCCAGCGCCACCACGTCGTAATGGTGCAGGCCGCGATATTCGGGATTGGCCGTAATCTCCAGCCAGAGATTGTGCAGCAGATCGAGATCTTCGGGCCGCAGACGAGGGGTGTGCGGCCCCAGGCTCTTGATGGTGAGCTGGTTGTCGCGCGAGAGCACGCGCAGCTCCAGGCGCGGGCGCGGCTCGGGCAGATCCTCCCAGGCATCGCCAGTCAGCTTGGCCTGATCCTCGACCGAGCGCAGCGCCGAGGCGCCTTCAAGGATGACGCTCGACTCCAGCCTCTGCGCCGTGGCGACGATGGTGTGATAGGCGTTGGAGCCGGGCACAACCAGCAGCGAGACCGGTTTGCCGGCCTTTTCGGCAATGGCCACAACCTGGGTGAATAGCTCCTGCTCGTACTGATCGAAGGCCCGCTTTTCATCGACCACCGCCGGTCCAGCAAAGGAACGGAACAGCCGCACGGTCATCACCACGATGTCCTGCTTGACGGTATCGGTTTGCGCCAGCGCATACTCCAGGTGATGCAGACTGCGGGGATCGCGCACCGTCACCAGCAGGTTGCCGGGGCGCACGTTTAACGGCTCGGTGCCGAGATCGGCGCTGACCGCGATACGGAATTTTTCCAGATGCGCATCCCGCGCGCGCTGCCGCTTGGTGATCTGCTCGCTGACGACGAAGATAACAAAAAAGCCGGCCGTGAAAGCCGAACCGGCGATGGTGGCGATTTCCTTGGTGAACAGGTTGATGACCGCGGTCGAGGTCAGCACAATCGCGATGAAAATTACCCCCAGCGGAATTTCGGTTTTTCCGAACTTGAAGTTGGCGGGAATGCGCCACTCGCGCCCTGCGGGCTGGGTAAATCGCAATACCAGGACCGAGACCGCCAGGAAGGTAAAACTCCAGACCAGACCAAACGCATAGCCCTCGCCCAACTCGTAGACATTGCCCCAGGTGATGACAATGACGATCAACTGCATCATCACGATGGCGTTGATAATGCGATAGACGGTGCCATAGTGACGGTGCGGGCGCCGGAACCAGTCGGTCAGCACGCCGTCCTCACTGACGCGGCTGAGCACGCCGGTCGAACCGATGATGGCGGTGTTGACCGCACCCGACAGAATCAGCGCGCCCACGAAGACGACGAACGCCTGGAAGATCAGCCGGAGTGTGTAGGGCCCGGTGAGGTACATGGCCATGCCGCCGATGAGATTGTCGTAATACTTCGGCAGCAGATTGCCGGGGATGATCATGGCGCTGAAAAAGACCGCCAGCGGGGTGAAGATCACCGTGTAGATGAAGATCACCATGCCGGCCTTTTCCAGGTTTTTCGCCTTCGGGCTCTTGATGTCGCGATAGACCTGGGCCAGCGTTTCCTCGCCGCTCATGGCCAGGATCGAATGGCCGAACCCGATCAGCAGCACGATACCGGCGACGCCGGTGAGGCTACTCCCCTTTAGCCATCCCAGCGCATCCGGACCGAACACGGTGTTGTGCACTGTGGGCAGCGGGGGCAGCGGGGCATGGATGTGAATGACCGTGTACAGACCCCACACGATCATGATGACCACCATGATGGTGGTGATCTGCATGACGCGCATGGCCTTCTGGCTGGTCTCGTGGATGCCCTGAATGTTTTTCCACCAGAAATAGACCGTCACCAGAATGGCGAACACCGCGGAAAAACTATTGACCGCGACGTGAACGCTGTAACCCAGGCGGGTGAATAAATCCTGCAAAAAGCCGGCCAGGTACTGACCGGCGGAAACCGCGCTGATGGGTCCGGTGAGCAGGAAGTCAAACATCAGCGCCGAAACGGCGACTTTGGCAAGGCGGCTACCCAGCGCCTCTTTGACCACGCGGTAGACGCCACCGCGCACGAACATGGTGCTGGACTCGATGTAGAGGGCCCGCACCGCGTAGCTGAACACCATGACCGCCAGCACCAGCCAGGGCGCACTGGTGCCGATGGCCTGCTCGGCGATGCCGCCCACATAGAAAGCTGAGGACGCCAAGTCCGCGAGGACAATGGCCGCCGCCTGCCAATAAGTGATGAAGGTCAACATCACCGTAGTGGCGACGAAGACCTTAGTGGCGGGGCGGCGCAAGAGCCCCTCTGCGGGCGGTTTTGAGGACATGCCGCGAACGCTAGCTACAGTTTTTCGGCGTATTCACAGGCGGAGCAGGAAATGTACATGCCCCCTGCGACATGCAAGGCGCGATTGCGGATGCGTTTGACCACCCGCAGCGGCTTGCCACATTTGGGGCAGGCCTGCTCGGCGGCTTCGCCTTTGGAGCGGTCTGCAGTTTTGGCTACCTTACCCATTCGGATCCTCCCGTTTCGGACTGAGCAACGATTTTAGCGCAACAGGCGCACTGGGGTCCCGCGACGGGCATCGAGGCGGGTGGCGGCAGAATCGCCCGCGGCGGCGATTTCCATCCAACCCTCGGCACCGACCATCAGCAGGAGTTCGCCAATCGGCGCCGCACCGTAATGGCCGCGCCAGCGGCGAATGTGCTGATTCCCAATTTGTGCCACCTGCCAGCCGCCCACGGCCTGGGCGCGGACGTTCAGCACCAGATTTCCGAACGAATCTACGAATAACACCTGGGCGAGGACGCCATCGACGGCGACGGTGGGTTTGGGCAATTCCAGGCGGCGCCAGTCAGTGACCAGTTCGCCCGGCGGCGCTCCGGCGCGGCGAACGAGCTGGGCGGCAATGTCGGCCATGGCATCTCGTGCGACAAAGGTGGTGCGCTCGCGCAAGGGCACGGCCCAGACGCGCGCCTCGGGCTCGTGTTCGAGCACCAGCCCCAGGCCGCCGTGATCCAGCGCGATGAAAAATTGCCCCGCGGCTGACGCCACCAGAACCCGATCGGGACCGGTTCCGCGATCAAGAGCGAGCAAATGGATGGTTCCGGCAGGATAATAAGAATAGACCCGCAGCAGGAACAGGGCAGCGGCGAAAACATCGCCACCCGCCAGTTCGTGGCTGAGATCGAGTAAACGCGCCTCGGGGCAGCGGCGCAGCAGCGCGCCACGCAGTATGGCGGCAAACGCACTGGCACCGCCAAAGTCGGAGCTGAGCGTGATCAGCGGGTCAGGCATAGAGTTTACGCAAGCGTGGAAGTAGGTTATACCTCTTAATAGAACACTTTAACGGCGAACAACGGAGAACCACGGCAATGTCAACGGCAAACGTAACGACCCATCCAGCCACCCGCGGCCTGCAGGACGTGGTGGCGTCCCCCTCGGCCATCTGCTTCATCAATGGCGATGAAGGCATCCTCGCCTATCGCGGGTACAACATTCACGACCTGGCCGAGCGTTCGACCTTTGAAGAGACAGCATACCTGCTCTGGTTTGGCCACTTGCCGACGGCAGGGGAGCTGTCCAGCCTGAAGCGCGACCTGAACGCCGCCTTGACGCTGCCCCAACCCATCCAGCAATTGTTGTCCAATTTTCAGACCAGCGCGCCCAAGGCGACACCTATGGACGTGCTCCGCACTACAGTTTCGGCGCTGGCGCTGTATGATCCGGACGCCGCCGATATGAGCCGCGAAGCCAATGTGCGCAAATCGATCCGGCTGATCGCACAAACCGCGGCCATCGTCGCCGGCCTGGACCGGCTGCGCAAGGGCAAGCCCATGGTTGCGCCGGCAGCGGAGGGCCCGCTGGCGACCAATTTTCTCTACATGCTGAACGGCACAAAGCCCACCGCAACGGCCGAGCGGGCGATGGATATCGCCCTGATTCTGCATGCCGATCATGAGTTTAACGCCTCGACATTTGCTGCCCGCGTGACCGCGGCGACCCTGAGCGACATTCACTCGGCGGTGACCAGCGCGATTGGCGCCCTGAAGGGGCCTCTGCACGGCGGCGCCAACCAGGCGGTGATCAAGATTCTGCTGGAAATCGGCAAGGGAGATCCCATCGCCAAAATTCAGGAGTTGATCGCCAACAAAGTCAAGATTCCCGGCTTCGGGCATCGCGTGTATCACACCATGGACCCGCGCGCGGTGCATTTGCGCGAGCTCTCGAAGGAGCTGTGCCAGGCCTCCGGCAATGGTTTCCTCTACGAGCACTCGAAGCAGATTGAGGAGTACATGAAGCGGGAAAAGAATCTGAACCCGAACGTGGATTTCTACTCGGCTTCGGCCTACTACGCCATGGGCATCAGCCCCGATCTGTACACGCCGATTTTCGCCATTTCGCGCATGGCGGGTTGGACGGCGCACGTACTGGAGCAGTACAGCGACAACCGGCTCATCCGGCCGCGCGCGGAATACATCGGGCCCAAGGTGCCGCAGACGTACGTGCCGATCGAAAAGAGGTAGCCATCAGCTATCAGCCACCAGCCATCAGCGGTGCCCGGCACCGGCTGAAACCATGGGCATGAAAGCGCCAGTCACGGCGGCGGTGCGCTGGCTGCGTGAGCATAATGCGGCGTACGACGAACGGCTGTACCGCTACGAGGAGCATGGCGGTACAGCCGTTTCCGCGCGTGAGATGGGCGTCGAGGAGCACACGGTGATCAAGACGCTGGTGATGGAAGACGACCAGAGGGCGCCGCTGATCATGCTCATGCACGGCGACCGTGAGGTCTCGACGCGAGCGCTGGCGCGGCAGCTCGAGCGGCGCAGCATTGTCCCCTGCCGGCCGGAAGTGGCGCAGAAACATAGCGGCTATCTGGTGGGCGGGACCTCGCCGTTCGGCACGCACAAGCCGCTGCCGGTCTATGCGGAAGCCACCATTGCGGCGCTGCCGCGCCTGTTCATCAACGGCGGCAAGCGCGGGTTTCTGGTGGAAATGACAGGCGCAGAGCTGTGGCGGCTGCTGGCGCCGACGCCGGTTTCGGTTGCGGTGAGCGCGCCATGAGCCAGGCGGCAGTAATCACGGGCGCCTCCAGCGGCATTGGCGCGGCCTGTGCGCGTCGGCTGTTGCAAGAGGGCTGGCGCGTGGCGGCGATGGCACGGCGCGAGCAGCCGCTCGCAGCGCTGGGGGAGGCGTTTCCCGGCCAGGTGCTACCCGTGCCGGCCGATCTCGCCGATGCCGCCGCGATCGACCGTACCGTGGCGGCTATTGCCGCCTGGCAGCCTTCGATTCAGGCGGTGGTCTGTGCCGCCGGGGATTTTCTGGTGCGGCCCATGGAGGCAACCAGCAGCGCGGAGTTCGAGCGCCTCTGGCGGCTGACAGTGTGGTCGAAGTTTTATCTGGTGCGGGCGCTGCTGCCGCTGCTCGCGGCACCGGCGCAACCGGCGCGGGCCGTCATTCACCTTGCCTCGCTCGCCGCTCATCACGATTTTGCCGATGAAACCGCCTACACCTCCGCCATGCATGGTGTCATCGGCCTGGCGCGGGCGCAGGATGTCGAATTGAAGGGCCGCGGTATCCGCGTGGCCGTGGTTTCGCCAGGACTGGTGCGCACGCCGCTCACTGAGCGGTCCTTCCCTGCGGAAGTGCTGACCGGGGCGCTGGCGCCGGAAGCCATCGCGGGTTCGGTCGAGACGCTGATTGCGACCATCGCCGCCGGCGGCTACATCCCCGAAATTTTTCATGTTCCCCAGAATTCGACGTAGAGCGAGCGCGTTTCCCAGAGCGTGAGACCCAGGCGCAGATGCGCCGGAACGGCGGGCCGCAACTGCTCCCAAATCCAGGATGCCAGCGCCTCCAACGAAGGGTGCTCCAGAATGGCATCCAGATTGCGGTGGTCGAGCGGCGCGATCACCGCATATTCAACCAGCGTCTTCAGACCGCGGAGATCGTAGAGCATGCCTTCGCCGTCCAGCTCGCCCTCCAGCATGACGGTGAACTCGTAGTCGTGACCGTGGGGCAGGCGATCGTAGCCATGGTCGTTGGGAAACGAATGTACCGCGTTGAAGCGGAAACCGGTCTTGGCAACACGAAAGGTCGGCACCCAGCTAGTGTACCTGTGGCCCGGCAGCGGAGCCGGGGCACCCAGGGCCCCCGGCGGAGCGGCCTCGCGGCCTTGGAGAGCGGGCCCCGCGGCGTAGCCGCGCTGGGCGCCCGCGATTAAGCAAAGTCAGTGTGACGGCGAAGGCGCCTGCGCTGCGAATCCCGCGATGCGGCCGCGCACGCGCAACAGCACCGTAAGCACGAAGCCGCCGAGCAAGGCCATCCAGGTGGACGAAACGATGCCGGCGCCAGGCGCGGTGCCCAGCGAGCGCATGATCAGGCCGCCCAGCAAGCCGCCAATAATGCCGCTGACGATCTCCATGCCCGGACGCTGGCCGCCGGCGCGCATGACGCGGGCGGTGACCCAGCCGGCAATGGCTCCTGCGAGGATCCAGGCAATGACCACCATGCCTCTAAGTTATCAGTTTTCAGTTGTCAGCTTTCAGTTTTTGGCGCCGCGATCCTCGAAGTTCGCTCGTACGACTGAGAACTGACGACTGATTACCGACGACCTCAGTTCAGTTCGCGCCCGCAAGCAGCCGTTCCGCGAAATAATTCACCACCTTGGCGCGGTCGCGGACGGTTGTCAAAAATGCGGTCTGCAGTACCTGCTGCCGGGCGTTGGTAAGCAAATCGCGGATGCTCTGCTGCACCTGCTTATCCGATAGCGGCCGCAGACCCGCGGGTTCGATGCCGGCCAGCTTCAGCAGGTAATCACCGGAGGGGGTGGCAATGACGGGCGAGACTTCGCCGGGATGCAGGCGCAGAATGGCGGCGCGCAGCAGCGGTGGGGTTTGCGACTGCAGCACCGACTGTGGGATCAGGCCCATGTCGCCGCCGCTGGAGGCAGTGGCCGGATCTTCGGAATATTGCTCCGCGAGAGTAGCAAAGTCGGCGTGTGCGGCAAGCCGCTGCTGGAGCATCCGGATTTTCTTTTTGGCGGCTGCGGGCGTGGTGGCCTTGTCTTCCGCAAGATTGGTCACCGGACCCGCATGGGGCGTGACGACAATTTCGAGGACATGATACTGGCGCTCGGGCAGATGAAAGCTGGCCTGGTTTTGCTGATAGTAGGCGGCGATGTCGGCAGCGCTGATCTGGATTTTGTCGCCCACCTCACGCTGCAGGAGCTGATTCAAAATGAGCGAATCGGCAATTTGCTGCCGCTCGGCGGTCTGCGCGGCGGGACTTTGATGGACCGAAGCCACGCTCAGGGAGCGCTCGACTTGGGCAGGATCGGCCTGGATGCCGAGACGCTGAGCGTATTGCAGCAGAATATGGCGGTCAATGAGTTGATTGAGCAGTGAGAGGCGCAATTGCAGGCTTTGCTGGGGGGGCAAAGGCGCCGAGGCGCCGGCCGTCTGCTGCGCATAGAGGCGGTTGAGCGCGGCGGCGGTGACCGGCTGGCCATTGACGGTGGCCACCACATCGGGGCCGGCCGGCGCCGGCCGGAACCAGGAGCACCCGGTCAGGGCGAGAGCAGCCAGCAGGGCGGCGGCAGCGGGCAAGCGGGGCGCGGCTGAGGGCACGCTTCAGTGTAGACTGCCCGGAGCCGATTTCCAATGCCGTCACTACCCAGTCGGGCGCGGCCCAGCCGAACGCAGGACCGGGCTGGGGCCTCGGGAATCCGGCCCCGTGCAAGCATAAGCGGGCAGCGCGGCGCTGCCGCGCCGGGGTCAGCGCCCATCGAAGATACCTAAGCACACGGGATATAAATTTGCGCCACAATTTGAGGTATCACAGGGATGCGTTTGCGGGTATGATGAGGAGACGCGCCCAATACGGGGTGTACCCAACATGCGAATCAGCAAAGCCGATATCGAGTCCTTGGCGCAGTTCCGTTATGCACTGCGTCAGTTCCTGCGTTTCAGCGAGCGCGCCGCCCGCCAGGCGGGCGTTTCCCCCCAGCAGCACCAGTTGCTGATGACCATCAAGGGCATGCACGGCCGCCCCTGGGCCAACGTGGCGGAAATCGCCGAGCGGCTGCAGGTAAGCCATCACGCCGCCGTGGCGCTGGTCACGCGCGCGCAGAACCTGAAGCTGGTGAAGCGCACGCAGGGCAAGGAAGACCGGCGCACAGTGCAGGTGTCGCTCACGCAAAAGGGCGAAGACCTGATCGCCCAGCTGGCCGAACTCCATCACCACGAGCTGGGCCGGCTGTCGCAGATCCTGCTGCGGCAGTTGCAGTCCATCGGCGGCCAGGCGCGCAAACGCGCCATGACCGGCAGCCACTAGCGCGGCTAGAGTTCTTCGGCGCTGCCGCCCAGGGAGGGTCACGGCCGGGCGATGGCGATCATTTACACTAATGGCATGACGCCATCGCTGGTTGCAGCCGTGTTTGCTACCGTTCCGGAAGCGATCGAGGAGATTCGCGCCGGGCGGATGGTGGTGGTGGTCGACGATGCCGACCGCGAAAATGAAGGCGATCTGACGCTGGCGGCGGAGTGCGTCACGCCCGAGCTGGTGAATTTCATGGCCCGCCACGGCCGGGGACTGATCTGCGTGGCGCTGACGCCGGAGCGGCTGCATGCGCTCGACATTCCGCTGATGACGGAGAACAACACCAGCAACTTTGGCACGGCGTTTTGCGAGTCGGTTGATGCCCGCGCCGGCGTCAGCACCGGTATCTCGGCTGCCGACCGCGCGCGTTCAATTCAGGCGCTGGTAGCGACGGAGACGCGGCCCGGGGACCTGGCGCGGCCGGGGCACATTTTTCCGCTGCGCGCGCGGCCCGGAGGTGTGCTGAGCCGCGCCGGACAGACCGAAGCCGCGGTGGATCTGGCACGCCTGGCGGGACTGCGGCCGGCCGGGGTGATCTGCGAAATCATGAACGAAGACGGCACCATGGCGCGGGTCGCTGAACTCGATGCGTTCTGCCGCCAGCACGGCCTGAAGATGATTTCCGTCGCTGACCTGATCCGCTACCGGCTGCAGCACGAACATCAGGTGGCGCGGGTGGGGGAGACAAGGCAGCAGACGGCGATTGGGCCGTGCCGGCTGGTGGCCTATCGCAGCCAGCTCGACCAGGAGCTGCACACGGCGCTGGTGTTCGGTGAGCCGAAGGCGGGCGCGCCGGTGCTGGTGCGCGTGCAAAGCCATTGCCTGCTGGCCACGCTGGGCTCGCGCGAATGTCAATGCGCGGCCAATCTGGAAGCGGCGTTGCGGGCGATTCAGGCGGCGGGCACGGGCGTGCTGGTCTATTTGCACCAGAGTGGCGCCGGCTATGCCCTTGCCGACGGCGCAATTCAGCACAGCGGCTCGGCGGCGGAGACTGACCAGTCGCACTCGCTGGTGCAGCGCCAGATTGGACTGGGCGCGCAGATTCTAGCCGATCTTGGCCTGACGCGCATCCGGCTGCTCACCGATCACCCGCGGCGGCTGGCGTCGCTCGAAGCCTACGGCCTGACCGTGGTCGAGCACGTGGCCTTGACACAATGACCGGGCCGCAGCCAAAGTCGGTCGATGTCTCGCTGAGTGAAGGCGTCACCATCGTCTGGAGTGATGGCGTGACCAGCCATTACACGATCCCGTCGCTGCGCGCTGCCTGTCCCTGCGCCACCTGCACCGATGCGCACCATACCGGTGACTACTCGACGCGGGTGGAGGCTCCCAAGCTGCCGGGCGCGGATGTACTGCCGATCTTCAAGCCCACCGGCGCCACGCTGCGCAGCGTCAAGCCGGTCGGCCGCTACGCCCTGCAGTTCGACTTCAGCGACGGCCACAAGACGGGTATCTTCACCTGGGAGTATCTGCGCGAGCTGGCCGAGCATACGGGCTGAAGCGAAGCCGCGGCTCGACGGAAACACAGAAAAAGGGATGCACGCTCTGAGTGCAGACCACCCGGTCCCCGGCAGCGAGCGGAGCGCCGTGCTGGCCGTCCACGGTTAGAAAAGCCGGCTCACCCGCTGCCAGAGTCACGGTGATGGCCGCGCTGGCAGGCACGAGCAACGGGCGTTCGCTGAGCGCATTCGGGCAGATGGGTGTAATCAGCAGCGCATCCACATCCGGGTGCACGATGGAGCCGCCGGCGCTGAGGTTATAGCCCGTCGAACCGGTGGGCGTAGCCACCAGCACGCCGTCAGCGCGATAGCGGCTGAGGGCCGATCCATTGACCTCCAGATCGAGCCACAGTAAGCGCGCCAGACCGGACTTGCTCACCACCGCCTCGTTCAAAGCTTCAAATTCTCCGGCGGTCGTGCCCTGGCGTTCCAGACGCACATGCAGGCGGGCGCGCCGCTGGATTCGGCCTTGGCCGGCAAGAATGCGTTCCAGACTGGGGTAGAGATCTTCGACCCGGGTTTCATTGAGAAAGCCAAAGGATCCCAGATGCACCGCCAGTACCGGCGTCGGCGCGGCGGCCAACTGCCGGGCAACGTGCAAAACGGTGCCGTCCCCGCCCAGAGCGATGGCCAGCGCGGGCGGCGGGCTGGCGGGCGCATCAAGCCGGGGGCGGTAGCCGCGCGCCCGCAGCCACTGCTGCAATTCGTCGACCAGCGCGGGCACACGCGGATGGCCGGGCTTGGCGTAAATGGCAATCAGTGCTCCGGGAGTGATCAGTTCAGGCACGCTCATTTATTATTGCAGCCTCGCATGCAGCAGATACTCCTGATTGCCGCTGGCGCCCAGCACGGGACTGGCCAGCGTGCCCTGCGGGACGAGACCGGCCGCGGCAGCCGCGTCCTGGATGCGGGCTATCACCTGCTGCCGCACGGCGTCGTCGCGCACCAGGCCGCCCTTACCCACCTGACCGCGGCCAGCCTCAAATTGCGGCTTGATCAGAATGACGGCATCGGCGCCCGGCGCCAGGAGTGGGACGAGCACCGGCAGCAGTAACGTGACGGAGATAAAACTTACATCCACGGTCAGCAGTTCCGCCCGCTCCGGAAGATCTTCCGGGCACAGGTAGCGGGCGTTCGTGTTTTCCCGGAGGGTGACGCGCGGATCGGTGCGCAGGCGCCAGATCATCTGGTTGGTGCCGCTGTCAAAGGCATACACGTGGCGCGCACCGGCCTGGAGGAGGCAATCGGTAAAGCCGCCGGTGGAGCTGCCAATGTCAAGGGCGATGCGGTCGGTGACGGGAAGGGCAAAGTGATCGAGCGCGGCGGCCAACTTTTCACCGGCGCGGCTGGCGAAACGCGGGGGCTGCCCCAGCAGGCGCAGCTCCGCGTCGGGCGCAACCCACTGACCGCTCTTGTCGGCTCGCTGGCCATTGACCAGCACCTCACCGGCCAGAATCAGCGCCTGTGCCTGCTGCCGGCTGGGCGCCAAGCCACGCGCCAGCAGCAGCACGTCAAGGCGGGTTTTCGGCATTAGAGCAAGCGGGCAGCCTGATAGCGCGGGGCAGATGCGCGTCCGGAGGCAAACGTACGGATGCGCTGCACCAGGCCATCCGCATCGAGACCGTACTTGGCGTGCAGCAGCGCCGGTGAGCCGTGGGGAATGATAGCGTCCGGCACGCCAATGCGCAGCAAAGAAACCGGAATGCGGCGGTCGGCGGCTAGCGCCGCGACCAGCGCACCGAAGCCGCCCTCGAGCGTGCCCTCTTCCGCGGTCACCAGGAAGGGCTTTTCCGCCGCCAGGCAGGCGATGAGGTCCTCGTCCAGCGGCTTGACGAAACGGGCGTTGATCACGGTCAGCGACAGACCCTCTGCCGCCAGGCGCGTGGCCGCCTCCAGACAGGGGTAGACCATGCTGCCGAGGGCCAGAATGGCGCCATCGCCGCCTTCGCGCAGGATTTCGGCCTTGCCGATTTCCAGCGCATGCGGCTCCTCGCGCGGCGCCCCGATACCATTGCCGCGCGGATAGCGGAAGGCAATGGGCGCGCCATGTTCGAGCGAGGTGAGGAGCATATGCCGCAGCTCATTTTCATCCTTGGGCGCCATGACCGTCATATTCGGCGCGGCGGCGAGATAGGCCAGATCGTAGAGACCGTGGTGGGTCGGTCCGTCGGCGCCGACGATGCCGCCCCGGTCAAGCGCAAACGTCACCGGCAAATTCATCAGGCAGACATCGTGAATGACCTGATCGTAGGCCCGCTGCAGAAACGTCGAGTAGATGGCGGCGACCGGCCGCAAGCCCTCGCAGGCGAGGCCCGCTGCAAACGTCACCGCATGCTGCTCGGCAATGCCTACGTCGAAAAAGCGGCGGGGAAAGCGGCGGGCGAACTCGCCCAGACCGGTGCCTTCGGTCATGGCGGCGGTAATGGCGACCACGCGGGCATCGTGTTCGGCGGCTTCGCACATCACCTGGCCGAAGATGCTGGTAAAGCTGGGCGCGCTGGCGGGCGCCTTGATAAACGCCCCGGTGGCAATATCGAAAGCCGTCACGCCATGATATTTCACCGGCAACTGCTCCGCCTGCGGATAGCCTTTGCCCTTGCGCGTCACGACGTGGAGCAGCACCGGGCGGTCTTCGTCCTTGTTGGCTGCCAGTGCCTCCAGCAACGCCTCGATACTGTGGCCGTTCACCGGCCCGACGTACTTGAAGCCCAGTTCTTCAAAGACCAGGCCCGGCAGGATGAGGCCCTTGACGGCATCCACCCATTGCCGCGTCAGGCGGAACAGGCGCGGGCCGATGCGCGGCACCGCGGTGATAAGCTGCTCGACTTCGTCGCGCACGCGCTGGTAGGCCTGCCCGTGGACGATGCGGTTCAGGTAGCCGGAAAGCGCGCCCACGTTGGGCGAAATCGACATTTCGTTGTCATTGAGAATCACCAGCAGCCGGGGCTTGAGATGGCCTGCCTGATTCAGGCCCTCGAGACCCACGCCACCGGTCAGACCGGCATCGCCAATCACGGCAACGACGTAGTTGTGCTTGCCCGCCAGGTCGCGCGCGGTACACATGCCCAAGGCCGCGGAGATCGAGGTGCAGGCATGCGCCACATTGAAAGCGTCATACGGGCTTTCGGCGCGCACCGGAAAACCGCTGATGCCGCCGTATTGGCGCAGGGTGGGGAAACGGTCGCGCCGGCCGGTGAGGATCTTGTGGCCGTAGGCCTGGTGACCGACATCCCAGACGATTTTGTCCTCGGGGGCGTGGAAGGTGTAGTGCAGCGCCAGCGTGAGTTCCACCGCCCCAAGGCTGGAGGCCAAGTGGCCGCCCACCTTGCTGACCGTAGTAATCATGTAGTCGCGCAGCTCGACCGCCACCAGCGGCAAGTCGCCGCGCGCTACTTTCTTCAAATCCGCCGGTGAATCAATGCGATTGAGGAATTGGTACTCCATGCCGCTCCCTGCTCCAGCATACAAGAACAGGGCCCTGGCCGGCAGCTTATTCACCGCGCAACGTGATCATGGGATCCACGCGCGTGGCCCGCAGCGCCGGCACGTAGCAGGCGGCCGCAGCGACCAGCAGCAGCACCAGGGGGACCAGCACCAGCGTGAGCGGATCATGACTGCTCACGCCGTAGAGAAACGAGGCCGCAAACCGGCCCACGACCAGCGCCACGACCAGACCGGCCACCGCACCCGCCACCGCCAGACGCAGGCCCTGGCGCAGAATCAGCCGCAGCACGCGCGGCCGGTCGGCGCCGAGCGCCATGCGCAGGCCGATTTCGTGCGAGCGCTGCGCCACCGCGTAGCTGAGCACGCCGTAAATGCCGATGGCCGCCAGAATCAGCGCCAGCAGCGCGAAGCCACCCATCAGCCACAGCGTCAGGCGGCGCTGGGCCAGCGAGAGCGCGATGCGCTCACGCATGGTCATCATGTCGTAGAGCGGTTCGTCGGGGTCGATCGATTGAATCGCGGCCGTGGCCGCCCCGCGCATCTGCAGGGGATCGGCCAGGCGGGTGCGGACCACCAGGTAGCCGTCATTGGCGTCGCCGGCCTGGACGGTGGGCACGAACGCTTCCGGCAGCCGGTCCATTTCGGTCGAGGCGTCCAGGCCGTAATCGAGAACACGCTGTACGATACCGACAATCGTCCATGTCTTGCCGTTCATGCGGAACTGCTTGCCCAGCGCTGTATCGAGCGGGCGCGGGCCGGGCCAATAGCGGCGGGCGAACAGGGTATCCACGATCGCGACCGGCGTGGATTGGGCGGTGTCGTTTTCATGGAAGCTGCGGCCGCGCAGCAGATGCATACCCATGGCTTGCAGGTAGTCGCCCGAAATCATGGCGTAGTTGGCCGAGGGCGTCTGCCCGGGCGGCGGCGTGGGGCGGCCAACAATCGTGAAGCTGTTCTCCCAGTCGTTGCCGCTGAACGGAAGCGGATAGACCTTGCCGGCGGCAAGCACGCCCGGCAGGCGCTCCAGATGCAGCCGCGCCTGGTGAAAGAACTGGATGCCCTGATCGGGCCTGGGATATTTCGCGCTGGGCAAGCTGATGCCGAAACTCAGCACATGATCAGGATTGAAGCCGGGATTAACGCGCTGCAACTGCAGCAGGCTGCGGATCAGCAGCCCGGCGCCCACCAGCAGCACCAGCGCCAAAGCCATTTCTACGGACACCAGCACGGCGCGCAAGCGGCCGCCGCTACCGGCAGCGGAGGTTTCGCGGCCGCCTTGTTTCAGCACCGCGGCGAGTTCGGTGTTGCTGGCATGCCAGGCCGGTGCGAGGCCAAACAGCACGGTGGTGAGCAACGCCAAGGCAATCGTAAAACCAAGCACGCGCCAGTCCAGGCTCATCTGATCGGCGCGCATCATGCCCAATTGCGGCGCAATGAGGGCTGGGGCGGCGCGCATGGCCAACCAGGCCAACAGCAAGCCGAGGGCGCTGCCGCCAATGCCGAGACAGAGACTTTCGATCAGATGCTCGTGGATCAGCCGGCCGCGCGAGGCGCCGAGCGCCGAACGGATGGCGTTGGCTTTTTGCCGCGTGGCGGCGCGCGCCAGCAGCAAATTGGCCACATTGGCGCAGGCGATCAGCAACACCAGACCTACGGCGGCGAGGAGCGCCCATAGCGCCTGCGGCCCGTCGTTGCGCACAACCCGCTGCAAGTAGGTGGTGACGACGGCGGTTTCGCCGGTATTGGACTTGGGGAATTGCTGCGAGAGATTGCGGGCGATGCGCGCCATATCGGTGCGCGCGGCCACCAGCGTCACGCCGGGCTTGAGGCGCCCCAGGGCGGTCAGTCCGGGATGACTGCCGCGGTTCAGCAGGCCGGATTGCGCGGTGGCTTCCGCGCCCAGCGGCACCCAGAATTGTGCGGCCTCTTTTTCTGGCGCCAGGCCGGGAAAGCCCGGCGGCATCACGCCCACAATGGTGTGCGCGACTGAATCCAGCTCGATCGCTTTGCCGACGATCTGTGGGTCGGCGTGAAAGCGCGTGCGCCAGAGGTGATCGGAAATGACGGCCACCGGCGTGGCCCCGGAGTGGTCCTCGGCGGCGGTAAAAGTTCTGCCGCGTTGCGGTTTGATGCCCAGCACCGGAAAGTACTGCCAGGTACAGTCCTGCCCGTTCAGCACCGCGGGCGGGCCGGCATGGGTGATGACGGCACCGGCGCCGCGGTAGGCCGCCAGGGCCGAAAAGCTGCGGTTGTCTTTCTCCCAATCGAGATAGTCGGGGTAGGAGATCGACATCGAGGGAAAATTATGGTCAGCCTCGCGCACCGCGAGCAGGCGGTCGGACTGAGGATAGGGCAGCGGACGGAGCAAAACGGCGTCCACCACGCTAAAAATGGCGGTGTTGGCGCCGATGCCCAAACCCAGGGTCAGAATCGCAATGATGGCAAAAGCTGGCGCCTGAGCCAGGCTGCGCAGTGCGTAGCGGAAGTCTTTCAGCATCGGTTCTCTTTCTATCTATACGCATCAATCGCCAAACGGATCGCTGGTTACACAAAAATCCGTGGCTCGCCACTATATGCCCTGGACGCTCCCGTTGGTCGCTTGGACTGCAGGCTTCGAAGGTTTGATTGGCGCGGGGTCCCGCTCGGCTACGCCGGGCGACTTGGTAAACTTGGGCAGCCATGAGCAGCACGTGGATCGAACCAGAGCGGAGCGAATGCGAGCGGCGCTTGCAGGCGGCAGTTCCGGCAGCCAGCGAGGCGCCGCAACGGCTGCACCAGGCCATGCGCCATAGTCTGCTCGGCGGTGGCAAACGGCTGCGGCCGCTGCTCTGCCGGGCGGCCGCCCGCGCGATTGTGGGCAGCGATTGCGAGCTCGCCTGGACGCCGGCGGTTGCCGTCGAGTTGGTGCATACCTACTCGCTCATTCACGACGATTTACCGGCGCTGGACAACGACGAGCTGCGGCGCGGGCAGCCGACCTGCCACGTTGTGTTTGGCGAAGCCCTGGCGATTCTGGCCGGGGACGCATTACTGACGCGCGCCTTTGCCGTGCTGGCGGCGGCGCCGGAGGCTGCGGCGATGGTGGCCGTGCTGGCCGCAGCGGCGGGCACGCCCGGCGGCATGGTGGCGGGACAGGTAGCGGATATGGAAGCGCGCCGCGACGCGCCGCTCGCGGCCGTGCGCGCCATCCACGAACGCAAGACTGCGGCGCTGCTGCGCGCCAGCCTGGTGTTGGGCGCTAGGGCGGCGGGCGCCGGCGCGGCCCAACAGGAGGCGCTGGGACGCTGCGGCGCCGCGCTGGGGCTGGCGTTTCAGATTGCCGATGACGTGCTGGATGCCAGCGCCTCCTCGGCCGAGCTTGGCAAGACCGCCGGCAAGGATGCCGCGCAAAACAAGGCGACCTGGGTTGCGGCGGTGGGTCTTGAAGCCGCCTGTCGCACCGCGGCGGACCTGACGGCGGAGGCAGAAGCGGCGCTCGGGCATTTTGGGCCGGCGGCGGACCATTTGCGCGACCTGGCCCGCCTCATCACCGCACGGCGGGGATGAGGTAGACTTTTTCTATTCCCATGCGCAACAAGAAAACCGTCCTGCCTCCCCGCTCACCGCGCTTCAATCGCTTTCAGACGGCGGTCGGCGGCCTGGGCTTTGTGCCCTCGGCCAACGGCGCCCGCTTTGATCCCTACAGCGAGCCGCCGCGCGAGCTGCAGCGGAGCAAGGCCGACATGGAGCAGATCGAGCGCATCGCCATTCCCGAGCGCTGATTACGCCGAAGCGTGGTGGCTCGCCACTTTTTGCCCTGGTCGCTCCCGATGGTCGCTTGGAGTGCGGGCTTCGATTCCCGGCCGGGTCCGCCCGCTGGCGCTCCGGGCTCCTCCAAGCTGCCGCCACAGGTCGTAGAAGCCCCGATCATCGCCGCGGCTGCGGGTCAGCCGGACGAGCAACTGCATCACGCGGCATCGAGCGGCCAGAAGTGGCCCCCATCGGGATCTCCCGCCAGCATGGCCTGCACACGGCGCGTGGGCGCGCATTGCAGCCCGATCACCTCACCCCCCAAGTCCTGGTGGGCGAGCTCGCGGCCTTCGCCGCTGCTCGTCTCCCGTGGCTCCAGGCGCGCACCGCCCGCCGCAACTGCGCCAACACCTCCGCCGGCGTGGCGGCTTCGTTGAGTTGCTGCACCTGCTGCAAAAGCTGACCCAGGCCGGCATCCGTCAGCCCGGCCCGCTGGGCTTGACAGCGGCGCATCAGCTCGCGCGCCGAATGAACGTCAGCCTTGCGATAGATGGTCTTGATGTAGTCCTTTACGGTGTTCTCGCTGAGCGCAAGCTCGTGGGCAATGGTCTTGACCCGCTTGGCTGCGATCAGGGCCTGCACAACCTGTTGTTCACGCGCGGAAAACGGCCGCTGCAGGGCGGGCTGGGCCGCCGGCGGCAGCGGCAGCACACAAGAGATCGAAGGGGCACTCATTGGTCTTTCATCCTCCTGCTCAGTCTGACGGTTACCCCGCTCAGAGGCACTTAGAGTGACAAAGACCCGAACCACGCTACAATCCGGAGATCCCCGACTCCCAGTAAGGGAAATCCCGGACCCTTGGGCGGCATCCCCTGGCGGCAGCTTGGAGGAGCCCTGAGCGCCAGCGGGCGGACCCTGCCGGGAATCGAAGCCTGCACTCCAAGCGACCAACGGGAGCGACCAGGGCAATAAGTGGCGAGCCACCCCCCGTGCGGGAGATTCCGGCTCTCAAGCGATGGCGCCGAGGGCGTGCAAACTGGGCTCACTGTGGATGAGGCGCGCCAGCAGCCGCATCACCGCCGCGTCGAGCGGTCCAAAATGACCGTCGGCCGGATCGCCCGCGAGCATGACCTGCACGCGCGGCGCGGGCGCACACTCCAGGCCGATCACCTCGCCCCCAAAGCCCTGCCGGCTCAGCTCACGGCCATCACTGCTGCCCATTTCCTGTACTTCCAGGCGCGCCCATCCGCGCTCGCGCAGCCGCTGGCCAAAGCCGTCGACCCGCAGCACCGAACCCGGCCTGGTGCTGGATACATCTCCCACCAAGTAGAGATCGGAGCCGCTGCGTACCCAGCGCCAGAAGGTGACCCGGCGGGCGCGCGTGCAGGCGCGCACTGCGCCGTGCAGTTGCGCCAGCGCCTCGGCTGGGCTGGCTTCCTCGCGCAACTGCTGCACCTGGTGCAGAAGCTGGGCCAGACCGGCGTCGGCGGGAACCACCCGCTCGGCCTGACATTGACGCATCAGTTCGCGAGCGGAATGAACTTCGGCCTTGCGATAGATCGTCTTGAGATAGTCTTTCACCGTGTTCACGCTCAAATCAAGCTCGTGGGCGATGTCTTTGACGGCCTTGGCCTGCGTCACGGCATAGACGATTTGCCGCTCCCGCTGCGAAAATTCCCGCTTCCCTGGGTTCATGGATGCCGCTCTCCTCGTCTGCTTATATAAGCAAATATCCTCATGTTGCTGAGGTAAAGCGATTCTGCCTCATGTTCATCGCAACCAGATATAGATTTGTAGCGAAGATTTGCGGCACAGTCCCGCGACATTGTCTTCGCGTTTTCTTTGGCACGCAGGGGGGGGGTGGCGGAGAGATGGGGATTCGAACCCCAGATACCCTTTCGGATATACACGCTTTCCAAGCGTGCGCCTTCAACCGCTCGGCCATCTCTCCGCACTGGGGTAAAGCGCTCTCTCAGTATAAACTTCAGCCATGCGTGTGGTGGGAGGGGAATGGGGCAGCCGGCGGCTGCAAGCCCCGGCGGGCCGGAACCTGCGGCCGACCTCGGACCGGCTCCGGGAAACGCTGTTTGACGTGCTTGGCCCGGCAGTGGCGGGGGCGGCCTTCGTCGACGGCTTCGCGGGGACGGGCGCGGTCGGGATTGAGGCCTTCAGCCGCGGCGCGCGGCCGGTAATCTGGATTGAAGGGGCGGCCGCGGCGGCGCGGCTGCTGCGTTCCAATTTGGGCGCGTTAGGGGCGGCTGCGGATCCCGCCGCCGTGGTGCTGGAGCGGCGGCTGCCGGCTGCGGTCGCCGCGCTGGCGCGGCTGCCGGCGCTGCTCGAGGCGGGCGGCGCGCAGTTCGTTTTTCTCGATCCACCCTATGCCGACACCCGCGTGGCCGAGCAGACGCTGCTGGGGCTGCAACAGTACCCGGAAGTGCTGGCACCCGGAGGCCGCGTGGTTTGGGAGACGGCAGCGCGCACCCGCCTCCCGGAAATCCCGGGCCGCTGGCGCGTGCAGCGGCGGCACCGGCAGGGCGACAGTCAGCTCGTGTTTTTTGAAATGGCATATTGAACCCGACTTTGCCGGCGGCGTCAAGCGGCTCCGGCGGGCAGCCCCGCTGCGCCCGAGCCGGCGCCTTGTTTTCGCGGCGGCGCGGGTGTAACAAAGAGCTTGGCCATGGAACCGTATCCGCAAACAAGCTCAACCGCAGCGCCGGCGCCACGTCCGGGGAACCAGGAAGCGCCTGAACAGGAGGCGGCGTTTTTCTTCGGCCTTTTCCTGCGCGGCTACAGCTATCAGGAGTTGCGGCAAGACATCGAAGTGCCGGCGGAAGTGCAGAATGAATGGCGCCGCACCTCGGCCCGCGATCCCAGCTTCGCCTCCGTGGCCGGGCAAATGCTCGCCTATCGGCGCCGCGTGCTCGCCATCTTTCAGTCTTTAATCGCCGCCGAGAGCCCGATTCAGTAGCGGCGCTGGGCCGCGGGCCCTATTCCGTAGGAGCGGCGGCCTTGCCCGACCCCTGGCCCCCGGCCTCTGTCCCCTGAATAAAATCCCAGCCGCCGCGGCCGCACTTGTTGCGGCACTCCGGCAGCACCTGCCCGGCGGAAAACTGTCCCGGCAGCTTGCATACGCTGCACCAGTAAATGCCCGTCTGCGGGGCCACGACTCCAGGTTTCAAGGCCATAGCGGTTTCTCCTGCGCTCCTCGACGCTTCTATTTTTTCATGGCTGCGAGCAGACCGGCGGTGAGTTCGGCAAAGGTATCCGCTTGCCAATCGGGCGGTTGCAGCCGTAAACTTTCGGGCGCGAAGCCATAGCTGACGCCGGCCGTCCAGGTGCCGGCGTTGCGGCCGGCGAGTACGTCCACCGCGGAATCACCGATCATCACCGTTTGCCGGGGTTCGGCGCGGCATTCCTGGAGCAGGGTGTGAATGCCGACGGGATCGGGCTTTTTCTGTTCGAAACTGTTGCCGCCATAGACGGCAGCCAGCAGGCCGGCGATGCCGAGGTGGGCTACGATTTCCTGGCTCGGCCGCACGGGTTTGTTGGTCAGCACGGCCAGGCGCGCGCCGGCGGCGGCGAGCGCCCGCAAGCCTGGCTCTACTCCCGGGTACAATACGGTGAAATCGAGCTTGTGCGCCGCGTAGTAAACCAGAAAGAGCTCAACCGCGCGAGCACTCAAGGCGGCATCGGCCTCGCTCAGGGCCGGCGCCGGCTGGGGCGGGCGGCTGCGATCCGGAGGCGGCGCCAGCCCGAGAGAGCGTTGCATCAGCAACGCCGCGCCATCGCCGACGTTGGCGCCCACGATGGCTTCCGGCAGCGGCGCCCGGCCGAGTTCCTGCAGCGCGCCATTCACGCTCTGCACGAGATCGGCGCGCGAGTCGATCAGGGTGCCGTCGAGATCAAAAATCAACAGGGCTTGGCCCGCTTGCAGGCGCAGAGTCGCTGGAACTTGCGGCGGGCCGCTGAAACCGGCAGGGGAAGATGGCGCGCGGATAGCTATTTCTTTTCTTCCGCGGTGGCAGGCGCTTTTGCCGGCTCCTGGCCCTGCGCTTTCGCCTCAGACATGGACTTCTTAAACTCCCGAATGCTTTCGCCAATGCCGCGGCCCAGTTCCGGAAGCTTCTTGGGGCCAAAAATCAGCAAGCAGATCACCAGGATGATGATCAGGTGTTCGGGTCGGAAAATGCCGTCAAACATGGGTACACCTCTCACCACCCAGAGCCGGCGCGAGTGGCTGCATTGAGTATAGCTCATGCCGTCAGCCACGGCGGCACCCATCTGCGGGGATTGACCGCCAAGCTACTTACCGGATATCATTAGCACTCGTGAGGGGAGAGTGCTAATCGCACCCTGCCCGGTGAACTTCGAACCAGGCAGGGTCCTTTCCCGCAAATTCTAAGGAGAACTACTCATGGCCAAAGTACGACCACTACACGACCGCTTGCTGGTCAAGCGGATCGAGGACAAAGAGACGATGCGTGGCGGAATTATTATTCCCGACACGGCCAAGGAAAAGCCGCAGGAGGGCGAGGTCATTGCCGTCGGCAAGGGCAAGGTCACCGAAGACGGCAAGGTGCTGCCGCTGGACGTGAAGGAAGGCGACCGCATTCTGTTTGGCAAGTACTCGGGCAGTGAAATCAAGCTGGACGGCGAAGAACTGCTCATTCTGCGCGAGGAAGAAGTGCTGGGCGTGCTCAGCAAGTAAGAAACCCGGAATCGAAGGAGACAGACAACAATGGCAAAACGAATTGTGCATGGCGAGAGCTCACGGCAGGCGATCCTGCGCGGTGTGAACATCCTGGCGGATGCGGTCAAGATCACCCTCGGCCCCAAGGGCCGCAACGTGGTGATCGAAAAAAAATTTGGTTCCCCCAACATCACCAAGGATGGCGTGACGGTGGCAAAGGAAATTGATCTGCCCGACCTGTTGGAGAACATGGGGGCGCAGATGGTGCGCGAAGTGGCGTCGAAGACTTCCGATGTCGCCGGCGACGGCACCACGACGGCCACGGTGCTGGCGCAGGCGATTTACCGGGAGGGCGTGAAGAACGTCGCTGCCGGCTCGAATCCGATGGCCCTGAAGCGCGGCATCGATCTGGCGGTCGCGGCGGCGGTGGAGTCGGTGAAGAAGATGTCCAAGCCGGTGCAGGGCGACATGATCGCCCAGGTCGGGACAATTTCGGCCAACAATGACGCCACCATCGGCGGCATCATTGCCGAGGCGATGAAGAAGGTCGGCAAGGACGGCGTGATCACGGTCGAAGAGTCGCGCACGATGGAGACGCTGCTGGAAGTCGTCGAGGGTATGCAGTTCGACCGCGGCTATCTCTCGCCCTACTTCGTCACCGATCCGGACCGCATGGAAGTGGTGCTGGAAGAGCCTTACATCCTGATTCACGAAAAGAAGATCAGCTCGATGAAGGACCTGCTGCCGCTGCTCGAACAGATCGCGCGCGCCGGCAAGCCGCTGCTGATCATCGCCGAGGATGTCGAAGGCGAGGCGCTGGCGACGCTGGTGGTCAACAAGCTGCGCGGCACGCTGCACGCCGCGGCGGTGAAGGCGCCGGGCTTCGGCGACCGCCGCAAGGCCATGCTGCAGGACATCGCGGTGCTGACCGGCGGCGAGTTCATCAGCGAAGAGCTGGGCGTAAAGCTGGAATCGATCCAGCTCAGCCAGCTCGGCCGGGTGAAGAAAGCCGTGATTGACAAGGACAACACCACCCTGGTGGAAGGCGCGGGCAAAACCGCCGAGATCGAGGGCCGCGTGAAGCAGTTGCGTACCCAGATCGACGACACCACCAGTGACTACGACCGTGAGAAGCTGCAAGAGCGGCTGGCGAAGCTGGTCGGCGGCGTCGCGGTGGTCAAGGTAGGCGCCGCTACGGAGAGCGAGATGAAGGAAAAGAAGGCTCGCGTCGAAGATGCCATGCATGCCACGCGCGCGGCGGTCGAGGAAGGCATTGTTCCCGGCGGCGGCGTGGCGCTGGTGCGCGCCGAAAAGGCGGTGGCCGCTCTCAAGGCGACCGGCGACGAGCAGATCGGCGTCGACGTCGTGCGCCGCGCGCTCGAAGAGCCGCTGCGCCAGATCGCGCAGAACGCGGGTCTGGAAGGCGCGATTGTGGTCGGCAAGGTGCGCGAAAGCAACGACGCCCACTATGGCTTCAACGCGCAGAGCGAAACCTACGAAGACCTGGTCAAAGCCGGCGTCATTGACCCGGCCAAGGTCACCCGTTTTGCCCTGCAGAACGCCGGTTCCATTGCCGGCCTGATGCTCACCACCGAGGCCCTGGTCGCGGAGATTCCTGAGGAAAAGAAGGAATCCGCGGCGCCGGGCGGCCCCGGGGGCATGGGCGGCATGGGGGGCATGTACTAGCCAGCTAGTAGCTAGTAGCTAGTAAGGCGGCGGCGCTTCGGCGCCGCCGCCTTTTTTATTCTGCGGCCCCAGATCGAGTTGGCAGCGCCGATACTATTAACCTACGTGAAGACCAACCGCGCCGCCGAAATCGAACGTGCCCGCAAAGAGCAGATCCGCTCTGCAAGCGGCAAGCCACCACGTGATGCCGCGGCCATAGAGCGGCACCGCATGCTGGAACAGACGAGAGTAGACTGGCTCGAAACCGCAACCGAACCCGAGGTCGTCCGGGAACTCACTCGCCACGGTTGGCCGCCCGGGACCGAGCGGCACGAGCGTATTTTGGAGCTTTTCCGTGAGCTACGAGCATCGCGTCGGTAGCTTCCAAAAACCGGCGATGGTCTTCTGCCTTCTGCTCCTCGGTCCAGTTCGCCTGCGCCTCTTCGATCAGGCGGGCCCACTCCGCCGCCACTGCCTCTAGCTTCGGATTGCTACGCCTCATACCGTCATAATACTGCCTATTCGGTGCGGGCGGGCTGGCGGCGCGCGACCGCGGCAGTACTCTCGCGGCGGCGCCGCTTGACACTGTCGTCGATCTGCCGCCAGAAGCGCCAGAAGTAGATGGAACCGGAAAGCAGCGCCACAATCACTACTGCCCAGAGGGCAATTTTGCCGAGCAGGCGCACATCGACGCCCCAGCCGAACAGGTACAGCGTGCCGTATTTGACCGCGACGATGATGATGCAGACCGCCACCACCTGGCTGACCATCTTCAGCTTGCCCCATTCGTTGGCCGCGATCGTAAAGCCTTGCGTGGCCGCCACGCTGCGCAGGCCGCTGACGGCAAACTCCCGGCCGATGATAATGACTACCATCCAGGCAGGCACCAGTGCCGAGTCGATCTGCACCAGGGAGATGAAGGCGGCGGCAATCAGGAGCTTGTCGGCAATAGGATCAAGCAGCATACCCAGGGTGGTCACCTGGCCACGGCGGCGGGCAAGATAGCCATCCAACAGATCGGTAATGGCGGCGGCCAGAAAAATGGCCGTGGCATAAATTTCGCGGTTGGGCAGGCGGGTACTGAACAGGGCCGCGATCAGCAGCGGGATCAAGAAGATGCGCAGCACCGTCAGAGCGTTGGGAAGATTCACGTCACCACCTTTCTCATTTGAACCCAGCCGGGGCCGCAGGTCAAACCTCCGTTCGGGCAGTGTCATGGCCGCCGTTGCGGCCGCGCTGGTGCTGGTCAGTCTGGCCGGGGCGACACCGCCCCGGCTGGGCTTCGCCTATTTCTATAAACCTCCGCTCGATCACACGCCGGCTGCGTTCGTCGCGCAGCACTTTCAGCTTATTCTGCTGACCCACGGCGATGAGGCCTACGCGGCCAGGCTGCGGCGCGACGGCTATGCCGGCCCGATTCTGCAAACCGTAGCCGCCAATGAAGCCGAAGGCCCCGGCCCCTATGCCAACGCCAAGGCCCACTGCGACGCGCACTACCAGCCCTACCGGCGCACGGTCGCCGACCGCCGGGACGTGTTTTGCCGTCAGATTCATCCTCACGAAAGCTGGTTCCTGCACAACCGCAGAGGTCAGCGGCTGTATACGCGCTGGCGGTCTGGCGATGGCGTCTGGCGCACGGTGTATGCAATGAATCCGGCGAGCCGCGGCTGGCGCCAGTTCCTGATCGCACGCCTGCGCCAGTACCGCCAGCAGCTCGATTTTGACGGTTTTTTCTTCGACAACGTGGATCTGAGCCGCACCCGGCTGTTGCGGCAGGTCGATGATCCGGATGGGCTCGAGGAGTTCTCCAGTGATGCGGCATTTCGCGCGGCCGTCGCCGGCTATCTGCAGGCCGTCCGCGCCGCACTGCCGGGCGTCCGGCTGTGGGCCAACCTGACCGAGGATCCCGAACAGCGCGGCGGGTGGGAGGGCTACTTGCCCGCGCTCGATGGCATTATGGTCGAGGATTTTGCGCTGGGCTGGAAACGTACGGCGCTCTCGCCGCCTGCCCGCATGGCGCAGTTGGCCAACATCCAGGCAGCCCTGCAACTGGGCAAGCGCGTGCTGCTGGTCGTGCAAGGCGCACCCCAGGATGAGCAGCGCCGCCGCTTCACCCTGGCGCTGGCCTGGGCGTTGCTGCCGCCGCAAGGCGGCCTCTACTACCGCTACAATGACGGCGCCACCAATGCGTACCGCCAGGTCTGGTGGTCGCCGCTGTATGCGTTCACGCCCCCGGCCGCCATCGGCCCGCTGCGGTGTCAGGATACGCACTGCCGGCGGCCGTATCCCGGCGGCGTGCTGGAGCTGGATTTGGCGCAGGCCCGGCTGCACCTGCCGCCCCAGTGGTTTGCCGCGGTCACTCCAGCCCGTAACGGGCGACATACAGCGCGGCCTCCAGCCGGTCGCTGACATGCAGCTTCTGGAATGCCCGGTTGAGGTGGGATTTCACTGTGGTCTCGCTGATCGCCAGTTGCGCGGCTATTTCCTTATTCCGCTTGCCCTGGGTGAGCGCCTCGAGCACGCTCAGCTCGCGCGGCGTCAGCTTGTTGGCCGTGCCCCCGCCCGCCGGGTGCATGACGGTCAGAGCCACTTTACGGTCAGCCCATAACTCTCCCGCATGCACGCTTCGGATGGCCTTGACCAGCAGCGGCAGCGGACTCTCCCAATCCAGATAGCCGCAGGCGCCGGCGCGCAAGGCCCGCGCCGCCAGCGCAGGGCGGTTTTCCCCGAGCACGAGCACGCGCGCCCCGGCGCGCTGGCACCACTGGCCCAGCCGTGTCCAGCCGCTGTAGTCCTGGGGAACGGCGGTCAATAGGACCTCGGCCGACGCCGGCACCCCGCCGGTGCCCGGCACCACCTGCAGTCCCGGCGTGGCGCTGAGGGCGGCGGCCAGCAGTTGATTCCACAGTTCCGAAGGCAGGCACAGACGGATGCGGATGGGAGCATGCAGTTGCGTGGTGGGGGACATTGCCGATTCGATGCACCTTGGTGCGATCCGGCTCTCCTTCCAAGGTTGCAATTCCATCCCCACCTATTTTGTTGTGCGGTTGCAACCTCCGGGGAATTGTTCTCTGACCAGCAGCTTTCTACGCTGGAGTTGTTGGTAAACCGGCTTTCTGGGAGGGCGCGTGCGACAGACGATTACAGCGGCAGTTTTCATCATCCTCGGAATGGCGGCGGCGAGTTTTGCCGGCGCGCAAGTGCTCACGGAACGGACGCTGGCCACGCCGTCGCCAAGCGAGGCTGCGCCTGAAGCCACTCCCACCACGTTGTGGGGCAGCGCGGCGACGGCGGATCCGGTCGGTGCGGGCGATCTGCTGGATGTGCGCGTTTTCGGGCAGCCGCAGTTGAGCGGCAGCCTGCGGGTGGCGGCGGATGGGGTGATCGCACCACCGTTTCTGAACAGCCTTCCGGTGGCGGGCAAAACCCCGTTGGCGATTCAAGCCGAGCTGGCGAACGCCTACAGCACGCTGCTGAAGCATCCACTGGTCAGCGTGCGGCTGCTGCAGAACAACAGCCGCAAAGTAAGCATCAACGGCGTAGTGCCGCGGCCGGGGGTATACGCCTTCAGCGGCGAACTCAGCCTGTTGCAGGCGCTGGCGATGGCGGGCGGGGTGGATCCCTCCAAGGCGAGCACCAGGATTCTGCTCTTTCACCAGCCGCCGGTGACGATGCGCAAGGGGGAGGGCGGCAAGCTGATCTACACCGCCAACAGCGTGCTGCAGACGATTGACATCGCCCGCATTGGCACCGACCCGGCGCTGGACCAGCTCCTTGAGCCCGGCGACGTGATTGATGTGCAGCCGGTGCGGCAGGTGTACCTGTCGGGGGATGTGCTGCATCCGGGGGCGGCGCCGCTGGTGCCCGACATGACGCTCGCCCAGCTCATCAGCTCCGCCGGCGGCTTTCTGCCGCAGGCAGATCACACCGTGCGGGTATTGCGGCTGCAGCCCAACGGCCAGCGGCGCACGCTCGTCGTCAATGTCGACGGGGCGCAACGGACGCAACAGCCGGAGTTGAAAATGGCGGCGGATGACATCGTGCTGGTGTCGGGCTCGGTGGTCCGCATGGCCGGACTGGAACTGCTTGACTTTTTCACCGCTTCCGGACGCTGGCGCGTGCAGCAAACGGTAGCCAATCACGTCTGGTAACCCCCTGTGCTGCGAGGCCCCCATGGCATACATCTATCCGTCGCGTGATCCCCAAAACTCTTCTTCCCCGCTCTATGAGCTGGAGCCGGCCCCGGGCGCCGAGCCGCGCCGCGGCCGCTTCCCCGACGCCCTCTATCGCCAGCGCTGGCTGGTGGTCGCGGTGGTGCTCGCCTGTGTGGCCATCGCCGCCGTGCTCAGCTTCACCATCCGGCCCTACTACCAGGCCACGGCGGCGATCATCATCCGCCATCCCAATCTGCATCCGGCGCAGATCACGCCGCAGGACTACCCGCCCCCGGCGGACCCGGACCGGGAGATGCAGACCGAGCTGACCGTGCTCGGCAGCCGCGCCGTTGCCCTGCCGGTGATCCGGCAACTGGAGCTGGAGCAGCGGGACGTGACCATCGCCACCGCCCTGGCCAAAACGCGCCAGCATCTGGCGCAGAAGGGCAAGACGCTCGCCCCAGCCGATGCGGACGCCATCGCCTACGATATCTTTCAGAGCAAGCTCAAGGCGGTGCCCGACAAGCTGAGCGCCACCGTGCACGTCAGCTTCGGAGGCCACAATCCCGCCCTGGTGGCGGACGTGGTCAACGTCACGGATCAGTCCTTCCTGGCCGAAACCCTGGCGGCGCGCGGCATCCAGGGGCAGACCGCAGGCCACTGGATGCAGGCGCAGGTCGCGCAGGCGGAAGCGCAACTGCACGCCGACGATGAGGCGGTGGCGGCGTTCCAGCAGCAGCACGCCTACGTGCCGCTGCTGGGCGCGGTCGCCGGCGCCAGCGGAGCCCAGAGCGCGCTGCTGGCGCGCCTCGCCGACGCCAACCACGCCTTCGGCGCCGCCCAGGCGGAGCGGATTGCCGATGCCGCGGCCCTGGCCAGCTATTCCGGCGCCGATGTCACCACACTGCCGGCCGGGCTCAGCAATCCGGAAATTGCGCGGGCGGTGGAAAATCTGGGGGCGGCGCAGCAGCAGTTGGCGACGCTGGAAACCACCTACCAGCCCGCATTTCCGCTGGTGGTCGAAGCCCAGCAGCAGTTGAACGCCGCGCAGGAGAAATTGACCGGCCTGAAGACGCAGGTGATGGCGGGGCTGCGGCAGAAGCTGGCCGACAGCCAGCAGCAAGCAGACCATCTGCAGGCGCTGGTGGCGGAGTTGAACCATCAGGCGGCGGCGACGAGCGGGCTGGAAATGCGCTTCGCCGTGCTGCAGTCGCGCGCCAACGCCCAGCGCGAGCTGGTGGCCACGCTCCAGCAGAAGCTGGACGAGGTCAAGCTGGAGGCCAGCCTGCCGCCGAGCAACATCCAGGTGCTCGATCCCGCGCTGCCGCCCTCCGCGCCTCTTTACCCCAACCTGAGGCTGGATTTGGCGCTCGGCCTGGGCCTGGGGGTGGTGTTCGGTATCGGCGCCGCGCTGGCGCGCGAGCATTGGACGGGCGCGCTCACCGCAGGCGCGGAAGTGCAGCGCTCGCTGGGGCCGGCGCTGGCGCCGCTGGGCATGGTGGCGGAAACCAGCAAGCGGCGGCTGCCGGGCGGGGCGCGCGCCCTGCTGGAGAGCGGCAGCAGCGGCAGCGATCCCCAGGGCTATCGCAAGATTGCCGCCAATCTGGTGGCACGCTGCGGCGTGCCGCCACGCGCCATCCTGATCACCAGCGCCCAGGCCGGCGACGGCAAGACCACCAGCGTGTGCCAGCTCGGCCACGCGCTGGCGCAAGCCGGCTGGCGCACGCTGCTGGTCGACGCGGATCTGTTCCGTCCTGGCTGCCACACCTTCTTTGGGGTAACCAATCTGACCGGCCTGGCGGCGGCGCAGACCGGCCGCAAGACCGCGCCCCTCAATCTGGCGCCGCACCTGGATCTGATGCCGGTCGAAGATGATGCCCCGCCGCTGCAGGTGCGGGCCATGGCCACCCTGCTGGAGCAATGGCGTGAGCACTATGACTATGTGCTGGTGGACTCGCCGCCGGGCCAGGTGAGCGGCGAAGCGGTGTTGCTGTCATCGCTGGTGGATGGAGTGCTCGTGGTGTTGCGCTGGGGACGGACGAAACGCAGCGAGGCCCAGCAGTTGTGCGAGGAGTTGGCCCGCGCACATGCCCCGCTGCTGGGCACCATTTTCAATCGTGCCGATCCTTCGGCCCCTTCCTATAAACCCTACCGGCGGCAGCCGCGCCCGGTCACAACCAACTAAATTATGGCGCTCCTCCACCGTCCGATCGCGGCACTGGGGCTGCCGCGCGGCATCCTCCCCAATCGGCGCGCGGCCAACGCCGCCCTGCTGCGGGTCTTCAGCCGCGCCCGGCGCCACGGCCACGCGCTGCTGCTACTGCGCGTAGCCGGCGAAGGCGGCATGCCGCTGCCGGCGGCGTTTCTTGAAGCCGTAGCGGCGGAAATCCGCATCGGCGATCTGGCCTGGTGCGAGCCCGGCGCTGAACTGCTGCTCTTGCTGGAGGACACCGAAGAGGGCGCGGCGGTAGCGGTACGGCTGCGCGAGCGCGCCGCCGTACACGGCCTGGCACTGCGGCTGCATCAGGCGCAGTTTCCACGCCAGAGTCTGACGCTGGAGGCGCTGCTGACGGAGGCGGGATGGCGAGCCTAGAGCGGAATCAGACCCGCTATAGCCCAGCCAGCCGTAGCGCCTGCGGCTTTGACACGCTCAGCGCACCGGCGGCGGGACGGCCACGGCTGCCCGCCCGGCCGGCGGCGATTTCCTTTCCCCGCTGGTGCCGGTGCGAACGCCTGCGCCGGCGGGCGCTGGGGCGGCGCTGCTGTGGCCTCAGCCGGGGAGAACGGCACGCCAAGCGCATGCTGGACCTGCTGCTCTGCCTGCTGCTGGGCCTGCCGGCGGCGATCCTCGTCGGCCTGGCGGCGTGCGCAGTGCGCTGGGACTCGCCCGGAGCGGCACTGTTTGCGCAGTGGCGGGTCGGCGCGCACGGGCGGCGCTTCCGCCTTTGGAAGCTGCGCACCATGGTGGCGAACGCTGGCGCGCTGAAAGGGCAACTGACTCATCTCAACGAGTTGCCCTGGCCGGACTTTAAGATCACCAACGATCCGCGCATCACCGGCGTAGGCCGCTGGCTGCGCCGCAGCAGCCTCGACGAGTTGCCACAGTTGTGGAATGTCTGGCGCGGGGAGATGAGCTTCGTGGGGCCACGGCCGTCGAGTTTTGGCCTGGAACATTACCGGCTGTGGCACACCGAGCGGCTGGCGTTGCCGCCCGGCATCACCGGCCTGTGGCAGATCACCGCCCGCGCGCGCTGTGATTTCGACCAGCGCCTGCGGCTGGATCTCGCTTACCTGCGGTCGTGGCGGCTGCGACTGGATCTGGCGATTCTGGCGGCCACGCTGGCGGTGGTGTGCCGCGGCAAAGGAGCGCGATAAAGCGATGAGTACCTGGACCGACAATTGGACGGGGCTGCCGGCGGCGCCCCGGAGCGCCCGGCCCTTCTGGGGCGGATTGGGCTGGTGGCTGCTGGCGCTGGGGGCCCTGGTGCCGGTGCTGGCCGCCATGCAGCGCTATCCGCAGTACATGGTCTGGATGGCGTTGGCGGTGCCGGCGTTCGGGTTGGCGATGCTGGCGGTGCTGTACCGGCCGGCCTGGGGCGCGTGCGCGCTGATCCTTTTGGCGTACTGGAACGCCAGCGACGTAGTGACCACGACCTTCGGCTTCAGTTGGCTGCTGCGGCTGGCCATCGCCGGTGTGCTGGCGGCGGGGCTGCTCACGTGGCTGCTGGAGTCGCCGCCGCGGCGGCTGCGCTGGCCCCTGCTGGGTCCGCTTTTGCTCTGGGGCGGCGCGCAGGTGGTCTGCACCGCGACCGCGATCAGTCCGGGCATCGCAGCGGCGCAATTGCTGGAGTACGTCAAGGTGCTGCTGGTGTTTTATCTGGTGGTGAATCTGCTGCCTTCGCCGCGCTGGTGGCGCTGGGGCGTGGATGCGCTCCTGTCCGCCGTGGGCCTGCTGGCGCTGCCGGCCGTCTACCAGGGGCTGACGGGCAGCCGCTTCGTCTTCTGGGGCTTTGGCTCGATGGAGTTCTCAGCGACGGCGCCCGGGCAGTTTGGCTGGCGTCTGGGCGGGGCGATGGGAGATCCCAACTTCCTGGCAATGGTGCTGGTGGCGGCGCTGCCGCTGGCGGCGTACCAGGCGTTGGAGCCGCGCGCCCACTGGTTCCGCAGGCTTTGGGCGCTGGGAGTGGGCGGGCTGGCGCTGGCGGCGATGCTGTTTACCTACTCGCGCGGCGCCTTCCTGGGCCTGGGGCTGCTGGTGGTGGTGCTGCTGGTGGCACACCCCCAGCGCAAATGGGTGCTCACGGCCACGGTGGTGGGCGTGCTGCTGGCAAGCGCATTAGCGCCGCAGCAGCTTTGGGGCCGGCTGGCGACGCTGGTGAAAAACTCTCTCGGCGCCCAGGAGCAGCAGATGACCGACTCCAGCTTCCGCAGCCGGCGGCACGAGATGCTGACCGGCCTGGATATGTTTATTCACCATCCCCTGGTCGGCGTCGGGCCGGGGAACTTCGAAACCGCGTATTTGAAGTACTCGGCCATGGTCGGCCTGAGCGGGGACAACGCGGTCCGCGACCCCCATAGCCTCTACACCCAGTTACTGGCCGAAACCGGTCTGGTGGGCTTGGCGGCCTTTGTCTTTCTTCTCGTCTCCGCCTTCCGGCTGCTGGAGCGCGGCCGGCGGCGCGCGCGCCGCCTGGGGGCGGCAGCCTTTGCCCGCTTGCTGGCCGCCTGCGAGCTGGCGCTGGCGGTGTATCTGACGTGCAGTGTCTTTCTTCATGACGCCTACTTCCGCCACTTCTTCCTGTTGCTCGCGCTCGGCGTGCTTGGCGCCGCGCTCGCGCTCGACAGGCAGCCGCGGCGGCAGCCGGCGCCCGCAGCGAGCAACCCGGAACCGGTACAAGGAGGCATATAAATCCATGAAACACAGCATTGCCATCGTGGGCTTAGGGTGGGTAGGCCGCGCCATGCACCAGGAATTTCCTGACGCGGCCATCTACGACGAACCGCTGCAGTTAGGCACGCGCGAGGCCGTCAACGCCTGCGATGTGGCCTTCGTCTGCGTGCCCACCCCCAACCCCGGGCGCGGGGCCCTCGACACCAGTATTGTTGAGCGCGTCATCGCCTGGCTGGAGACGCCCCTGATCGTGCTGCGCTCGACGGTCAACCCCGGCTTCACCGACCTGATGCGGCAGCGCTATGGGCGGCGGATTGTGTTTCAGCCCGAGTATCTGGGCGAGAGCGTGGCGCATCCGCTGATGCATCTGCGGGAACGCACCTTTCTGATCCTCGGGGGCGAGCCCGCCGACCGGCGCGAAGCCATCGAAGTGTATCAGCAGGTCTTCAACGCCAGTGTCCGCATCCGGCAGACCGACGCCCTCACGGCCGAGCTAATCAAGCTGGCGGAAAACCGCGCCATTGCGCACCGTGTGGCCGAAGCGCAGGAGCTGTACGATCTGTGCGAAGCCGCCGGGGTGGACTACTACACCGTGCGCGAGGGGGTCTATCAGGACGATCCCCGCATGTCCCCCTACTGGACCTTCGTGTACCCGCAGGAGCGCGGCTTCGACTCCAAGTGCATTCCCAAAGACGTCTACGCCCTCACCGCCTATGCGCGGCAGCTGCACGCACCACTGGAAGTGACCGAGGCGCTGCTGGAGCGCAATGAGCGCTACCTGCGGCGGTTGACGGTAGCGGCTGCGCCGGCGCAGTCGGAGCTCGCAAGCTGAGCGGTGCGGCCATGGCACCGCCGCGCATCGTCTGGATTCTGGACCAGTTAGGCCTGGGCGGCGCGGAACGTCTGGCGTTGCGCTTTGCCGCAGCGCCGCTGCCCTGGCGCATTGAGCTGGTGGCGTTGCAGGCGGCCGCGCCGGGCGCGCTGGAGCGGCTCTGGGGCGGGCAGATGGCGCCGCTCGCCGGACGAGTGCATCACGTGGCGATGCAGGGCCTGGGCGACGTAGGTGGCTGGTGGCGGCTGCGGCAGTTGCTGGCAGCCTGGCAGCCGCTGCTGGTGCACACCCACTTGCGCTATGCCACGGTGTGGGGCGGCGCGGCGGCGCGCTGGCTGGGGCGTCCCTACGTGGCCACGGTGCATCTGGGTCCGCGGCCGGACCGGAGCCGGCGGCAGCGGCTGGTGGCGGCCTGCGAGCGCTTCAGCCGGCGGCATGCGGCGCGGGTGATCTATGTCAGCGAGGCGCAAAGGCGGTCCTGGGGCGCGGTGGCCGCGCGCGAGCGGGCGGTGATTGTGGGCAACGGCGTTGGTCTGCCGCCGGCGGCGCCGCAGGCGCACCCCGGGCAGCGGCGCCGTCTGGGCCTGCCGCAGGCGGCGACGGTGTTTACCACCGTCGCCATGGTGCATGCCGCTAAGGGCTGGCGCACCTGGCTGGCGGCGGTCGAGCAGATCGCACCCGCCCGGCCGGGCGCGCGCTTTGTGTGGGTGGGAGGCGGCGAGGAATGGGAGCTGCTGCGCGCCGCGGCGGCGGCATCCCCGGCCGCAAGCCAAATCCGGTTGCCGGGCGTGTCGAGTGAGGTCGCCGCCTGGCTCAGCGTCAGCGACGTGTTTCTGTTTCCCTCGCAGGAGGAAGCCCAGCCGACGGCCGTGATGGAAGCGATGGCAGCCGGTCTGCCTATCATCGCCACCCGTCTGCCGGCAATCGAGGAGGTCCTGGACGGCTGCGGCCTGCTGGTTCCGGTCGATGATGCAGACGCCCTGGCGCAGGCAGCGCTGGCCTGGAGCGACTCCGGCAACCGCGTGGCCGCAGCAGCAGCCGCGGCGGCGCGGCAGCGGGCCGCCGGGCCGCTGAGCGAAACCCGTTGGTGTGAGCGCATGGTGCAGCTTTATGAAGAAGTCCTTGCCGCCTGAAGCCGGGCGGCGCACCGTGCTCCTGGTCGAGTTCTTCTCCCGCGGCGGGGTGATGCACTACAGCCTGCAGTTGGCGCGCGCGCTGGCAGGAGAAGCCGCGCCGGATGTCAGCATCACGCTGCTGACGGCCCGGCATGCGGAGGCGGCGGCGCCCGTGGGCGTGCGGCTGCTGCCGTGGCTGGCGACCTGGAACCCGCACCGCGCGCCGCGCTATTTGCCTCGCCGGCTGGTGCGGGCTGCGCGCGGCCTGCGCTACGTCTGGGTCTGGATGCAAGTGCTGGCCGCGGTACGGCGCGAGCAGCCAGCGTTCATCCTGATGACCGACCTGGAGCATCGCTGCGACGGCTGGTTTGCCCGGAAGCTGCGGCGCTGGTGCCGGCGGCAGCAGCCGCCGGTCCCGCTCGCCGACATCTGGCACAACGTCGAAGCATTCGAGCGCCACCAAAAGGGAAAACTGCAGCGGCAGCTGCACTGGCGGATTCGGCTGGCGCAGGTGTTCGACACGGTCTTTGTTCATGGGACGACGCTGCAGGCGCAGTTTACCGAGCTGACCGGACGGGGAGCCTGTGCCATTCCGCACGGCAATCTGGCCTGGATGGCGGAGCAAGCTGGCCCGGACCCCGGCTTGAACCAGCGGCTTCGGCTCGCGCCACAGCAGCCGCTGGCGCTACTCTTCGGCTCACTCAGCGCCTATAAAGGCGTTGAGGTCCTGCTGGCGGCCATGGCCGCGCTGACTGCCGCCAGCCGTCCTTTGCTGCTGATCGCCGGCATGCCCACGGCGGTCTCGCAGCTCCAGCGTTGGCACGACTATGTACGGCAGCAGGGGCTGGAGCCTTGGGTGCGCTGGGACACGCGCTACATTCCTTTGCCCGAGGTCGCCTGGTACTTTCGCCGCGCCGATTGGGTGGTGCTTCCCTACCGCGCCATCGCGCAAAGTGGCGTGGCCCATGCGGCGCTGACGTTTGGCCGCCCTCTACTGGTCACGGCGGTGGGCGGGCTGCCGGAGCTCATCGACGGCAATGGAATCCTCGTGCCGGCGAATGATCCTGCGGCTTTGGCGCAGGCGATGGAGCGCATGGCCGCCGCACCGCAATTGCGCGAACAGTGGGGACGGCGATCGTTGGAACTGGCGTACTCGCGCCATGCCTGGGGTCCGATTGCCCACACCGTGCTGGCGGCCGCAGCGCCGCAGTTGCTGCCGCATCCGCCAACGATCCCGGTCGAGACCAGGAATGATCCGGCGGGTGCGGCGGTTCACAGTTGCGCCTCAACTCCGGAGCGCGTGCGCGGGGATGCCCACGGACTATACCTATGAAGGTCGGCTACATTTTTTCGCGCTATCTCCATCTCAGCGAAACCTTCATCCTGCGCGAGATGTGGGAGTTGGAACAGCAGGGGCACGAAGTTGCCATTTATCCACTGCTGCGCCATGGCGGCAAGCGCCATCCGCGCGTGGCGCAGTTGCGCGCGCCTGTGCGCTGGACGCCCTGGGCGCCTCTCGCCAGTCACGCCTACTGGCTCCGGCGGCGGCCGCGCACCTACCTGCGCACGCTGGCCGAAGTGTTGTGGCGCAACCGCAGCGACGGCAATCTCTGGCGGGGTGCGGTGGCCTTTTGGGGCAAGGCGGTGGGGATCGCGGAAGCCATGCAAAAAGCGGGCATCGAGCAAGTGCATGCGCACTATGCCACCCATCCGGCGTTGGTCGCCTACATTGTGCACCGGCTGACGGGCCTGCCGTACAGCTTCACCGTGCATGCGCACGATATTTTCTGCCATCGCGCCATGCTGCCGGAAAAGATGCGCGCCGCCGAGTTCGTGATCGCCATCAGCGGCTATAACCGCAACCTGCTGGAGCAGGCGGTAGCCCCGCCGCGCCCGCCCATCCACGTCGTCCATTGCGGCATCGAGTGGAGTGCGTATGCGGCGCTCGGAGCCGCACGGCCGGCAGCCGAGCCGGGCGGGTTGCGGCTGCTGAGCGTGGGCACACTGGAAGTCAGCAAAGGCCACCGCTATCTGGTCGAGGCCTGCGCGCAACTGCGGCAACAGGAGATTCCCTTCCAGTGCCGGATTGCCGGCGGCGGAAAAGAATACACCCGCCTCCGCCGCCAGATTCAGGCGCTCGGCTTGGCGCCGCAGGTGGAGTTGAGCGGGGCGGCGACGGAAGAGGACGTGATGCAGGCGTTGAGCTGGGCGAACGTGTTCGTGCTGCCGAGCGTGCGGCTGCGGAACGGCAAGATGGAGGGTATTCCAGTGGCGCTGATGGAAGCGATGGCGTCGGCGCTGCCGGTGGTGGCCAGCCGCTTATCCGGCATCCCCGAGCTGGTGCTGCATGGCCGTACCGGCTTTCTGGTCGGCGAGCGCGACGTGGCGGCGCTGGCGGGAGCGCTGACTCGCCTGCAGGATGCGCGGTTGCGCAAGCGCATGGGCGCAGCGGCGAGCCGCAGCGTGCGTGCCGGCTTCGAACTGTCGGCTAACGTGGCGCGCCTGGCCGGGTTGTGGGCGGCGGCGCACACGCGGGAGGTGGCGGCATGACGGGCATGGGGTTGCTTGGAGCCACCCTACTGCTACTGGGACTGGCGGCGCTGGCCATGATCTGGCTCGGCTATCCGCTGCTGATTGCGGCAGGGGCGCGCTGGCGGCCGTGGCGCTGGCGCCTGACGCCGCTCGAGGCTCCGGCCGAGGCCTGGCCGCGGCTGAGCGTGATCATCGCCGCGCACAACGAAGCGGCGCAGATTCAGACCCGCATCCGGAACCTGATCGAACAGGACTACCCGGCGGCGAAGCTGGAAATCATTGTGAGCGAGGATGGCTCCAGCGATGACACCGCCGCGCAGGCCCGGGCGGCAGCCGATGGCTCTCCGGTGCCGGTGCGGGTACTGAGCGAACCGCAACGGGGAGGCAAGGCGGCGGCGCTGAACCGTGCCGCTGCCGTGGCCCACGGCGAGGTGCTGGTCTTCACCGACGCGAACAATATGTTTGCCCCGCAGGCGCTGCGGCACCTGGCAGCACCGTTTGCCGACAGCCGCGTCGGGGCGGTGACGGGCCCCAAAACGGTAGCTGAAAACTGCGGCGTGGGCGGCGGCGAGGGAGTGTACTGGCGCTACGAAGGCTGGCTCGTCCGCCAGGAATCGGCCAGCGGCGGGGCGGCGGCAGCCTATGGGGAAGGGCTGGCGCTGCGCCGGGAGCTGTTCCGGCCGGTTCCGACGAACCACTTGACCAATGACGATCTGTTCCTGGCGATGGCGGTGTTGGCGCAGAAGTGGCGCCTGGTGGCGGCGCCGGACGCGCGCTCCTGGGAATTGGGCGCGGCCGATGCCGGTTCGGAATGGGAACGGCGGCGGCGCATGGCGGGTGGTCACTGGGAGGCGCTGGTGGCGGCAAGGCGTGAAGTGGGACACATGCGGGCGGCCGACGCCTTCCGGGTCTGCTTTCACGAGGTGCTGCGGCAGGCGTCCGCGGTCTGGCTGGTGCTGGCGCTGGCCGGGGCCGTGCTGGTGTGGCTGGCGCCGCCGGCGGCTGGGAGCGTGCGGGCACTGGCCGGGTTGGTGCTGGCGGGCTGGGGCTGGGTAGCGGCGGTGGGGCTGCTGCGCCGCTGGGGCGTGCGGCTGGGGCGCGGCGAGGCGCCCTACTTTTTTTGCCTGGCGCTGGCGGCGGCCGCCGTAGGCGCCTGGCGCAACTGGCGGCATAGCGAGTCGAAATACTGGCGCAAAGCGGGGCGGGCGCAGGCTGGGGCGTCAGCCGCCGGGCGGCGGGCGCTGCCTGCCCAGGGTGGTATCCTCAACGGCCTGTTCTGGGCCTCGAGTTCATTCCTGCTGGGCAAGTTGTTTTCCTTTGGCTCCATCGTCGTGCTGGCACGACTGCTCGTGCCCAAGGCGTTCGGCGAAGTCGCGATTGCGATCTCGATTATCGGGGTACTAGAAGTTCTGGGCACACTCGGCCTGACCAGTGCGCTGGTGTTTGAAGAGCAGGCTGTCGATGCCGCGGCCAATCTCTGCTTTTGGATCACGATTGGCACCTCATGCCTCACCATGGCCGCCGCCTGGTGGCTGGCCCCGCTGCTGGCGGCATTTTTCCATGAGCCGGTGCTGCGGCTGATGCTGCGTGCCCTGACGATCTATTTGCCCATCACGGCGCTGGGCAGTACGCACGATTTTCTGTTACGCCGCCGGCTTTCGTTTCGCACCAAGCTGCTGCCGGATTTGGGGCAGTCTTCCGTCAAGGGCATAGCAGCGATTTCCATGGCGCTCGTGGGCTTCGGCGCCTGGAGCCTGATCTGGGGACAAGTGCTGGGCGCGGTTGCGGCCACGGCGATTCTGTGGATGGTGGTGCGCTGGCGGCCTCACCGCGGCCTGGACCGCGTGGTGTTTTGGCGCATGGTGCACTTCGCCAAGCACATCTATTTCCTCGATGGTTCCAGCCTGCTGCTGCTCAATCTGGATACCTTCACCATTGGGCGCATGCTCACCGATACCCTGGTGGGCTATTACACGCTGGCCTTCCGGCTGCCGGACGTGGTATTGGTCAGCGTTCTGAACGTGATCGCGCGGGTGACGTTTCCCGGCTTCAGCCGCCTGCAGAACGATCTGCCGCGCCTGCGGCGCACGCTGCTCGACACGGCACGCTACACCGCGCTGCTCACCTTGCCGATGGCGGCAGGGATGGGGATGCTGGCGCCGGCGGTGGTGCTGGTCCTGTACGGCAGGCATTGGGGTCCCGCAGTGGCGGTGGTCGAAGTGCTGGCGTTATGGGGCGGGATCCGCTGCCTGATGCACCCGTTCGGCGACGGCTATAAGGCCATCGGGCGGCCGGATGTGCTTACCCGCACTACCGTCCTCTGGTGGATCGTGCTGCCGCCGTCGCTCATCCTGGGCGCGCACTGGGGCGGCATCGTCGGGGTGGCGTGGGGACACGTGGTAACACGGACCGCCATGTCGCTGCTGCACGTCTATCTGGTAGCCAAGTATCTGAAGATTTCGCCGGCGGCGCTGCTGCGCTGTTTTGCGCCGGCCTTTGAGAGCAGCGCCATCATGGCGGCGGCGCTGTGGGTCGCACGGCCGCTGGTGGGCGGCTGGGGACCGCGCCTGGAATTGGCCGCCATGGTGCCCTTCGGCGCCGTCGTCTATGGCGCCGCAGTGCTGCTGTTGCATCCGCAGATCGCGCGGGCCGCACTCGCGCGGGTCCGGCGCCGGAGTATCCCGGCCACGGCGGCAGCTTCGGCAACGGAGCTGACGGCGTGAGCGCCCCCTCGCAGACGGGCCTCGCCTCCGCCATCATCAGCGGTACGCTGCCGGCAATGGAGCGCGGTTGGAAACAGTTGCAGCGCAGCACCGGCCCGGCGAATCCGTTTTTGAGCTGGGAATGGCAAAGTGCCTGGGCAGCCGCCATGGGGTATCCGGCCGTTGTCGTGGCGGCGCCGTTTGTCGATGGCCGCTTCGCCGGGTTGCTGGCCTTGCAGCGCCGGCAGCGCCGGGGGTTGGGGCAACTGGAGTTTCTGGGCCAGGACAGCGGCGCCGACGAGCTGGATTGCCTGCTACACCCAGAGGCGCCGCCGGAAACCGCAGCGCGTCTGTTACAGGCGGCGCTCAATCAGCGGCACTGGCGCCTATTGCGGCTGGAATCGGCCGATGCGGCCGGCGCGCTGGCCGGGCTCTTTCCCGGCGAGCGCCGGGAGCGTGCGGCGCTGCTGCCCACGCTGACCCTGCCCGGCAGTCTGGACGTGCTGCTCGCCGGACATAGCGCCAACTTCCGTTCGGAGGTGCGGCGGCGGCGGCGGCGCTTCGCCGCCCACTGGCCTCAGGCGCTGGTCGAGTGCGCGGACACACCCAGAGCCATTCAGCGGGCTCTGGAGCACCTGTTTCGCCTCCACAACCTGCGCCGGGCCCAGAAGGACGGCACCGGCATTTTCGAATCCTCGCGCATTCGTACCTTCCATTTGCGCGCGGCGGGGGCGCTCGCGGCGGAGGGCGTGGCCCGAGTGTACCTGCTGCGCAGCGGCGACGCCGTTCTGGCAGCCCTCTACGGGTTCGAAGCCGGCACAGCCCCGGCACGGCGCTTCCTGTATTTCCAAAGCGGATTTGATCCTGCCGTTACCCCCCTCAGTCCGGGCACCGTGCTGCTCAGCGCGGTCATCGAAGACTGCATGGCGCGAGGCTTGCAGCGCTTTGATTTTCTGCGCGGCGAAGAGCCGTATAAGTTCCGCTGGACCTGCGAGGGGCATGCGAGTGTTCGCCTCCTGGGCAGCCGGGGCGCAGCCGGAGCCGTCTGGATGCGCCTGCGCCGGGAAAAACAGCGGCTGCAAAGGCTGGCGGCATGATCGCCCAACTCAGTCATGCGGTTCCCGAACCGGTATGGCGCACCGCCGGCGCCTGGCGCCGCGCCCGCTGGCCCTACTGCATCGTCGCCTTTCACCGCATCAGCGACGACGGTAAGGACCTTGCCTATCCGCCGGCTGCGTTCGCTGCGCTCTGCGGCTACTGGCGTGATCACTATGAGGTTCTGCCACTCGAGCGCCTGTTGGCACGGTTGACGCATGGGGACGCGCTGCGGCATCCGTCGGTGTGCATCACCTTTGATGATGGCTACGCCGATAACGCCGAAGTCGCCGCCGAAATCCTCGACCGCCTCGATCTGAGCGCCACCTTTTTCATCACCAGCGGCGCCATCGGCGAACCCAACCGCTTCCCCTGGGATCAGCACCTGGCGCCGCCGCCGCGACTGATGCGCTGGGAGCAGGTACACGCCCTGCGTGCCGCCGGCTTTGGCATCGGTTCGCACACCGTCACCCATCCGCGTTTGAGCGAACTGCGCCAGACCGAGTTGGTGGAACAGTTAACCGCCTCGCGCGCGCATCTGGAGAAGGAACTGGGCGAACCGGTGCTGGATTTTGCTTATCCCTTCGGCCGGCTCGGCGACTGCGATGCGGCGGCCCGGGCCGCGGTGCATGCGGCAGGCTACCGCTGCTGCCTGGCCTGCCACGGCGGACTGGTGAGCGCCCACGATTCGCCTTATCAGCTCAATCGCATCCCAGTGAGTCCGCGCTGGCACGCGACCCCCCGCGCCTGGGCACGCGCCTACGCCAAACAGCTTTTCGCGTCTAAACGCGGCAGCGTGGAGACGCTCTGAGCGCCAGCGGGCGTCCGTTGCCGGGGAGCGACGCTCGGCCACAGCCCGACCACCGGGAGGGCGGTTCCAACAAGAGGTGGCCGTGCCACTTAAAGCAAAATCAGCGTTAGTGTATCCCGCATCGCGCTGGTGCGTGCGGCTTTTCCTGGTGTCAAAGCCGCAGGCGGTTCGGTCTGTCGGGCTACAGCGATGCTGATTTTGCTTTAGGCGGCGGTGCGCTGGGCGGGCGCGAGCTGCGAGGCAAGCGCGGGCTGCCAGCAGATCAGGTGCTCGCCCCGCACCACAACATCGCCCCCGCGCGCCGTCAGCGCTGCCAGCAGCCCGTGCGAGAGCGACTGGTGCGGCAGCAGCCAATCGTGAGGCTCGACGATGAGCAGCGGCGTCCGCTCGAGCCAGGGGCAACCGGGGAAGAACAGATCGCGCTCGGCGCCTTCTACGTCCATTTTGACCAGCAGGGGTGTGCCGTAATCCGGGCGCAGCCCGGCGCGGCGCCAGAGCGTCTCGATGGAAGAGGCTGGGATGGCGGCGCCGGGCTGGCTGGAGGCGGGAACCGTCCGGAAGTCCGAGCTCTTGCGGCCGGCATTGACAAGCTGCACCCAGCCATCGGCAGCGGCGACGGCTGCCTGCACAGGTACGATGGCCTCGATTCCGGCGACGTTCCGGCAGAGCTGCGCAAAATTATGCGGCTCCGGTTCCACCGCAAGAATGCGCGCACGCGGAAATTGCCAGTGCAGCGCCAGCGCTGCAAAACCCACATTGGCGCCCAGATCGAGCAGCAGCGGTTGCGGAGCGGCGCGCGCGAGGGTTTCGATCTCGGGCCAGCGCGCTAGCGGGGTGAGATCGTAGGCGGCGTCAAAGAATACTTGCGCGAAAATCAGCGAATCGCCGGAGTTGGGACGGAGTTCGACCGTCGCCGCACCCTGGCGATCGCGTGGAGTTATGCGCACGCGCAGGCAGCCGCGGCGGTCCGGCAGCAGGCAGAAGCGATAGGGCCGGGGCCACGGCCGGCGGATCGCCATCTTGATCAGGAAGCGGAGCCGTTCGTAGCGCATGGGCTGACCGCGCAGATGTGCACTCTTCAGAGATGCGGTTTAGTCGCCGGGAGAGGGCGGCGAAAGTGATAAACTAACAGTTCCCGCCGGTTCTCATTCAGTTTGGCTTCGCTGCGCAATATCGCCATCATCGCCCACGTAGACCACGGCAAGACCACGCTGGTCGACGCCATGCTGCGTCAGAGCGGCATTTTCCGCGCCAATCAGGAAGTGGCGGAGCGCGTCATGGACTCCAACGAACTGGAGCGCGAGCGCGGCATCACCATTTTGGCCAAGACCACCGCCCTCGACTACCGCAGCACGCGCATTAATATCGTCGACACGCCCGGTCATAGTGATTTCGGCGGCGAAGTCGAGCGGGCGCTGAATCTGGTTGACGGTGTGGTGCTGCTGGTGGACGCCAGCGAAGGCCCTCTGCCGCAGACCCGCTATGTGCTGCAAAAGGCCCTGCGGAAGCAGTTGGCCACCGTCGTCGTGCTCAATAAGATTGACCGGCAGGATGCGCGGCCCGAGGAGGTGTTGAACGAGATCTACGACCTCTTCATTGACCTCGACGCCACCGAAGAGCAACTGGAATTTCCCGTGCTCTACACCAACGCCAAAGCAGGGACAGCGCAGCGCAAGGGTGGACCGGAATCGGAGAATCTCGAGCCGCTGTTCGACGCCATTCTGGAAGCGATTCCCGTGCCCAGCGGCGATCCGGCGGCGACGCTGCAATTGCAGGTGCTGAACCTCGACTACAGCGACTATCTGGGCCGCATCGCCATCGGGCGGGTGTTTCAGGGCACGCTGCGCACAGGCGACGAGGTGGGCATCGCCAAACTCGACGGGACGCTGGCGCGGACGAAGATCACGCGGCTGTTCACCTTCCGCGGGCTGAAGCGCGACGAAGCCGCAGTGGTTGCGGCCGGCGATATTGTGGCGCTGGCGGGGGTCGAAGGCATTCAGATTGGCGAGACCGTGACCGATGCCGAGCATCCGGCGCCGCTGCCGCCGGTGCTGATCGATGAACCCACGCTGGCGATGCTGTTCACCATCAACAACTCGCCGCTGGCCGGACGCGAGGGCCAGTTTGTGACCTCGCGGCATCTGCGCGAGCGGCTGCAAAAGGAATTGCTCACCAACGTCTCGATCCGGGTCGAAGAAGAGGCCAAGACAGATTCATTCCGGGTGCTGGGGCGGGGCGAGCTGCAGTTGGCGATTCTGATCGAAACCATGCGGCGCGAAGGCTACGAACTGATGGCGGGCAAGCCGGAAATCGTGATCAAGATCGAAAGCGGCCGGCGGCTGGAGCCGCAGGAGCTGGTGGTGGTGGACTGCCCGGAAGAATTCGTCGGGGTGGTGATCGAGAAGCTGGGCACGCGTAAGGGTGAAATGCAGCAAATGATCAACCACGGCAGCGGCCGGGTGCGGATGGAGTTTAAAATTCCCGCCCGCAGTCTGATCGGCCTGCGCAGCGCGCTGCTGACCGACACGCGCGGCACGGCGCTGCTGCACTCGCTGTTTGCCGGCTGGGTGCCCTGGCAGGGGGAAATGGCGGCGCGGCCCACCGGATCGCTGGTGGCCGACCGGGCGGGCGTGACCACCACGTATGCGCTGAATAATATTCAGGAACGGGGAACTTTGTTCCTGGGTCCGGGGACAGAAGTCTATGAAGGCATGATCGTGGGCGAAAACGCCCGCGAGGACGATATCGACGTGAACGCGACCAAAGAGAAGAAGCTGACGAATATGCGCGCCTCGGTGGCCGACGAGGCCATCCGGCTGGTGCCCTTCCGCGCGCCTACGCTGGAGCAGGCGCTGGAGTTCATCGCCGACGACGAGTGGGTGGAAGTTACGCCGAAATCGCTGCGGTTGCGGAAGAAGATTCTGGCGGCCAATCGCCGCCCCAAGCGCGTGCGCGAGGACGCGCCCGCGCACGTCTAGACCATGCCGGCAGGACGGAAGAAGCTGCGCGTAGGACTGATCTGCGGAGGCCGCAGCGGCGAACACGACGTTTCCCTGGTTTCGGCGCGCGCCGTGGCGGAAAACCTGGACCGGCACAAGTACCAGGTCACGCGCATGCGGATCACGCGCCAGGGCCAGTGGCGGCAGGACGGCAAGCCGCTGCGCGAAGTCTGGGCGACGCTCGGCCGCCTCGATGTAGTGCTGCCGATCCTGCACGGCCCGTACGGCGAAGATGGCACGATCCAGGGATTGCTGGAGATGGTGGGGGTGCCGTATGCGGGCGCAGGCGTATTGGGTTCAGCCGTCGCCATGGACAAGGAACTGACCAAGCGTGTCTGGCTGCAAGCCGGGCTTCCCGTGGGGCCTTATGTGCGCGTGGACAAAAGTGTGTGGCAGCACACCCCGCGGCACATCACCGCGGACATTGAGAAGCATCTGCGCTACCCGCTGTTCGTCAAGCCCGCGAATATGGGATCGTCCGTAGGCATCAGCAAGGTTAAACGCCGGAGCCAACTCAGCGCCGCGATTGATCTGGCTGCCGCGTACGATACCAAAATGGTCGTGGAACAGGGACTGGACGCACGTGAACTGGAGTGCTCGGTGCTGGGCAACCATGAGCCCACGGCGTCAGCGCCGGGAGAAGTGTTGCCGGGGCGGGAGTTTTACGACTATGCGGCCAAGTATGCCCAGGCCGGCTCGCGGACGCTCATCCCCGCGCCACTGCCGGCGAAGGTAACACGGCGGGTGAGCGACCTGGCGCTAGCCGCATTCCAGGCGGTGGAGTGCCAGGGACTGGCGCGGGTGGATTTCTTTCTGGAACGGCGCACCGGCCGCATTTATCTGAATGAAATCAATACGATGCCGGGGTTCACCTCGATCAGCATGTACCCCAAGCTGTGGGAAGCCGCAGGTTTGCCGTTCCCCAAGCTGCTCGACCGCATCATCGCGCTGGCGCTGGAGCGGGCGAACGAGCGCCGCGCACTGGGGCATCCTATAGGTGAAAAACGTGTTGCAATAAGCGTATGACGCTTCTCGACGCGCCCAAGTATAACGAGCGCCGCGCTCACCAACGGAAGACACTCGGCATTATTGTGGCCGTGATCGTCATTGTGGCGATTGTGGGCGTGCTCTATTGGCCGCGCTACCAGGCGCGCAAAACCGTGGATCAGTTCTTCCATGCCATCATGCAGAAGAACTTCCAGGAGGCTTACGCCATCTGGCAGCCTGATCCGCAGCACTATCCCATGGATGCGTTCATGAAAGACTGGGGGCCGAGCGGCCAATGGGGCGTCATCACCAGCTTCCACATCGATCAGCTTGGCCTGCCACCGGGCGGGCATGCCAACGGCTTAGTCGCCCTGGTGACGATCAATCACATCCAGTCCAATCAGGCGCGGATCTGGATTTCGGACAAGAACCACTCGCTGAGTTTTTATCAGTTCTGACGGTCTGTCGGTCTATCAGTCTAGCGGTCAGCCCGGGCAGGCGCCGTCGGCGGCCGCGTACGACCGACAGACCGAACGACCTGCTTTAGCGCTGACCGCCGGGATTGGTGGAACCCGAAGTGGCCGCCGTGGGGTTGGCCTTGTCGTAGATGCGGACGATGTCGCCGGTGATCACCGCGCCGGGATTGTAGTACAGCACCGGGCTCTGCGGCCACTGGAAGCTGACGTCGACAATCGCGGTATAGCCATGGGCCTTCGCGTAGGTTTCCACGATGGGCATCATCTTATTGCCCACCTCATTCAGGATTTGCGTCTGGGCGTCCTGGAAGTCGGATTGATCATTTTGCAGTAGCTGCTGATAGTCCCGTTGCTTTTGCTGGATCTGCTGATTGAGATCCTGCTTGGCGGTGGCGCTCATGGTGTTGCCGCCGTTTTTGAGCTGGTTCTCTAGCCTCTGAATGGCATCCTGCTGCGTTTTGAGATCGGTGCGGCGGGGAGCGAAACGGGCCTGCAGGTTGTCGATCAGCTTCTTGCCTTCGGCCGTATCCACGATCGCGGAACGCAGGTCGATGATGCCGATCTTACTGGGGCCGGTGACGGTGGGCGCGGGCGCGAGCTTCGGCGCGGCAGGCGCTTTGGCAGCAGGTTTCGGGGTCTGCGCGAGCCCCACCAGCGACACGGTAACGGCGCACAGGCATGTGGCAAGGAATTTGGACATGGGCTTCATGAATATTTCTCAGTGATTATAGTCAATGGCGGCGGTCGGGGCTAATGACCCGAACCGGTTGCGGGATGCTCCTGATCATAGAGCCGGACCACCACGCCGGTAATGTCGGTTCCCTGCTCCGCATAAACCACCGGCGACTGCGGCCAGCGCAGACCGCTATCCACCACCAGGGTATAGCCGTGCTGCCTGGCATAGCTGTCGATGATGGGCATGAGCTTGGTCCCCACCTGCTGCAGAACGCCTTCGACATCCTGCTGGTAATCGGATTGCGCGTCCTGAGCCGATTGCTGCAGATTACGCTGCTGATCCTGAATCTTCTGACTAAGCTGTCGCTTGGCGTCGGCGCTCATGGTGCTGGCGCCATCCGAGAGCTGCTTTTGCAGCGCCTGGATTTGGGCATTTTCCTGCGCAAACTGGGCCTGCTTGGGCTCGTATTTGGCCTTGAGCTGCCCGACCAGCTTGGCGCCCTCGTGGGTGTCAGAAATCGCCTGCTGAAAATTAATAAATGCCAGCTTACTGGGGCCGGTCACACTGGGCGCGGCTGGCAAGGCGGGAGGCGCCGCGTTTTTGTTGGGCGCCTGCGCCATAGCGGCCGCGCCTAACAGCTCCACGCTCAGGCATAGGCCGAGAACTGCTGCAAACAACCTGAATTTCATGATGTCCTCCGAAGTGGCCCGGTACAGCGCAACGTCTGCCCCATTGTATTAAAAAGTACGCCCAATGGTGAAGCGCAGAACATGCGGCGCTTCGCGGAAGGGCGTGCCCGGCCTATTCATCAACTGCCCCATAGTAAAGGCGATGGAGCGCTGGACATCAGCGTCGTTCAGGAAGGCGCCGGGGATGCCGCGCTCGAAATCGGCCTTGGTGAACAATTGTGGCGGCCGGATGAGGGTATCCACACGGCCGGGATTGACGGCGTAGTACAACCGCACCGGAGCATGAATAATGGGCAGGGTGACCTCAAGCTCGACGCCGGCAGACATGCGGATTTGGGAGTTGGTGCCCTTGGCGATGGGGATGGCGCGCGAGAAGGGCCGGCCGAAACTGGTCTGCAGCGTATTCAGCACCTGCGAGCTAACCTGGAGCTGCTGGTGCTGGGTGATCATGTCGACGCCCGCGTCGGTGAAGAAGGCAACGGATACCGGGATCTGGCCCTGGGTAATCGGAATGCGGTACTCCAGATTGCCAATCGCCATCGTGTCGCCGCCAGGGGTGGCGAATTGGTAGGTAGGAATCTTGACGGTGAAGGTTTCCGGAATGGTGCCGTTGGGATTACCGGGCGTGGGATTGGGAACGTTTTTGGTCAGCGGCTGTCCCGGATTGAAGGGGTCCTGCAGCGTCACCGCGGTCTCGGTGGGAATCAGCGCAATGGGCGTAACCGCCAGAATGTCGAAACCACGAACGGTGTCCTCACCGCCCGTGAAGAAGCGATCGAAGTTGGGCGGTTCCACGCCTCCGTAGCCGGTCACGAAGTTACCCAGGAAGCGCATGGCCAGAACGTTGTGCCAGCCGGCTGGGTGAAAATACTCCAATTGCAACTGCGGTTCGAGAATTTTGACGTTGCCGCCGAGACCGGAAACACCCAGCGAGAGAAAGATGTTCTTGCCGTGGGTGGGCCAGGTGGGATTATCCACGGTGTTGATGGTGAATGAGGGGATCACCTCGCTGGTGACAATGCCGTTAAGGCTGTTGGGGCCGGAAATGCCGTTGAAGGCAACCGAGTTGAAGAGCAGGCTGGCCGCTGGAGTGAAGGGCACCACGGTGGAGTTGTCCCAGCGGTAGGCAATGCCGTAGCGCGTGAACGAACGCGGCTTGGGATAGCTGGCGCTGAAGGTGAAGCCGTGCGAGTTCTGGGCATAGTTCAATAGGTTGCTGGCGCCGAGAGCGGCGAAATAGTTCGACAGGTTCTGCCCGGACAGAATCGAGGCCTCGCGCGCCTGGTCGTAATGGAAATCATTGATGTAGGCGCTGAAACCCAGCTGCAGCGGGCGATCTTTCACGTAGGGCTCGGTGAACGAGAAGGTGACGTTGCGCTGCAACGAGCCGTAGTCGGTCGTGACGCCGAGAGTCTCGCCCAACCCCAGGAAATTGTTGGTAGAGTAGCCCAGGCCCAGGAAGCTGCCGGCGATGCCGCTCACACCGCCGTTGAGGGAAATACTGTTTTTGCCCTTTTCCTTGACGTGCAGGTTGACATCGACCTCGCCGACCGGACCACTGGTGTCCTGGGTGATGGTGGCATCTTCGGGTTTGATGGCGTCGAAGTATCCCAACTGGTTCAACCGCAGGATGCTGTTCTGCCAGGCCACGCTATTGAAGCGGCTACCCTCATCAAGCAGCAACTCGCGCCGGATGACACGATCGCGCGTGGTGGTGTTGCCGCTGAATTCGATGTGGCGCACATAGAAGGGCTTGCCCTCCTGCATGTCCATCACGATGTTGACGCTGTGGCTCTTCTCATCGGGCGCAGGCTCGGGATTGGCCACAAAGTTGATGTAGCCGTACTGGCCGTACGCCTTGGTCAGGTTCTTCAGACCCTTGCGCAGCTTCGAGACGTCCATGACGTCGCCGGGCTTGAGACCCAGCAAGTTCATCAGGGTCGCATCATTGGTGATGAAGCGATTGTTGATGAAGCTGATCTTGCCCACCCGGTACTTGTTGCCCTCGACGACGGGGATGGTGAGGTCGACGCGGCGGCCTTCGGATGCGCCAAAAAACAGGAGCTTGTGGCCATGGGTGGTGCGCAGCTTGATGGTCGGATCTTCGACCAGGGCCTCGAAATAGCCGCGATCCTGATAGGCCTCGCGAATGCTCTCCATGTCGGCGGAGAGTTTGGCGGCATCGTAGGTGCGGCTGAACAGGTGCTCGAAGATCAGCGAGTGCGGAATTCCAATGGGATGCAGTTCCTTCATGGAACCGAGCAAGGTGCCGTGGCTTAGGACCTTATTGCCCTTGAAGGCAATCTTGCCGACCTTGACCTGGGGTCCTTCATCAATCTTGAAAATCAGATTCACGGAACTGGGCGGCAGGACGTTAAGCACCGGCGTAACGCTGGCAAACTGGCGGCCGTGTTCGGCCAGCAGTTCCTTGATCGCCACTACGGCATGCTTGACCGTGGTGGGATCGTAAGGAGCATCACGCTCCAGATGCACCCCCCGTGCCTGGTAGCGGTCGAGGATATCGGAGTCGGTGATCGACTTCAGACCTTCATACTTGATGTCGCGCACGAGCGGCTTCTCAGTCACGGTAACGTCGAGGATGATGCCCTTGGGTGTGCGCTGTATGGAGAAAGTGACATTGTCGAAGGCGCCCAGATTCCAAACCGAATTGAAGTCGCGGTTAATCTGGACGGGATCGTAAACCGAGCCCGGCTTGGTGCCCATGCGCGCCTGGATGGTTTGACAAGGGATGCGATGGTTGCCGTGGCATTCAATGGAAAAAATCGTATTCGGGTACTGCGCGGTGATCTGCACCTGGCTGGCGGCCGGAGCCGGAGCGCCGGCTTGGGCAGCAGCCCCCAGGCTGCCCATCCCCACGATCACCAGCAGAGCCGTAAGCACGCTTGGCCGCAGCCGCGCGGGGACAGGGCTGGAGCGAATGCGGGCGCGAAGCTGGGCCGAAAGTTTGAGCAGAGGGGTCTCGTCTCCCGCACCTGCGCGGGGCAGGCGAATTTGTTGAGGGACGACACCGTTGCCTGCGGGTGCGCCCGTTATTGTCTCCGCTATTATAGCTAGCCGCGCCCAAAATGGAGCCAGAAAACCGAATCGCCAGGCACAAGAGCGGACGGCGCAGGCCAGCCTGCGGCCCTCAAATGACATCCAATCCCAAGTATGGGTACGTTCCGACAGGCTCGCTATCACGTGAAATGCGGGCGCTGCGGCGTAGTGTTCGCCGTCCAGGACTGCTGGAAGCTGGAACATTTCAGCATCTACCGCGCCGTTTGTCCGCATTGCCACTGGCCTGGACGCTATTTAGCCTCGGAACTGCACGCGGGCGAATCCGCAAAAGACTCTAGCCGGACCCACCGCCCCGCCAACCCCGCCAAACTGAACACTTGAGGGCGTGGCCCTGGCCGCGGTGGACCGGCCGGACGCTGCCCTACGCCCGCTTGCGGTACTCTAGTTCCTGGACGTCGGGGCAGAGGCTCAGTCACGGTGCAACACATCATCCGGCAGTACAGTTTGGAATCCGGCAGTCTCGAAGTCGAGTACATGGAACAGTACTTCGAGGAATTCGCGGCCCGGAAAACCGCTCCCGAGCTGCAGCGCCGCCTGCAAGCGCGCGATCACCTGATCCTGATCTCCCTGGCGCCTTCCGAAGAAGACGAAAGCCACTGGGTTCCGGTTGCGTTTAAAGTGGGGCACGAATTGCGCGCCCCCGACCTGGAAACCGAACCCGACGTACAGGATTTGGCACAGCGATTGAGTGACTGCCTCCGCTTCGACCATCGGCGGGTGTTCTATAGCTGGCTGGGAGGCACACGCCGGCAGTGGCGGCACCAGGGCCACTACCGCGCCCTCACGGAGCAGCAGGAAGAGTGGGCGCACCGGCATGGGTATCGGCAGTTTGTTGTCAAGACCAAGAACCGGTTCTATGGCATGCGGGCGGCACTCGACCATCTGCAATTCGACGTGCTCACGTTTGAGGCCGATCCCGGCGACAGTGGCAACTCCAAGGTGTACCTGAGCAAGCAGCTATCCAGCGACCTGCTGCATAGCCACTCCACTTCGCGGCTGGTCACGCACGCACTCTAGCCGCGAAAGTTAAGGTTCGGGCAGGAAACGGTAGCCGACGCCGCGAACGGTGAGCAGATGGCGGGGCCGGGTGGGGTCGTCTTCGATGTATTTCCGCAGGCGGACCATAAAGTTATCGATGGCGCGGGTATCGGTGTCTTCGCTTAATCCCCAGACTTCCTCCAGCAGGGCCTTCCGTGAGACGGCGGCGCCCTGATGGCGGATCAGGAAGCGCAGCACATTGGCCTCCATTAAGGTCAAGGCCAGAACACGGCGGCCCACGCGCAGTTCCCGGCTGGAAAAATCCACGTGACGACCGGCAAAATCAAAGACATCGCTGGCGGCCGGGAGGGCGGCGTCCTGCCAGCCGCGGCGGCGGAGCAGGCCATGGAGGCGCGCCACCAGGATAGCCAACTCGAACGGCTTGGGGAGATAGTCATCGGCACCGGCAGCGAAACCTGCCAGCACATCCTCGGCCCGGCCACGCGCGGTCAGCATGAGAATCGGCAGATAGCGGTGCTCGCGCCGCAAGGCGCCGGCCACCGCAAAGCCATCCATGCCGGGTAGCATGACATCCAGCACCAGCAAGTCGATCGTGGGATCCGCGCGGCGGAGACGTTCCAAGCCGGCTTCCCCGCTGGACGCAAGTTCAACCGCGTACCCCTCCGCCTCGAGATTGAAGCGCAGACCCTGGGCCAGGTGGCTCTCGTCCTCGATGACGAGAATGCGGGTCATACGCGCGCGCGCCCGAAATCGCCCGCTTCCTGAGGCAGAGCGGCCGGAGCGGACGCCTGCGGCAGCGCCAGGACGAAGGTGCTGCCCCGGCCGGGACCGTCGCTTTCCGCATGCACCCGGCCGCCGTGCCGTCGCGCCACGGAGCGCACAATAAACAAACCGAGCCCGGTACCGCTGACTTGCGCCGCCGGATTGGATACGCGATAAAAGCGCTTGAAAATCGACTTCAGTTCCGCCCGCGGGATGCCGGCGCCGCGGTCGCTGACGCGCAAGGTCCAGAAGCCGGGGTCTTCCTGGCCCAGCGACCACGTCACCTGCGGCTTGCCGCCGGAGTATTTCACCGCGTTGTCAAACAGATTGGCGATGGCGGCGCGTAGCTCTTCCGCATCGCCCAGCGTAGTGGCAGTTTGGGAAGGAGGCCTTCCGCCCACCGCGCCTACCGGAAGGTCATAGCGGGCGCAGACCTGGGCAAGTGACTCCTGGACCAGCATGGCCAAATCGAGCTGCTGGCGTATAGGTTTGCGGAAGGTGTGGGTGGCGCGCCCGGCGCGCAGAATCTGTTCGACGGTGGCCAGCAGGCGATCGGTATCGGCCAGCATGGTGCGGTAGAACTCCTGGCGCTGCGCCGGCTCCACCTGGCGCGCCTGCAGCGTCTCCAGATAAAGCCGGATGGAGGCCACCGGCGTTTTCAGCTCGTGCGTGACGGCGTTGATGAAGGCGTTGTGCTGTTCGTTGCGGCGGATTTCGCGCACCAGAAAAATCGTGTTCAGAACCAGTCCGGCGACAATCAGCGGGAACAGCAGAATGCCGAGGATCAACAGCACACCTTCGCGGCTGTTGAGTACGATCCAGCCCACGTTGAAGGCGGCAGCCAGCGCTACCAGACACGTGCCCAGCACGATAAAACCGGCCACGCGGCGGCGGCGGCCATTGATCCGCATGCATTACAGTTTACAGGTTACAGGCTACTGGCGGCAGCTTGGAGGAGCCCTGAGCGCCAGCGGGCGGACCCTGCCGGGAATCGAAGCCCGCACTCCCAGCGACCAACGGGAGCGACCAGGGCAAATAGTGGCGAGCCACTGGCAGGCTCGGGTGCTTGCCGCGTCACGATTCCAGCGGGTTGGGAGGTTGAGAGACCTTGGCCAGCTTCACGTTACGGGCGACGTGGAGGCACTCGAGCAACCGGATCTGCCAGTAGGTCAAGTCGGCCTCGTACCAGGCAAGGCCATGGCGCGCCGAGGTGGGGTGGGCATGATGGTTGTTGTGCCAGCCTTCGCCAAACGTCAGCAGTGCGACCCACCAGTTGTTGCGGGAATCATCCCGCGTGGCAAAGCGGCGCGGGCCCCACATGTGCGTCGCCGAGTTGACGAGCCAGGTCGCGTGTAACCCCACCACCACCCGCACACACACCGCCCACAACACCATGCTCACGCCACCCCACCAGTACAGCAGGGGGACCGAAGCGGCCAGGAACACGTAATGGTAGCTGTTGAGCCAGAGGTAGAACTTATGCTTGCCGAGATCGGGGGCGTACTTGGCCATCTGGCGGGTGTCGTTATGGCAGCGGCGGCCAAGAATAATCCAGCCGACGTGCGCCCACCAGGCGCCATCGCGTGGCGAATGCGGATCGCCGTCCACGTCCGATTTCTGGTGATGCAGCCGGTGCGTGGCAACCCAGAAGATGGGCCCGCCCTGAAGCGTCAGCGCCCCGCACACCGCCAAGGCGTATTCGAGAAACAGAGGAACCTTGTAGGAACGATGCGTATGGAGACGGTGGTAGCCCATGCCAATGCCGCCCCCGATGGCGATCCAGTAGAAAACGCACGCCACCAGGAAAGCCTTCCAGGTAAAGAAAAACAGCGCGGCGACGGCGCCCACGTGGAGGACGACCAGGGCCAGAGCCGTGGGCCAATTCACTCCTTGCCGGCGGGCGACCCCGGCAAGATCGACTTCAAGTTCGGAAATAGCAGGCGAAGCAGCGGCAGCGGGCAATGATGGCATTCCTCCCATTCCCACCGTAACAGCCGCAGCCAGCCACCAATGTAAAAGTTTTGTAATCCTTTAGGCACGGCGCGGCTGGCGTTCCGCGCCGGTTCAGGGTACGTTATTACCAGAGCACCTTCGGAGGACGGCAGTTTATGCGGAGCCTTTTGATCCCAGCCATCGGGCTGGCCCTCACCCTTGGCACGATAGCGCAGGGACCACCTAAGAACGCGGTTGATATTACGAACTCGCCCGCAATTGGGACACAGGCTCAAGCCGCACCGCGGGCAACGGCCGACGCGTCCTCGGGAGTCATCCGCGTCTACATCGGGACACTGAACGGGGCCGATGCTACCGCGATTCAGGGGCTGCTGACGCAGGCACTGTTTGAATCGAAAAAGGTCGTCATCACCGAGAACCAGGGCAATGCCAGTGTGATCCTGCAAGGGCGGGTACTGCGGCGGGCAATCCCCGTCTCTCCCGTCGGCAAAGCCGGCAAGAAGCGGCGCTCGCACAAGGCCGCAGCGCCCGACACGACTGCCCCCTCCGTGATTCAGGATCTGCAGGCGCTCAATCAGGGCGGCAGCATTCGAAATTTAGATAACGGCACCCTGGGCGGCAGCAGCGCTCTGAATGCGCTCGGGATGCCCTCCCTCAACACGGATCTGAACGGTGGCGAAGAGGATCTGAGCCAGTATCAGTTCCGGCTCTATCTACAACTGGTCAATCCGGACGGCGATCTGGTATGGATGAGTGGCGAGGGTGGTCAGGCGCCGCCGTTCTCCTCGGCTGGCGAGGCGGTGAACGCGACCGTGCAGCCCATGCTCACGGCGATCGCCTCGCTGCCCAAGTCCAGCTTCAGCTCGCAGCCGTAGCCGGGCCGCCGCGCGGGCCGGGTCTCGCATAGAGCAGGTTGCACGCTGCTCATTTTATCCTGACCGAAGCGCTAGGCGGCTTGGGAGCCCGCTTGCGGGGCGGGAGCGGCGGCGACGGCGGCGAACTCGAGCGGCGCCGGGGCCGGGTCCAAGGCCCGTAGGACGTTCAGTATGGCGATGGGCAGCGAGCGCGAGGAGCTGATGCCCATTTTGCGGTAGGCGCTTTCGAGGTGACGCTTTACCGTGGAGATGCCGATGTGCAAGTCCTGCGCGATCTGGCGATTTTTCTTGCCCTGCAAACATTCGCCGACGATATCGATCTCGCGGGCGCTAAGGTGGAACTGGCGCGCCAAGGCCTGGCGGGTGTGCACATCAACCAGGTTCAGGCTATCGCCCACGGGCAGCTCGGTTTTCCGCTCCGAAGCCACCAGCAGCAGCAGGGGTGCCGACGGGGGTGGGGCAGTTTCGCTACGCTCCTCGGCGAGTGGCAACAGAATGCAGTTCACCAACGTGCTGGCGCCGCCGTTGCGATGAAACCGGACGGCATCAACATGCACGGCCAGACCTGAACTCAGGCACTGGCGGACCGCTTCCTGTAAGCCGCTGACGGCGATTTCCGGCAGACACTGCTCGAGCGGCGAGCCGAGCGTTTTCTTGGTCCGATACCGGCTATCCAACAAATCCAGAAAAGCGCCGTTGGCGTCCCGCAGCGTGCCCTGAGTGGGATCATAGACCGCCAAGCCCACCAACGTGCTTTTCCAAAGGGTTTCTAGAATGGCACTACGCAATTTGGAGTTCTCCCGCATGCTTCCTCCCGAAAGTTGCTCGGAGTGAGAAGGCCCCGGCACTTAGGATTGGACTCTGGGGGCGGGCAAAGTGCTGGAAGGCGATCGGATTCAAAATGCGATCGTCGGACCGAACTGGAACGAGCCCAGCCGGGCAGCGGCGACTCCGAAATGGGTTAAAGCAAAACCTGACCAGCGATGGTCCGGGAGCCCGGGTCGTGTGCAGCTTCGACATCAGGTGAAACTGCCTACACCAAGTCTGTTAGTGGCCGGCTTCAACCGCCTGCGCCAGCCAAAGTTCGAGCTGCTGCGGGGTTTTGGCTTCCGTTCCGTTGAACAGGATGGTCGGAGTGTGCTGCACGTTGTCGTGGCCGCCCCGGCGCTGATCGGCCTGCACCAAGGCGAACAGATCGGGGTTGGCGAAGGCATCCTCCAGTTGGGTGCGGGTGATGCCATAGGGGTGGGCAAAGCGCGCGGCGGTGTCCATCAGATTGGCGGGCGTGAGGTCGTTCTGGTGGGTGAAGCAGTAGTCGCGCCAGGCCATGCCGATCTTCAGGCTATGGATGTCAAAGAAACGCGCCAGCACGGAGGCATTGAAGGACCACTGATGCTGCGGCAGGGGGTAGTCACGAAACTCGAAGCCGACTTGCTTGCCAAAGCGGGGAATAATCTGGCTCTTGAAAATCTGGTGCCACTGCGCGCAGTCGGGGCATTCTAAATCCTGATAAATGATGACGCGCAGTTTGGAATGCGCATCGCCGAGGATGGGATCCGTGCTGGTGGTGGATTTTGGTGCGGCGGTGAACGCAGTGAGCGCCAGAAGCGCCGCGCCCAGGAGTATGGAAAGCAGCGCAGGTTTCATAGCTTCATTGTAGAGCAGGCGGCTCACGTGGAACTTTCGTGCGAAAATGACGGCTATGATCGAACCGCAGGACCGCGCTCCAAGTTCCCGCACGCAGGTAAGGCGGCTTGCGGAGCGCGGACGCTACCATCCGGCGGAGATACGCGCCATCCTGGACGAAGGATTTTTATGCCACGTCGGCTTCGTGGCGCCGGAAGGTCATCCGGTTGTGATCCCGACGGCCTATGGGCGGCGCGGGGATTTTCTTTACCTTCATGGCTCGGCCGCTAGCCACATGCTGCGCACGCTGCGCGAGGGCGTGGAGCTATGCTGCACTATTACGCACCTTGACGGGCTGGTACTGGCACGTTCAGTTTTCAATCACTCGATGAACTATCGCTCGGTAATGATATTTGGGCGGGGACGGGTCTTGACCAGTGGAGCCGAGAAGCTCGCGGCGCTGGAGGCCATCAGTAATCAGATTGCGCCGGGGCGCTGGGAAGCGGCGCGGCGGCCTTCCGGCCAGGAGTTGAAGGCGACGCTGGTGCTGGAGCTGCCGCTGGCCGAAGCCAGCGCCAAGGTTCGTAACGGCCCGCCGATTGATGACGCTGAGGATTACGCCTTGCCGGTTTGGGCAGGCGTTGTACCGATTACCCTGCAGTACGGCAAGCCCGAAGCCGATCCCAGGCTAGCCGAGGGCATCCGGCTGCCGGAGGAGATCCAGCGCGGCCGCGGGCGTTGTCCAGAAGACACTTGACGGGGGCCGCGAGGCCCGGCAAAATCAAGCCAAATGAGAACCGAAACGGCAGCCGCGGCTAAGGAAACGGTTCTCCTCGCGGAGGATGAAGAGATCGTGCGGCGGCTGGTGGTGGAGTTGCTGCTGCGCGCGGGCTTTCAAGTGCTCGCGGCGGCAAATGGCGAACTGGCGCTGGAAACGGCGCGCACCTATGCCGGCCCGATTCACTTGCTGATCAGCGATGTCGCCATGCCCGCCATGACCGGACTGGAGCTGGCGCGACGGATTGGAAATTTGTACCCCCAGATCAAGATTCTTCTGGTTTCCGGCTATAGCGATCCGGCTGCCATTGACGACCTGAAACAGCAGGCCGGCTTTGCCTATCTGCGCAAGCCGTTCACGCCGCAGATGTTGCTGGAGCAGGCGCGGGCTCTACTCGAAGTGAGCTAGTTCCAGCGGTTTAATACGCGGCCACGCGCGACCGCCAGGAAGGACGCGGTAAACCGTGGGCATGTCTTTGAGAAGGAAGGCGTTAAATTTGCGAACCGCAGAGCTCGCCTGCTGGCCGGCTTCGGCCAGCTCGGCGGACTGAACCGGGGTGGGTAGACCTTCGTAGTCGTCCATGCCGCGTTCAACGGACGAGGCTGCGGAAAAGGCGCGGTCCAGCGCGTCCTGCAACGGCTTCAACGCCACCTCCGCCTTTTGGACAGCCGGTAACGCTGCCTTTCTGTTGGCTCCCAGCGCGGTGGCATAGGCATGCATAGCCGCAAGCTGTTGGTTAAGATCATGCGCGGTATTTTCGGCATCGGCAAGTTGCAGTTGCAGTTGGTACGCACGCATAACGATGGTGGCGCGCCGTTGGCGCTCGGCTGAGGATAGGGGGCTTTGCGGATCGGCGGTGAGCGTAAACGTGCCGGCCAGCTTGGCAGTGCCAGCCGCGACCGCAACTGAATAGGGGCCGGGCTGGGCCCAAGGTCCGCTGGGGCGGAAAAAGCGGTTGCGGCTGGGCTCGGGAGTGGTGGGCGCGGCCCATTGCAGGTCCCAATCCGCATAGTTGAGGCCGGCGGTGGCCGACGCCTGGAACTGGCGGACCAATGCTCCTTTGGCATCGCGCACGGTGACGGTGGCGCCGGATTTATCGGCGGCGGGCAGCCAGTAGGTGATTACCGCACCCGCGGTGGGATTAGGGGCAAAGAACTCGCCCCAGCCAAACCAAGACTGGGGGTGGTAAATGGTCTCGCGGTGCGCGGGCGAAATAGCGAATAGATGTGGCGCGGCGGCAGCAACCGTAGTCGCCGCATGCAGCAGCGGCGTGGTGTGATCCAGAATCCAGATGCCGCGACCGTGGGTACCCAGCACAAGATTGTGGCCGCCATCGGCGTAAACCAGATCGTAGACGGGAACGGGCGGCAGATTGGTGTTCAGCGAAGTCCAGTGCGCGCCGCGGTCCCAGGAGGCGTAAGCGCCGGCCTCGGTACCGACGACCAGGAAATTGGGATCGACCGGGTTTTCGCGCAGGCGATGGACGGAGGTGGGCAGATCGGCATCAATTTCCTGCCAAGTTTGGCCGAAATTCTCGCTGACATAGACGTGGGACTTGTAGTCGTCGTTGAAGTGTCCGTCAAAAGTCGCATAGACGCGGCCTTTGACGTAGCGGGACGGCTCAATGCCGCTGACCTGCGTCATCGGTGGCAGGCCGGGGATGTTGGCGGTGAGGTTGGTCCAGTGGGCGCCACCATCGCGGGTGACTTCGAGCGTGCCGTCGTCGGCGCCGGTGTAGAGCAGCTTGCCGTCCCGCGGCGATTCGGCAATCACGGTGAGCGCGCTGAAGTTGCTCTGCCCGTCGTTGCGGGACATGGCATCGGCGGGAATGGGCCCGCCCATCATCGTCAGCTTGTGGCGATCGATGTGGGCGGTGAGGTCGGGGCTGACGACCTGCCAACTGCGGCCTTCATCGGTCGAGTGGAAGAGGCGATTGGCGCCAGTGTAGATGACCTTAGGGTTGAAATGCGAAACGATAAGCGGAGTGGTCCAGTTATAGCGGTACTTCTCCTTCGATCCCGGTAGAGGCCGGACCGGGCCGATGCTCTGGGCCTGCATGGTGCGCAGATCGACGCGGCGGGTGGAACCATTTTGCAAGCTGACCAGCAGGGTGTAGTTGTTGCCGTCAAACAGAGCTTGCATGCCGTCGCCACCGCCCACGTTAAAGGCGTCGCGGTTGGAAAGACCGTAACTCAGATTGGTGGCCGACGGCGTACACCAGTTGCCGTTGTCCTGCAGGCCGCCGCAGACCAGGTAGAGCGAAGCGTGATTGACGGAGATGTTGTAGAACTGGCCAATGGGCAGATTGTCGCGGAACAGCCAGGTGCGGCCGCCGGTGTAGGAAATGGAAATGCCGCCGTCGCCGCCGATGAGAAAGTGATCGGGATTGCGGGGATCGATCCATAGGACGTGATCCTCGCCATGGACGCGACTGAAAACATCGCGGAAATGACGGCCGCCGTCGTCCGAGATATAGAAACCGCGCTCCGATCCCATGATGTAGACCCGATTGTAATTGTACGGATCGATGTAGATGCGGCTGAAGTACATGGGACGAGGATCGAGGCCAGACATCTGCTCCCAGGACTGACCTTGATTCATGCTGCGGAAGACGCCGCCCTTGTGCGGCGCAGTGCGCGGCTGATTGGTGGGGTCGGCTTCGATGAGGGCGTAAACGATGCGGGGATCGGCGGGGAAAATGGTCAGGCCGATGCGGCCCATGACGCCAGTGGGCAGGCCCTTGCTTAGCCGGGTCCAGGTGGCGCCGCCGTCGCTGCTGCGATAAATGCCGCTACCGGGCCCGCCGCCGTTGAAACCCCAACCCCGGCGCTGGCGCTGATACATGGCGGCAAAGAGCAGATGGGGATCGGAAGGACTCATGGCCAGGTCTGTCGCGCCGGTGTTGTCATCGACGTACAGGACTTTCTTCCAGGTCTTGCCGCCATCTTCGGTTTTGTAGACGCCGCGCTCGGGGTTGGATCCCCAGAGGTGGCCGAGCGCCGCCACGAAGACGACGTCGGCGTTGTCGGGATCGACGATGATTTTGGCGATGTGGCGGGTTTGGCGCAGGCCCATGAACTGCCAGGTCGCACCGCCATCGAGTGACTTGTAGATGCCGTTGCCCCAGGACGAGCTTTGGCGGTTATCGACCTCGCCGGTGCCGACCCAGACGGCGGAGGGGTTGGACGGCGCTACCGCAACTGCGCCAATCGACATCATGCCGCCAGAATGGTCGAAGATGGGCGTCCAGGAGACACCGTCGTTGGTGCTCTTGAAGACGCCGCCCGACGCCGTGCCAACGTAGACGACCTCCGGGTCCCCGGGGACTTCGGCAACGGCGATGTCGGCGATGCGGCCGCCGGTTGTGGCCGGACCGATCGAGCGCCAGTCGAGGCCGTGCAGCGCCGAGGTGGGAACTTGCTGGGCAACGGCAAGGGCGGCGAACAGCATAGAAACAGCAAGGAAGGCAAGGTAGCGTTTCATCAGCGGGCGAGCTCCTGATTCAGGACCGCAGCCAGGCGCCAGCCGGCGCGGTCGAGTTGGACGGCAATGGCGGCCTCTGCGCCGCGGACATAGGCCGGACGCAAGCGCAGGGTACGGGCGTGACAGCCGGGCGCCAGATGCAGCGGACCGTAGGCGGTGCCGACGGCGACAGCATGGCTGGACCAAATCCAGTCGAGCGGGCGCAACGAACCGGCGGCGTAGCGGCGGCCGAAGCGCTGTTCGAGCCGGCGGGCATAGGCGGCCGGGCCCTGCGACCGCATCATACGGTTCAAAATTTGTGAGTCCCAATCGGCGTGCAGATCGCTGCGGCGGCGCACCCGCGGCAGACGGGTGCGGACGCAGTTGCCACCGCGGTCAGCGTTGTCGCTGACGTGCAGTGGCTGAAAAGCATCGCCAACCAGATGAATAACGTAGCGCAATGCAACGGCGCGCTGGCGTGGGCTGGTCGCGGGAGCGCGGAGCTGTGCCAGATAACGATTGAGGACGGCGGAGATGCAATCGGACTGGCAGATAGCGGCATAATCCACGTGGCCGCGGCGGGCATCCAGCGGCAGATTCACGAAATGAAAGGGATCGGTAGAGGCCGTGCGGACGGCATCGGCCCAGCCGGCGACACGCGCCAGGGGCGGCAAAGAGACCGAGCCGCGGCAAGGGCGCCGCGCCTCCGGGCTGGCCGGAATGGCCAGGATTTGGCGCACGCGCGCGGCCACGGCGGGTTGCAGGTGCGCGGCGGCGATCAGGGCGACGATCTGATGGCCGCGGCATCCCCAGGCCCAGGCGGGCGCACCGGTCAGCAGGAAAACCGTAACCGTGACGAGTTGGCTGGGTAAGCGACGCCGCACTGCTGGATAATAGAGCACAAATGCCCGCACTCCTCAAGGATTTACCGACACCGTGCCTGTTGCTGGAGCGTCCGCGCCTCGAACGCAACCTCGAGCGGCTGCGCACGCGCATGGCGAAGCTGGGCGTCGAATTGCGTCCGCACCTGAAAACCTGCAAGAGCTGGGATGTCGCGCGCCTCATGCTGCCCACGCCGGTGGGACCGGCCACCGTTTCGACGCTGCGCGAAGCGGAAGAATTCGCCACGCATGGCGTACGCGACATGACCTATGCGGTTGGCATCGCGCCCCAAAAACTGGCGCGCGTGGCGGCGCTGCGGCGGCAGGGCGTGGATCTGGCGGTGATTCTCGATAGCGTGGAGCAAGCGCGCGCGGTAGCCGAATGCGGCGAAGCGATCCCGGTGTTGATGGAAATTGATGCCGACGGGCATCGCGCCGGCATCCGCCCGGAGCGGCGCGAGCAGTTGCTGGCGGTGGCGGCCGTGCTGCCCAGGGCGGCGCTGCGCGGAGTGCTGACGCACGCCGGTGGCTCCTACCATGCGCACGGCGTAACCGCGCTGGAGCGCGCCGCGGAGGGCGAACGCGCGGCGGCGGTGGAAGCGGCCCGCCTGCTGCGCGAGGCCGGCTACGCCTGCCCGGTGATAAGCGTGGGCTCGACGCCGACGGCGCACTTGGCACGCGACCTGACCGGCGTGACGGAAGTGCGCGCGGGCGTGTACTGTTTTTTCGATCTGATGATGGCGGATCTGGGTGTGTGCAAGCTGGACGACATCGCCTGCAGCGTGCTGGCCACGGTCATCGGTCACCAATCAGGCAAAGGACCCTTGGGCGGCTGGACGCTGACCGACGCCGGCTGGATGGCGCTGTCGCGCGACACTGGATTTGGCCAGCACGGCTACGGCATGGTGTGCAATGAGGCGGGACGTCCGTATGAGCAATGGATCGTGGCGGAAACCAGCCAGGAACACGGCGTGCTGGCCATTCCACCGGGCAGCCTCAAAACACCGCCACAACTGGGTGTAGGAGCGCGCGTGCGCATTTTGCCCAACCACATTTGCGCCACCGCGGCGCAGTATGACCGCTACTACGTGTTGGACGGTGGCGTCGAAGTCGTAGCGGAATGGCCTAGATTCAGTGGCTGGTAGCTGCGGCTGGCGAGAGGTAGCGAGCTAAGGCGGAAGCGTCGAGATTACCGCCGCTAATGATGACGCCGATGCGGGGATATGGCTGGGGAAGTGCACCGGAGATGACGGCGGCAGCGGCAGCGGCGCCGGAGGGTTCGGCTACGATCTTCATGCGCATCAGCATTAAGGTCAGCGCATCGATGAGCTGAGAGTCGGTTACGGTTACGACACCGGCCAGGTGCTGGCGCATGATGGCAAAGGTCAACTCACCCGGCTGTACGGTGCGCAGGCCATCGGCGATGGTGGAGTTGTTGGGAATCGGGGTAATCTGGCCACGCTCCAGCGAGAGCTTCACATCGGCAGCGGTGGCGGGTTCGACACCGTAGACGGCGATTTTCGGGTTGAGGCCGTGAGCCGCGAGCGCGGAGCCGGAAACCAGGCCGCCGCCGCCGACCGGAACCACGAGCGCATCGAGATCAGGGACTTCTTCCAGCAGTTCCAAGGCGGCCGTGCCGGCGCCGGCGATGATGCGCGGATCGTCAAAGGGTGGCACCAGCACCCGGTTCTGCTTTTTGACCAGCTCGGCGGCAAAATCTTCGCGATTGACCTTGGCGCGATCGTAGAGATGGACCTCACCACCGAAGGCGCGGACAGCGGCCAATTTGGCTTCGGGAGCATCGGTGGGCATGACCAGAGCGGCACGGATGCCCAGGTCGCGGGCGGCGAGCGCCACCGCTTGCGCGTGATTGCCGCTCGAGAACGCGAGCACGCCGCGCTGGCGCTCTTCGGGTGTGAGTTGGAGCAGACAGTTGGTAGCGCCGCGGAACTTAAAGGCGCCGGCACGCTGGAAGTTTTCGCATTTAAAGAAAACCTCGGCGCCCGGAGCACGCTCGTCCAGCGAGTGGGAGTGCAGCACGGGGGTGCGGGCAATGCGGCCGGCAATACGCTCGCGGGCGGCGCGGACGTCGTCAAAAACGGGCAAGGCAGAGGACATGGTAGCGATTGTAGCTGTACTCTGGGGCCATGGGCGGGCCAATACGGTTGCTGGGACATCGAGGACACCGCTGCGCCGGCTGGGCGGAGCGGGAAAATTCGCTGGCAGCATTCGACCGTGCGCTGGCCAGCGGCTGCGATGGGCTGGAACTGGACCTGCGTCATACCGCCGACGGACGGGTTGCGATTGAGCACAATCCGGAACTGAACTTTAATGGCCACAGGTTGTCCGTGGCCGACAACACCCTGCGCAGCCTGCGGCGGCTGCAGCCGGAGCTGGCCACGCTGGAACAGGTACTGCGCCGCTACCGGACGCGCGCCTGGATGGATCTGGAATTGAAGACGATGGAAGCGGTGGCGCCGGCGGTCGAGTTGCTGCGGCGATACCCGCCACAGCGTGGATTCGTGGTGAGCTGTTTTGAGGCACCCGTGCTGCATCGGGTGGCGAGGCTGGCGCCGGAGCTGCCGCGTTGTTTGAATTTGAAGCGGCCGTGCAGCCTGCGCCGCATCCGGGAGGCCGAAGTGAGCTGGGTAGCGCCACATCAGGCATCCTGCACGGCCTGGTACGTACGCTGGCTGCAGCAACGTGGCTGGCGCGTGCTGGTGTGGACGGTGAACCATCCGGGGAAGATGCGTCTGCTGGCGCGCGCGGGGGCGGATGCTATCTGCTCCGATTTGCCCGAACTGCTAGTGGAGACTCTAAGGGATGGGGTGGGCAGAGCCACCGATGCTGCTATGCCCGCATCTTCCCTCAGGAATGAACAGCGCGATCACCGTCATCCGGCAGCAAGTGGAACAACTGGGCGAGTGGTTTCAGAACCTTGACCTGAAAGGCGTAGCGACCGCGCCAAACCATTATTTAGGCGACTATCCGCGCAGCAAATGGCGGCAGATCAGCCCGGCGTTGCCGGACTCAATGGAAGGGCTGAGCGTGCTCGACGTCGGCTGCAATGCCGGTTTTTACGCGCTCGAATGCAAGCGGCGGGGGGCGAGCTACGTGCTCGGCATTGATGCGGACGCGCGCTATTTGGCCCAGGCGCGGTTGGCCTCGGAGGTGCTGGGGTTGGGGGTCGAGTGGCGGCAAATGTCGGTGTACCGGGTGGGCGAACTGGCCCAGAAGTTCGACTACGTATTTTTCCTGGGTGTCTTCTACCACTTGCGCTATCCCATGTACGCGCTGGATTTGGTGGTGTCGCTGGTGCGGCAGCGGCTGGTGTTTCAGACGATGTTGCGCGGCGACCAAGCCGTCGCCGAAGTTCAGTCCAATTACGACTTTTGGGATCACTCGCCGTTCGCGCAGCCTGGATTTCCGGCGATGCACTTTGTCGAACACAGCTACGCGGGCGACTGGACCAACTGGTGGATCCCGAACCGCGCCGGTGCGGAAGCGATGTTGCGCTCGGCGCGGCTGGATATCGTCGCTCATCCGGAAGACGAAACCTGGATCTGCGCGCCGCACGCCGCCGATCCGCGCGGGCCGATTCACCAATTGGAGATGGAAGCCACGCTATGAAATACGCGCTGGTACAACCGGACTGGACGTTTGGCGGGTCGACGTATTTCGGCTGCGCGGAAACGCACTTGCCGCTGGAGCTGTTGTACGCCAGGCAGCAAGTCGAAGCTGCCGGGCATGAGGCGCTGCTGGTGGACGGGCACCTGGAAGGCTTGCGCTGCGAAGCCGCCGCGCAACGGGTACGGGACTTTGACGCCGACTTCGTCGTGCTGACGACGGCGCCGACCTATCTGTTCTGGCGCTGTCCACAGCCGGAGCTGCGGGTTCCGGCACTCTGGATGCAGGCGCTCAAACAGGCGGCGCCGCGCGCGGTGACTGTAGCTATCGGACCGCACGGCTCGGCGACGCCGGGCGCGGCGCGGACCAAGCTCGGCTGCGATGTGGTGATTCAGGGCGAGGCGGAACAAGTCCTGGCCGAGCTGGCCAGCGCCGGACGCATTGCGCCCGGCTATCACCAGGCGGACATGCGGCGGCTGTCCGCGCTCGATTACCGGGGCTACCCGCTGGAGCGGCGGCAACACCGGCATCATGTCTTCAGCGGCAGCGGACGCGGCGCCGAGGTGGAAGCCAGCCGCGGCTGCCCGTGGGCCTGTGTGTTCTGCAACAAGACGCTGTTCCGGAATCAATTTCGCGAACGGCCGGTGGCGGCGGTGCTGAGCGAAGTTGAAGCCCTGGCGCGGGCTGGATTCGACTACGTCTATTTCATTGACGAGACGTTCGGTTGCGGCAAGTCCACACCCTCACTGCTCGAGGGTTTGCGCAGTCTGCCGATGAGTTTCGGGATGCAGACACGGATTGATCTCTGGAATGAAGATGCGCTCGCTCAGTTGGGAGCGGCGGGCTGCGTGTCGCTCGAATGCGGGATTGAATCGATCACGCCGGAGGGGCGCAAGCGCTTTCATAAGGGCTGCAGGATCGGCACCGATCGCATGCAGCAACTGCTGCGCGCGGCACGACGGCATATTCCCTGGGTGCAGGCGAATCTGATAGCGAATGAGGACGATGATCTGGAGGCGATCGACGCCTGGCGCGAGGCGCTGATTACCGCAGGCGTTTGGGTGTCGAGGCCGGTGCCGATTTTTGCTTTCCCGGGATCGCCGTTGTACACGAAGTTGTTTGGCGCGCCGGATGATGAGGCCTGGGAACGGGCGCACCGGCATTATCTCGAACACAACCGCGCGCGGGGCTATTTCAGCGACGTGCAGGATCAGGCGCCGGAACCGCTGGAGGCGCTGGAAGCCTCAGGCCGCTAGCGCACGGCGGGTATGGGGCAGCAGTAACAACACGAGCTGGGCACAGAGGACCGGCGTGGCCAGACCGAGGCTCCAGGAGCTGACAACCACAAGAATCACCATGGCTTTCCAGGTGCTGAGGCGGTTCTGGAACAGGTAGAGATTCGGCACCAGCATCCAGAGGACGCCGAAGAGGAAAACCAGGCCGCTCATGGCGGGTGTCCAGCCGAACAGGTGAGCGGGAACGCGGACATAAGTACCGGTAATCCAGCAATGGACGCTGTCGACGAGCATCCAGGTGCCGAGCAGAAAGCCGAGAATGATGGCGGCTTGGGCGGGGGCCGGAGGAAGACCGGGAGACAGCAAAGGGCGCGGGGAGGTCACTCCGCGCCCTTGCACAGTTTCAGAGCGTGGCATCAATGACATAGTGGTGGCGCGCTCCGTCTGCCCGAACTTAAACGAAGTATAGGCCGCTCAGGAGGCACTGTCAATCCGTGGCGGCCAGGCCGATAGCCGAGAGCATGCGGCCGGAATCACCGCGGCGATGCGAGTAAAACAGATCGGGCCGGCATCGGGTGCAGTAGGGCAGGACTTCGATCGCGGCGGGGGCGAGGCCGGCTTCCTCGAGTTGCGCGCGCAGCGCGGCTTGTAGATTGAGCCGGGCCGGAGAGGACGGATTCCAGCGGGGATCGCGGGGATGGCCAGGAGGCGCGCCGGTCATGAACAGCATAGGGTAGCGGTCGCGCACGGGGTCGGGTTCGGCGGCCTGAAACCAGGCCTCGGAGGAAGCGAAGCGGGCGGCGAAGGCCTGCTGAATTTCCGGACCGACCTCGTAGCAGCAGCCGCGGATGCAGGGACCGACGGCGGCAAGAACATCTTCAGGCTGCGTGCCGAATGCGGCCCGCATTTCGCCCACCGCGACGGCAGCGATGCGCGCCAGCGTGCCGCGCCAGCCGGCATGAACGGCGGCGATAGCGCGGTGGCGCGCATCGGCGAGCAGCACCGGGCAGCAATCGGCGGAGCGGATGGTCAGCAGCACGCCCCGGCGGCGGCTGAACATGCCATCGCCCGCCTGGCCGGGCTGCGGATCCTGCCAGACCAGATTGCTGTGAATCTGGCGGAGCATCAGCAGGAGTGGATGGTTGGGAATGCGATGCGGCTGCGGGTGCGATAAACCGCAGGCGCGCGTGCCAAAGGCGTGGCGGAGCCAGGGAAGCGCGCTTAGATTGCCGGCTCGCAGCAGGACATTGATTGGCGCGGGGCCCCGCTCGGCTACGCCGAGCGACCCGCTTGCGCGGGGCGGGCTGGGGCCCCATAGCCCTAGCCCGCCCCGCGTGTCTTCGTTCATGCATCCATGGTAATCTGTGGCTATGAAGTTCCTACCCATGTGCCTCTGTTGTTGCCGGCAACGGCGCTGAGGTGCGTGGGAACAGGTTTCGATCCAAATTTCGATCCCAACTGCTATAGCCCACCGCCTGGTGGGCTTTTTCACTTTTGAAAGGAATGTATCGCATGAGCACTGAAGTCGTCGAACGCACGCTGCCGCGCATCAATGAGCCGGCGCCGGAGTTTGAAGCCAAATCCACGCAAGGCCCGATCAAGCTGAGCGACTACAAAGGCAAGTGGGTGATGCTGTTTTCGCACCCGGCCGATTTCACGCCGGTGTGCAGCACGGAATTCATGGCGTTCGCCAAGCGCTACGCCGATTTCGAGAAGCTGGGGGTGCAGCCGATTGGGGTGAGCATCGACAGCGTCTTCAGCCACATCGCCTGGGCGCGGAGCATGGAGCAGCTTGGGGGAACAAAGATCCCCTTCCCTATCCTGGCGGACCTGGACATGCGCGTGGCGCAAAGCTACGGGATGATTCATCCCGGCGCCAGCGACACGGCGCCCGTACGGGCGGTGTTTTTCATCGACCCGAAGCAGGTGATCCGCGCGATCCTGTACTACCCGCAATCGACCGGACGGAGCGTGGATGAACTTCTGCGCGTGTTCGAGGCGCTGCAGACCACCGACCGCTTCAGCGTCTCAACGCCGGCGGACTGGCATCCGGGCCAGCCGGTGGTGGTGGGCCCGCCGCAGAGTCAGGCGGAGGCGGAAAAGCGGGTCGCCGACAAATCGCTCCACGTGCGCGACTGGTACTTATCGGAAAAGCAGCTCGAGCCAGGGGCGAAAGCCCAAAGCCGCTAAGCGCGGCTGCGCCCCACGCGAGTGCCTCACACGCTGTTCCATCTTTACTGGAGCAGCGGTGGGTCTCGTGCGCGGTGCTCCCCTTTTTTGGTCCAGTTCAGGTGAAACATTCAGCCGGTTGGGGGTCCTCATCGGACCGGTGGATACGGGAAGCGTCGGGCGGGCGGAGAGCCGAAGGCTCGGAGCCTGCCCGATGCTTCTGCGCTGCCTGGCTTGGGGTTAGGCCGTCCAGACCGCTGTGGGGGCGGACCTGGTTGTAGTCAGCACGCCAGGCAGTGACGACCGCGCGCAGGTGCGGGACAGTGGCGAACTCGTGAAGATTGAGACACTCGTCCCGCATGCGCCCGTTGAAGCTCTCGATGAAACCGTTCTGCATCAGCCGGCCAGCGGCGCCAGACCCGCCTCGTGGCAGCCCGCCAGACCGCCTTGGCGCCCGTCGGGTGGCCCTCCCGCCGCAGTTGCCGCCACAGCCGGCGTAGCCGTAGCGCGGCCGTTCGCCCGCCAGCTCCCGCAGACCGAGCCCCCACGCCGGCGCCTGCCTCCGGCTCCGCCAGCGCACGCTGCTGCGGTTTGCTCCCAGCACTTGGCAGGCCCGACGCTCACTCACCTCGTACCGCTGCCGCAGATACTGCGCTGCCGCACGCTGTGCGCCGAGCCCTACCATTTTTTTGCCAACACCGCCCGCAACATCTTGTTGTCCAGCGTTGCTTCTCCCAGCATCTGCCGTAACTGCCGGTTCTCCAGCTCCAGCACCGCCACCCGCTGCTGCTCCTCCGGCTTCATCCCTCCATACCGCGCCAGCCACCGGTACAGCATCGACCGTCCTAGTCCCAGCCGGCGGCATAGCCCCACCACTTCCGCTCCGCCTTTCATCTCCCGCACGATGCAGATGCGCTGCTCCTCACTAAACTTTCTCTCCCTCACTCCTCGCTCCTATCGCCTCCTGTCTCATTATCCCTGGACTAGTTTTGGGGGAGCACGTCAGTGGCTGAACAAAATGGAACTGCGGGGTGCGTCAGGATTTTGTGATAGAGGCGTCTGTAGCGACCAGTCGCGACGGGGGACTCTCAATGGCCGGGTGAAAATGCAATCTGCGGGAGGCGGGGGCGGCTGGCGGCCAACTGCGACCGCCACGTGGTCATGGTCTGGGCGAGGACGCCGGCAGCAGCCTCCATGTCATGCTGACTGTAGGTAAGTGTCGCTACCACACTCAAAGCGATCCGCGCCGGCGGGCGGGGATGTCTGCCTTTGGGATCAAAGGTGCTCAGCACGCGGCGTTCCACCACGGATTGACGCTCGAAATAGCGAACCGCTGCGCCGCGATTGCCTCCCGAACCGCCGGCGATACTCTGCAGCCGGGCTATGGTGGAGGGGAGCTCGGCCAGGAACACGGCCCGCGCGCTCATGAAGTGGCCCACGAGGCTCAGATTTCCCGCAACGGCCCCATCCGCATAGATCACGCAGCGATCTGTAACTGCCGGCACTCGGCCGGAATGCCAAGGAACGGTCAGCGGAACTTGAGCCCGTGGGGCCAGCGGTGGCATGAGGTGAATGCCGGGAATGGCATCGAACCAGCGCGATCCCTGCGAGCTGAAGCCGAATGGCAGGCGGGTAACGTAACTCACGGCGTAGGCGGTCGCCGGAGCGTGATAACGGTTGGTGATAAGCACCTTCCAAAAATGGATCTGCCTGCCATTGGGTCCGCGGATCGTCGTCGCGACGGGCGTAGAAATCTGGAGCAGCGGGACCGGTGCCCCAGCCGGGCTGGCGACCTGAGCGGCACCCGCTCCCGCGAGGCTGCACACGACAGCGAGAGCGGTCAAGATTGACCGCGGCCTCACTGCAAAAGCCCTGACGGAGCGGAACAACTGTAGCTTTGGTATCCCTCGCGCCCGATGTACAACTGCTCATTCACATCCAGGTAGCAATTCTGCTTATCGGCGCCGCAGCCCTGGTCTGCCACCCCATGCTCGATGTCGTAGTTGTCCCAGTACACCTGGTCAGATGGCATGTCGACGCTGAATCGCGGCGGGGCCGCGTGGACCGTCTCTTGCGGGACATACTTGCAGGGGCCATTGCAGACCAGATGTCCTCCGCTGCAACCGGTCAGAATCATGTCGTTGGCGTCGACGATGTGATAGCCGGTGGCATCGGTAAACCCGACGACATAGACGTCATAGCCCCCACACCCGCCTTGAAAGCTGAGCGTTGTGCTGTTTCTCGGACATGCGGCGGAAGGATCAGCCTGCGTTCCCGCATGGCGCACGTTCACGCCGCCCGCTGCACCTGCCACGAGGACAAATGCAATGAGGGCGCTCAGAGGCAGAGACAGTACACGAAGCCTCCAGCTCATACAACCCCCCTTTCGGGAGTCATTCTTGCTCCGGACGGAAGCAGTTGTCAAGGGGTCACGTACATAGTCAGTACGCGTTCAATGCCCGCCTCCCCGGAGCACGGGACCTCGGCAGTTGGAGGCTTGGCTTGACAAGCGTGCATGCCGACGCGATAGACTGGCGCTGGATACGGAACCAGAATTTTTGTCCGGACGCGCGGAACCAAGCGTCAGCCGGGCGCGGGAGGTGCGATGGGCAGGGTACTGCAGGCGCTGGTTTTTGCCAGTCTTTTAGGAGTTTTTTACGTACCGGCGGTGCGGGCGCAGTCGAACTCCACAGGAGCCATTGCGGGCACGATCACGGACGCTTCCGGGGCAGCCGTACCGGCCGCGCAAGTGACCGTCATCAATCTGCTAAGCGGGGAGCCGCTCGTGGTTGCGACTGGACGCTGGGGCCAATACGAGCTGCCCTTTCTGGCGCCCGGACTCTATCGAGTCATCGTGACCAAGGTTGGTTTCGCACACGCCAACATCGCCCCGGTTACTGTCGCGGTGACTCAGACAGCCACCACGAATATCCAGTTGCAGATCGGCCCGAAGGTGCAAACGATCGATGTGACATCGCCGGGACCAATGCTGCAGACGCACTCGGCCGAGACCGGGTCGGTGACCGCGGGATCCACGATCACCCGGCTGCCGCTGGTCAGCCGCAACTACCTGCAGATCGTGGGCTTGAACCCCGGCATTGCAACCACCCCCACCAATGCCGCCGACATCGGGCGGGGAGGCAGCGCCGAAGCACGGAATCTCTCGGTGAACGGGGGAATCAGCAACGACAACAACTTCGAAATGAACGGCATTGGCGTCAACGACGTGTTTGGCGCAGGTGTCTTCACGGGCGGAGTCCCGACGCCCAGCCCGGACGCCATCGAGGAATTCAAGGTCGTGACCAGCCCCTACGACGCGTCGAACGGCCACAACGCCGCCGCCAGCGTGGACGTGATTACCAAAGCCGGCAGCAATCAAACTCACGGAACCGCGTTCGAGTTTTTACGCAACTCGGCGCTGAACGCCAATGATTTTTTTGCCAACCGCGTTCCAGCGCCGCCGGGGCAGAGAGCCCCGCGCGGCGTGCTCGATCAGAATCAGTTCGGGGCCGCAGTGGGCGGGCCAATCGTAAGAAACAAGTTGCAATATTTCGGCTCTTACCAGGGAACGCGACAGCGCAACGGGCTAACGACCAACTGCGCCAGCGAGGTGGCGTTACCTCCTCTGAGCAACGACCGATCCGCCGCAGCCATCGCCAAACTCTTCAACGGACAGCGCGGCTACATCCAGACCGAACTCGGGGGCGTCGGGCCTGCGATCGATGAGAACTCGCCGCAAACCGGCTATAACATCAATCCGATCGCACTCAAGCTGCTGCAGATGAAGGGACCGGATGGCGGCTATCTGATCCCCACGCCGCAAACCACCGACCCCACGGCCACAAGCTTCGACTCCCGAGGTCTGGCCGATTTCAGCCAGGCGTGCACCTTCACCGGCAATCAATACATTGCCAACTTCGATTGGTTGCGTACCGAGCACAGCCAATTGCGACTCCGTTTCTTTACCGCGACCGACCACACCACTTTCACCCTCCCTGGCTCTTCGTTAACCCGGACCGCCATACCTGGGTTTCCCTACCTGAACTCCAACAACTTCTACACGCTGTCGCTGACCCACACACACACCTTCAGCGCTAAAGTGGTCAACCGGCTCGAGGGCGGATTCAATCGCAGCTTCAGCACCCTGCTCCAAGGCGAAGCATTCGGGTGGAGCGATCTTGGTTCCACCGTTCCCTTCGGCAATGCTGAGCCGGCAATTGGCATCGCCGGCGTGGGGCTGGGCGGAGGAGGCCAGGACACGATTTTTGCGCAAAACACATTCGATCTGAAGGACGATCTCGCGTGGGTCGACGGGCGGAGCGTGCTGCACCTGGGCGCTGAGGCGAGCCGCAGCCAGATCAACTCGCCTTATCTGCGATACGCCAGCTCGGCCCTCTTCCCCACCTTTGCCGATTTTCTGCTGGGCCTGAACGCACAGCAGAACGGCACCGCAGCCGCGGGCGCGCCCTATAGCAACGAGCTGCTGGATGCAGGCCTGACGGGCGAGCTGGGCCGCTATTACCGCCTGAATGACGGGGACATCTACCTCGAAGATCAATGGCAGGCGAGCGCACAATTCACGGTTACGGCCGGCCTGCGCTGGGAGCACCTCGGCGACTTTTACGACACCCGGGGCCGGGCCGTCGAGCTGAATTTAGCGCGGGTCGATCCGCAACCGGGGGCAGGTTCGCTCGCCGGCTATGTCGTGCCCTCGAACTACCCCCTGGCCCTGCCCAGCGGGGTAGTTCGGAGCCCCAACCGCAGCGCCCTTAGGGGTGCCGGCACGAGCGTGCTGGAGCCGCGCATCGGCTTCGCCTGGCGCGTGCTGGGCAGCGAGCGCACCGTACTGCGCGGGGGTTACGGGACTTTTAGCAGCAGCACCGGCGGCCTGGGCCTTTACCAGGCGATCAGCTCGGCTCCTTTTGCCTACGTGTTGCTCAACGAGGGGCCGGCCAATGCAGCCGCGACGCTGGCTAACCCGCTGCCGCAGCCCGTGCCGCCACTTCCCCAATGGGTGCCCTATCAGGCGTCCAATCAACAGACCTTCCAGGGCATTGACGAGAACTGGCAACCAGCCACCTTCCAGCATTACGGCTTGGACATGCAGTGGCTGCTATCGCAGAACCTGATGCTGGAAGCCGGCTACGCCGGAAGCCGCGGCACTCATCTCGCTGCGGCCACCATGGTGGACCAGGCACAACTGGCAAGCCCCGCCCATCCGATTCGCGGGGTCACCGACAATACCGTCGCCAACGTCGCGGAACGCGAGCCCTACATGGGATTCTCGGTGCCCGGGCTCGTGCTGAGCGAACCCCGGGGGGCGTCTTGGTATAACGCGCTGGACCTGAGCCTGCAAAAGCGTTTCAGCAGCGGCCTGCAGTTTCTAGTCTCCTACACTTGGGCACGCGATTTGACGGACGTGCCCGGGGTGGTCACCGGCGCTGGCGAGGGCACGAGGATCTACGGCAACCAGTTGGATCTGCGGCAAAATTACGGTCCGGAAGGATTTATCCGGCCCCAGCGGCTGGTGGTCAGCTATCGGTACGACCTACCGGACCTGCCCAATTGGGCGCTGCTGCGCGGCTGGTCGGTCGCCGGAGTGACAACGATCCAATCCGGGGATTACCTCTCCGCCGCCCTGAGCAACGACACCAGCAACATCTTTGGCGTCCCGAACAATAAACCCAACTTTACGCCCGGCTGCGTGGTTGCGAAAAGCGGATCCGTGGAAAGCCGGCTCAGCAGCTATTTCAACACCCGTTGCTTCCGTGTGCCCGTTATTGCGGGCACGCACGACACGACCTTCGGCGACGCGCCCGTCGGCAACATAACCGGACCGCGCGAAGTCATGTTTGACGCTTCGATTCAGAAAGATCTCGGCCTGCACTGGCTGGGGGAAGCGAGCAGCGCCAGATTCCGCACGGATTTCTTCAACCTGTTCAATCATCCGGTGTTCGGCGACCCCAGCACCGATTTCAACCCGCAGTCCAGCACCGGGGTAATTCTGGGCCCGACGGTGGTGAACCCGCGCGTGATCCAGTTCGGCTTGAAGCTGGAGTTCTGATTCGCCGCGCCGGCACCGACGTGGTGATCACCTACTTCGCCCGCATCGCCGCCGCCAAGCTGTAAGGACGCGAAGCTACCCCGCCGGCAGCGCAAGATCTGCCAGGGGGTGCGCTAGTGGCTCGCCACTTTTTGCCCTGGTCGCTCCCGTTGGTCGCTGGGAGTGCGGGCTTCGATTCCCGGCAGGGTCCGCCCGCTGGCGCTCAGGGCTCCTCCAAGCTGCCGCCAGCGGGAGCTGGGAAGCTGGTTGGTTGGACGACGCCCCGAGGAATAGTCACGTTCGCGGGAGCGCGGCAGAGCACAGCGTCGCGCAGGCGATGGTAGACCTGCTGGACAAAAGGCGACGAGCCACCCACGTGCCCTCTCCACCACGCCCCGCCCCGACCCGGCGTTTATAAACGGCGATATTCTTTCCGGACAGGGGGGGCAGCAGGCCGCGAGCCGGGCAGGCGGACGACGATATGCCGGTCGTGGCCAATGCCTTCGCTTTCACTCGACAGCCCGGCTTCCTCGCGCAGCGCCAGATGCACGGTGCGGCGGTCGCGGGAGTTCATGGGCGCAAACGCGTAGGGCAGGCCGGTCTTGCGCACGCGCTCCGCGGCCATTTTGGCGAGCGCACGCAGTTCCTCGACGCGCATCTGGCGGCGGCCCTGACAGTCGAACAGCACGCGATGATGTTCGTCGGGCAGGAAGCGTAGCGTCTCAAAGGCCAGATATTCGATCGAGCGCAGCAGCTCGCCATCGTCGGCCAGCAGTAGGCCCGCGTCCTGGCCGGAAAAGTCGACGACGATCTCCGGACCTTCGCCGTCGGGCGCAGGCGGCGTCAGAAACTGAAATTGCAGCCGGAAGTGGCCTTCGCGCACCACCGTCTCCAGGAACTCACGCAGACGCTCTTGCTTTTCCGCTTCCATAGGCCTCCCGCCTTACCGCTTGGGGCTGACGACTTTGCCCTCGATCACTTTCTTTTTCCCCGTGCTTTTGCCGCTCGCAATCTGATCGCGCTCTTTCGCTTTATCGTGCGCGGCGACATCGGCTATCGCTTTGTCGTTATACGTCTTATTCGCCACCCATTGCTGGCCGGTGCTGATGACGTTATAGCCGAGATAGTAGAGGTTCACGCCGCTCGGCAGATAGAAGAAGAACCAGCCCACGAAAATCGGCATCGCCCACTTCATCAACTTCGCCTGGCGCGGATCCTGGCCCGGCGTCATGGGCATGAGAGCGGTCATGAAGAACTGCGAAATCACCAGCAGAATCGGCAGGATGTAGTACGGATCCTTGGCCGACAAATCGTGAATGTAGCCGATCCAGGGGGCATGGCGCAGCTCGAACGCCGTCTCCAGCATTTCCCAGAAGGCATAGATCAGCGGGAGCTGAATCAGCATCGGCAGACAACCGCCGAGCGGATTCACGCCATGCTCGCTGTAGACCTTCATGATCTCCTGCTGCACCTCCTGGCGGCGGGGATCACGCATGGGATAGCGCTTCATCTTGGCGTTGAGCGAGTTGATCTTGGGCTGCAGCGCCATCATCTTGGCCTGCGACTTCTGCGCCATCATCTTCAGCGGGAAGGTGGCCATGGTGATGATGAAGGTGATGAACAAAATCGCCCAGCCGTAATTGGGAACCCAATGCACGTAGGTCCAGTTCATCCACAGAAACAGCGGCTCGGCGACAAAGCTGAACCAGCCGAAATCGACCAGGCCACGCAGCGCCGGATCCGCCGCGCTCAGCAGCGAGAGTTTTTTGGGACCGACAAAGACGCGGGTGGAAATCGGCCCGCCGGTCGAGATCGCCAGCCCGACCGTATCCACCGGCTTATTCGTGGTGACGTTGCCGCTGGCATCGACCAGGCGCGGCTTGTACTGGTTCTTGAGCCGGGTGACGGTAAGCGAAGGCTGCTGGTTGGGCAGGAAGGCCATGGCGAAGTAATGGTCTTCCACGCCCACGAACTGGAACACGCCCTGCTCGGTGGTGCCGGTGTTGACGTCTTTGCCTTTGATGGTTGTGACACTGCTGCCGGACTGATGGAACAGCTTCTCGGTATCAAAATCTCCGGGCGCTGGCCGGTCGCCAAAGGCGCCTTGCCAGGCCAGCGATGCGCCTACAGGCTGGCCGTCGCGCGTCAGGCTGGCATCGACTTCGACTTCATAGCTGTTGCTGAAGGTAAACGTCTTTTTCGCGAGCAGCGAACCGTTCGACCAGGTGAAGGTCAGAATCTGATCGCCGTTCGCGGCGGTGCGTTCACGGAATTGATACAGCGCATTGTCAAGCTGCTGGCGCAGAGCTGCGTCCTTGCTCCAGAACGCCAGCGGGTAACCGAATTCTTTCGAAAAGCTCGGACCCACAACATCGAGCGGCTTGCCGGCGTCGTCTTTGTACTGCGTCAGAACCCAGGAATGTACGTCGGCGCCGCGGTTGCTGAAAACGACCTTGAACGCGGGCGTGTTGACGGTAATCGCTTGTTCGCCGTGCGCCGCAATCGGTGCGGCTTTGGGCGCGGCCTTGGCCGGCGCCGTCTTAGCCGCCTTGGCCCCTGCGGCCGGCGCCACGCTGACGCTCGGCGGCACGCCGCTTGGCTTCGCCGCCGGAGCCTGGGCGGTTATCGGCGCCTTCTTCTCCGCCTGTTGCGGCGTCGGCATCTTCGAGTCCTTGTTGAGGAACGGCATCACGACCAGAAACAGCGCAAACATCAGCCCCAGCGCCACAATGAGGCGGCGTTCAAAACCGGGATCGTCGTTGTTGTTTAAAGCCATGTTGAGCTACGCGTGTTTATGTCTCTGCGGAACCGGATCAAACCCGCCCGGGTGAAAGGGATGGCAGCGCAACAGCCGCCACACCGCCATGCCCGTCCCGCGGATCACCCCAAACCGCTCGACCGCCTGCACCGCGTACTCGCTGCAGGTGGGATAAAAGCGACAGGAAGGCGGCAGCGCGGGAGAAATCACGCGCTGGTAGCCGCGCAGGCAAAACCGAACTGCGGTTTTGGGCCAGTCCCTCATGATTGTTTCGCGCCCAGAGTGGCGCACAACTTCTCGATCTGCACGCTCAGCTCCCGGGCCAATTCCTCAAAACTTGCCTCGGCCACCGCGGGCCGGGGATTAATGACGAAGTCTCCCCGGCAGCCCGCCAGGTCGGGCAGACGGCGAAGCAGCTCGCGGGTGCGGCGGCGGATGCGATTGCGCAGCACCGCGTTCCCGAGTTTCTTCGAAGCCGTAATACCGAAGCGGGCGCCCGCGTGCGGGCGCGTCATCGCGAACACCGTGAAGTGGCGCGACGAGCGGCGCACGCCTTGCTCATACGTCGTCCGAAAATCGGCGCGACACAACAGCCGCCGCGATTTTCTCCAGCGGGCCGAGTCGTTAGTCGCGGTATCCGGCGCTGACGGCAACGCGTTTACGCCCTTTCGCCCGCCGGCGGGAGAGCACGGCGCGCCCGTTCTTCGTGGCCATGCGGGCGCGGAAGCCATGGACCTTACTGCGGCGCCGCCGATTGGGTTGAAAAGTTCGCTTGGGCATAATCTTGACGCCAGTGCGTTCTCATGCGCACGCTTCGAGAGAAAAATTCGCTGCATGCAAGGGGCGCACCCGCCACTCCCGCCTCGCCAAGGCCAACGGCAGGACACGAGCACACTGGACTTTAGGTAGTATAGCCGCCCTCCGAGATGGCGGCAAGCAGCAGCCAAACGCGGCCGCAAAACCTACGAAGAAAAAATTTTCCATTCTGGGTGCTCCGGAGTACCAAGTTCGTGAGATGCTATCCACCGCTGCCCCCTTTCGGGCAGTCGAGGCAGTCGGCGAGTTCGGAACGCATGGCGCAATCTTCGGCCAAAACACAAACCACTTGGGACAGCATCCTGGGCGAGATCCGCAAGAGCGTGAATCCGTACCGCTTCAATACCTGGCTGCGCCCCACCCGGCAGGAGGGACTAGCCGAGGGGACGCTGGTCATCTCGGTGCCCAACGCCGAGCTGCAGCAGGTGAATGAAAAATTCCGGCCGCAAATTGATCAGGCAATTCATCGTCTGCATCTGGACGGCACGGTGCAGCGGGTCGAGGTGGTGGTTGCCGCCGCCGCTGCGGCTATCGCCGCGGTAGCGGCGCCAGTAACTCCGGAGCGGCCGGAGCAGCGCAAGCTCGAGTTCGACACCGGTACCTTGAAGCCTGAGTACACGTTTGAGACCTTCGTGGTGGGAGGCTCGAATCAGTTTGCCCATGCGGCCGCGCAAGCCTGCGCCGAACGCCCGGGGCGCGCCTACAACCCGCTGTTTTTGTATGGGGGAGTAGGAATGGGCAAGACCCACCTGATGCACGCCATCGGCCACCGCACTAAGGAACTGGGGCGTCCGGTGCGCATCGAGTACGTGACCGCCGAGGATTTCACCAACGAAATGATCACCGCCCTGCGGCACGACAACATGGGCGGCTTCCGTGACCGCTACCGCTCGGTGGACGTGCTGCTGATCGACGATATCCAGTTCATCGCCAATAAGGAGCGCATTCAGGAAGAGTTCTTCCACACCTTCAATGCGCTGCATGGCGCCGGCAAACAGGTGGTGGTCTCCAGTGACCGGCCACCGCGCGAGCTGGTGCAACTGGAAGAGCGCATGCGCTCGCGCTTTGAATGGGGCTTGAGCGCTGATTTGCAGCCCCCCGATCTGGAGACGCGCACCGCCATCCTGATGGAGAAGGCGCAACTGGAACGGCGCAAGCACCCCGGCGCGCTCGAGCTGAGCGCGGACGTGGCCGGCTTTATCGCCTCCAAGATCAAGAGCAACGTGCGCGAGCTCGAAGGCGCGATGGTGCGGCTGCTGGCCTACTGCACCCTCAAGGGTCTGCCGGTGACCATCCCCACCGCGCAAGAAGCCCTGAAGAATTTGCTCGACCAGCAGCAGCGCAAGCTGGACATCGAGATCATCGCCAAGGCCGTGGCCGAAGCCTTCAACCTGCGCGTCCTCGACCTCAAGGCCCGCAACAACAGCCAGCAGATTGTGGTGCCCCGGCAGGTGGCGATGTACCTCACGCGGCAGTTGCTGGGCATCTCGCTCCCCGAAATTGCGCGCTACTTCGGCGGCAAGCACCACTCGACGGTGATTCACTCCATCCGCAAAATCGAGCAGGAGCGCCTGACCAACCAGGCCCTGGCGCGCACCCTGGCGCACCTCACCGAGCAGTTGCAGTAGGAGCACACCCACGATCTATCGCACCCGCTTCCGCCGCGAGATCGTGGCGGAGTTTGCCGTGCCGGCCGAGCGGCGCAGCGGCCGCATCATTATCCTGTTCGATGGCATGCCGTCGCTGCCGCGCAAGCAGCCGTTGCTGGTGTGGCTGGCGGCGCGCGGCTACTGGGTCATCTATCCGCGCTGGCGCGGAGCGTGGGAGAGCGACGGCCAATTTCTGCAACAGTCACCGGAACGGGATCTGCACGACATTCTCGATGAGTTGCCACGCGGGTTGCGCGACCCGGCGTTCGGGCAGGAGTTCCGGCTGAAGCCGAAGCACATTTACGTGATCGGCGGCAGCTTTGGCGGCACCGCGGCGCTGCTGGCGGCGCTCGATCCGCGCGTTGAAAAAGTGGTTGCTAGCTGCCCCGTCGTGGACTGGAGCATTCTCGGACAAGAGCCAAGGAAAGAGACCTCGAATCCGAGCTACCCCGCCTTCATTCACGACGCTTTCGGCAACGGCTATCGCTTGAGCGCGAAGAACTGGAACAAGCTGCGCGGCGGCAAGTTCTTCAATCCGGCGGCAAAGACGCGTGAACTGGACGGATCGAAAATCCTGATCTTCCACGCCAAGGACGATCCCTACATTCCCTGGCGCGGTGTCGAGCGCTTCGCGCATGCGACCGGCGCTCGGCTGCGCCTGCTCGACCGCGGCGGCCACGTCCGCACCGAACTCATCGTCCACCGCTACTGGCGCACCCTCGCCGCTTTTTTCGGATGACAGTGCTACCTTGTGTGCATGAAGAGAACCGCAACCAAGGCCGTTAGCGTGCGTCTGCGGCACGACATTCAGCAACGGCTGGAACGGCTCGCGCAGGCAAGCGGTCGCAGGACCAGTGTCGTTGTGGCTGACGCGGTCGAGAAATTCCTCGACGAACAGGAGGATCTGGCGGCGGATTTGGATGCCATTGAAGCGGGCATGAAAGCAGGCCACTATATTCCTGACGATGCGATGCGCGCCTGGCTCTTGTCATGGGGAACCGGCCACGAACTTCCCCCGCCACAATGTGCCTGCGGCCGTGACCATGGCTCCGCCAACTAACGGTGGCGAGGGTCGAGTGGTCACGCCGTGCGCTGTCCGATTTGCAAGCCATTCACGACTACGTGGCAGCGGATCGACCGGATGCGGCAGACCGCCTGAGCCTGCGAACCGCCTTTGTGTCGCTGTGGCTTCGCAGCTTTCCCTTCGCTGGCCGCGCCACCCGCAAAACACGAGTCCGGGAGATCATTGTCGACGGTACGCCCTATCGGCTGGTCTATCGGGCGTCGAGGCAGTCGGTGCGGATTCTGCGAGTGCGGCACGGTCGAAGGGCGGACTAGCCTGGAGGGCGCCGGCGCAAAACTCGACCACGCGGTGTTCGGCCCAGTAGACCCCTTCGCCCGAGCGGCGGGAGTTGATGAAGCCGCAGTGGCCGCCGTGCAGTGTGCACCGGAAGTCGATGGCGGGGTTGGCCGCAAGCAGTGCGCGCGACCCGGGCGTGATGACGATGAAGGGATCGTCTTCGGCGTTGAGCACCAGCGTAGGGACGCGGATCGCCTCCAGCACGCGCGCGGCGCTGGCATGCTCGTAATAGTCGACGGCGTCGCGGTAGCCGGTGAACGGGCCGGTAAAAACGTCGTCAAAGGCGCGCACGGTGTCCAGGCCGTCGAGCTTTTCGACCGGATAGCGGCCGGGAAAACGCGCGGCGTGGCGCCGGATACGCTGCTTCAGCTTCACCAGAAAACGCCGCTCATAGAAATAGTTCCTCTTGCGGTTCAGTGCCGTCGCACAGGCGTCGAGATCGAGACAGGGCGATACGGCAACGACGGCGCGCAGGCCATCGGGTGGGTGGTCCGCGCACTCGCCTGCATATTTGAGCACCAGGTTACCGCCCATCGAGTAACCGGCCAGAGCGACTTCGGTGACCAGCGGACGGCTCAGGAGCCACTCCAGCGCCAGCTTCACATCGCCGCTCATGCCCGAGTTGTAGAGCGAGGCGCAGCGCGTTTCGGCGTCGCCGCAGCCGCGCACGTTCATGCGGACGACGTGCAGGCCGCGCGCCAGCGCCAGCTCGGCCGTGGTGAGCATGTAGCCGGCCTCGCTCGATCCTTCGAGGCCATGGACGAGCAGCAGCGCCGGCGCGGCCTGCGGCTGCCAGTGACTCCGCAGCAGCAGGTCCACGCCTTGGGTGATGGGCAACCAGTCGGAATGCGCGGGGGGCAGATGGACGCGGCGCGGCCGCAGAAAGGAATAAACCGTGTTTGTGTGGCCGTTACGCAGCCACCAGGGCGGCCTGAAAACCGGAAAGTCGCTCACTCTCCAGTATCACCGAAGATCTTTTGTGCGACGCGGGCGGCCTGATGGCGCACCTGCGCGGGCGCGGTGCCGCCGGTGAAGCTGCGGCGCGCGACGGAGGCTTGCGGCGTAAGGGCGTGAATGGCGGCTACATCGAAACGAATCCCCGGCGCGATGGCGGCCAGCTCGGCTTCAGAAAAATCACGGAAGTCGCGCTCCTGCTCCTGCGCCGCAGCGATAATGCGGCCGACGGCCTGATGCGCGCGGTGAAACGGCGTTCCCGCTGCCACCAGCACATCCGCCAAATCCGTCGCCAGCAGCGCCGGATCCTGAACGGCGCTTTTGGCGGCGATCGGGTTGACCGTCGTGGTTTTCACCACGCCGGCAGCCATGGTGAGCACGGCCAGAGAAGTTTCGACGGCGTCGAAGACCGGCTCTTTGTCCTCCTGCAAATCGCGGTTGTAGGCCAGCGGCAGGGATTTCAGCAGCACCAGAAGCTGCTGCAGGTGCGCCAGCGAGCGGGCGCTTTTGCCGCGAATGAGCTCGAGCGCATCGGGATTTTTCTTTTGCGGCATGAGGCTGCTGCCCGTGCTGTAGGCGTCGCCCAGTCGCAGCCAGCCGAATTCGGCGCTGGAGTACAGAATCCAATCCTCCGCCCAGCGCGACAAATGCACCCCCAGCAAAGCCAGTGCGAAAACGATCTCGACCGCAAAGTCGCGGTCCGCGACCGCATCGAGGCTGTTCTGGCTGACGCCGGCGAAACCGAGTTCGCGCGCCTGCGCCTCGCGCTCGCAGGCATAGGGCGTGCCGGCCAGCGCGCCGCTGCCTAGCGGGCAGGCCGCATCCAGGCGGGTAAAGGCATCGGCAAGCCGCCCATGATCGCGCAGCAGCATTTCCGCGTAGGCGAGCGTGTGGTGCCCCAGCGAAACCGGCTGCGCCCGCTGGAGGTGGGTGTAACCGGGAATCACGATGTCGGCGTGCTCGCCGGCGAACCCGGCAAGCGCCGCCAGCAGCGACGCGAGCGCGTGAACGAGCGGGGCTCGCTGCGAGCGCAGCCACAACCGGAGATCCAGCGCCACCTGTTCATTGCGGCTGCGGCCGGTCTGGAGTTTGGCCGCCGCTTCGGGCGCCACCGCTGCCAGGCGCTGGGCAATGTAGGTGTGAACGTCTTCGATGTCGTCCTGGCAGGCCGGTGGCGCGCCGGCAAATTCGGCCGCAAGCTGCTCGCAGGCGGACGCCAGGGCTGCGGCTTCCTCCGCGCTCAGCACACCGGCCCGCGCCAGGCCCTGCACGTGCGCCCGCGTGCCCACCGCTTCCGCCCACGCCAGCCGGCGGTCAAAAGCGAACGACGCCGAGAGGCGCTCAAACTCGGGCGCAATGGGCTCGCGAAACCGCCCGCCCCATAATTTCATTTCTTCCCTGCCAGGAGTGCCGACATCTTGAGCGGCAGGCCGACCAGATTAATGAAGCCGGCGGCGTCTTTCTGGTCGTACAGATCGCCCATGGTGAACGAGGCCAGAGCATTCGAGTACAGCGAATGGGGCGAAGTGCGGCCCGCGACCAGAGCGTGACCTTTGTGCAGCTTGAGCCGGATTTCGCCAGTGGTCTGCGCCAGTGCGCGGTTCATAAAGGCGTCCAGCGCCTCGCGCAGCGGCGTGAACCAAAGGCCGTTGTAAACCAACCGCGCGTATTCGAGGCCAAGCTGGTGCTGGATGGTGGCCAGCGCGCGATCGAGCGTCAGCGCTTCCAGCTCCCGCAGGGCGGTGACCAGCAGCGTGCCACCCGGGGTTTCGTAAGCGCCGCGCGATTTCATGCCCACAAAACGATTTTCCACCAGATCAATGCGGCCGATGCCGTGCCTTCCGGCCAGTTCGTTGAGTTGGGTGAGCAGCGGCACGGCCGCGAGCGCTTCTCCGTTCACGCTCACCGGCACGCCGGCGGCGAATCCGATGGAGACGTACTCGGGCTGATCCGGTGCCTCGGCCAGCGAACGCGTCAGCAGCCAGACATCCTCCGGCGCTTCCTGTTCCGGATCTTCCAGTGCGCCGCCCTCATGGCTGATGTGCCAGATGTTCTGATCACGGCTGTAAATCTTCTTCTCGCTCTGCTCCACAGGTACGTTGTGGGCGCGGGCATACGCCAGCGCGTCTTCGCGCGACTGGATGTCCCACTCGCGCCAGGGAGCGATCACCTGCAACTGCGGCGCCAGCGCCTTGTAGGCCAGCTCGAAGCGCACCTGATCGTTGCCCTTGCCGGTGCAGCCGTGCGCAACGGCATCGCAGCCGCTGGCGAGCGCGACCTCGACCTGCTTTTTGGCAATCAGCGGACGCGCCATGGACGTGCCCAGCAGATACTTGTGGTCGTACACGCAGCCCGCCTTGAGCGTGGGCCATACGTAGTCGGTGAGGAATTCCTCCGCCACGTGCGCCACGACGACCTCATCGGCGCCCGTCTTCAGCGCCTTGGCGCGGAGCTTGTCGTAGTCGTCGCCCTGCCCAACGTCGGCGATGACGGCCACGACGGGTGCGGGGTAATGCTCTTTGAGCCAGGGAATGATGATGGAGGTGTCGAGACCTCCGGAATAAGCAAGCGCGATCTTCATGAAGCTTTGCGGTCCTTTACGTTGCCGAGAATGAGCGACGCGAGAATGGCTTTTTGCGCGTGCAGCCGGTTCTCGGCCTGTTGATACACGAGCGAATTGGGTGAATCAATCACCGAGGCAGTGACTTCGAGGCCGCGGTGCGCGGGAAGGCAGTGTAGGAATTTGGCGCCCGGCCGCGCCCGGGCCATCAGCGCATCATTGACCTGATAGCTAGCGAACTCGCGCGCGCGCTGGGTCTGCTCGGCCTCCTGGCCCATGCTGGCCCAGGTGTCGGTGTAGACCGCATGGGCCCCGCGCAGCGCCGCGCCAAGCTGATTGCCCACCGTGATTTTCGCGCCCGATTTGCGCGCCATCTGCTGCGCCCGCTCGACCACAGTTTTGTCGGGCTCGTAGCCGTGCGGTGTGGCCACCGCCATCTGCACGCCTGCGAGCGCGGCGGCTTCGAGCAGCGAATGGCAGGTGTTATTGCCGTCGCCGACGTACGCCAGTTTGATGGCGGGAAAATCGTCAAAGGTTTCGCGCAGCGTGAGAAAGTCGGCCATCGCCTGGCAGGGATGGCTGTGATCGCTCAGACCATTGATGACCGGTACCGCGCTGGCGCCGGCAAGCATCTCGATGGATTCATGGCCGAAGGTGCGGGCCACGATGGCGTCCATCCAGAGCTCGAGATTGCGCGCCACATCGAGGATGTCCTCGCGCTCGCCCAGCGGCGATTCGGTGAAGTCCAGAAACACCGCGTGGCCGCCCATTTCCTGCATGGCTACGTCGAAAGTGACGCGGGTGCGCAGCGACGGCTTCTCAAAGATCATCGCCAGGCCGCAGCCGGCAAGCAGATCACGGTAGCGGCCGGGGTGGACCTTGATATCGGCAGCGAGATCGAGCAGCGCCAGGAACTCTTTACGGCTCAGCGCCGACAGATCGATCAAGTCGCCGACAGCAAGCCGCGGCAGCCGGGGTGCGGGAATCGGGTACGGAGGCGGGCCGCCGTTGCCCATGCGCGGGTTCAACAGGTTGGTCTTCACAGATGGCTATTCCTTTGCAGAGGGATGGGCGCTGAGCAGTTCCTGCAGGCGCCGTTCGACGGTGAGGCGGAGACGGGGATTGGCAAAAACCAGCAGGACGGTGTCATCGCCGGCAAGCGTGCCCGCCAGCTCGTTCCAGCCGGCGCGGTCGACCGCGGCAGCGACGGTGGGAGCCGCGCCGGAGGCAGTTTTAATGACCAGGAGATTTTGCGCCGGCCGCAAGTCCCGGCCGAACTCATGAATGATGTGCTTGACGTCCGCCGCCGCGGGCGCGGTGGCGGCGGGGGCCTCGGCGCCGAGCTCGGCATAGCCGGTAGGTGTTTTGACCACACCCAGGGCCTTGAGGTCCCGCGAGAGCGTCACTTGCGTAGCGGCAATGCCGGCGCGCCGCAGGGCCGCCGCCAGCTCGGCCTGCGAATGCACCGCGCGCTCGCGCACCAGCTTGAGAATCTGTTCCTGACGATAGTTCCGCGCCACAGCCGCCCACCTGACGAATAATTATTCGTCAACTGAATAATTAAACACCTGGGCGGGCTTTGTCAAGCCGGCGGACGCACGGAAATCGGGAAACGCCGGATTTCGGTGTGGTCCTTCACCGTCATGGTGACCGTCGCGGTCCAGTCACCGGCGCCGGGCAACGTGCCGCGGCCTTCATAGACGCCATTGCCACGTGGATCCAGTCGAATCTGTACCGGCGGTCCGGTGCGCGCAGGCAGCGAGAGGGCGACCATCGCGGCGCCGCCGTCGACCGGCGCGCCCTGGCTGGTGAGCAGCAGCGAGCGGAACAGCGCCGGCGCACCCGCAACCGGCGGACTGGGATTGGTCATGAGCTCCAGCTTCCAGACAACCGCCTTGGGCGCCGAATGACAGCCCGCCAACACCAGTAGCAGCAAGAGCGGCGCGAAGCGAAAAAACCGGGACACGCTTTTTAGTATGCCCGCGCTTTGGCGCCCGCGGGCGAAAGTCCGCCAGCAATGATCTTCGCCTCGCGCATGACGATCAACGTCAGCAGTTGGGCAGTGTCCGTTTTGGCCTGATTGAATATAGCAGCAGCGGAGGGCGTGGGCATTTGGACGTTGCAATGCCCGGCGACTACGGATCCCCCCTCGAACTTAGACACCGCACGGTGAATTTTGGGCAATAAAAAAAGGGCGGGCCTTTCGGCCCGCCCTTCCGTGTGTTGCTTCCGCAGACTTACTTGGAAGCGGTGTGGTGCCGCCGCGTCCGAGACTTGTAGACGTGAACTTCGGTCACGGTGATGGTGCCGTTGTCGATCGTGCCAGTCAGACGGGCATTGTGACCAACCGCATCCGTAACCTTGTCCTGATTGGCGATCTGCAGGACTTCGCCGCTACGCTCGACCAGAACCGCCGGCGAGCCGCCCTTGACGCAGGTAACCGCACATTCGCTGGTCTTGGCACCGGGATGGGTCATGGCCTTGTTAGTGGAGCATTTGGCATCCATGACGTAGCCCGAAACGTGTGTGGGGGCTGCGAAACAGAGGGTGAAGAAACCGAAAGTGGCGACCAACGTCGCCAGAGTGAACAACTTTTTCATGCGACCTTTCTCCTTCAGCAAATCGATTTTGCAAAATCTACCGTGAAGTGACACACCCTAAAAGCCATATTAAACCATTCTGGCTTCTAGGTTGTTGGACTCGGCTCGCGGGCAGGGGTTACTTTATTACGCTCGCAGCGTCTGGAACGGTTTCCTCCGCCGGCCGGCTATACCCGCAGCCTTCGTTGGGACAGGCGATTACGGGGCCGGCTTTGAGGAATTTCTTCACCAGGTAGGGATGGCGGCAGTTGGGGCAAGGCTCCGGAACCGGACGCTGCCAGAGGCTGAAGTCACATTCCGGGTAACGGGTGCAGCTATAGAACGTTTTGCCGCGTTTCGACCGCTTTTCCGCTACGTCGCCAATCTTGCATTTCGGGCATTTGAAGCCCTCGACCAGATTCTGCTGGATGTACTTGCACTCGGGGTAGCCACTACAGGCGGTAAATTCCCCATAGCGGCCATGCTTGACCACCAGCGGCTTGCCGCACTGCGGGCAGGGAGTGTCGAGCTTGCGGTCGGGAACTTTCTGCTGAGCGTCGAGGCGGCGAGTGGTTTTGCAATCCGGATAGCCGGTGCAGGCCCAGAATTGGCCAAAACGGCCGCGCTTGAGCACCATGGGACGGCCGCAGTTCTCGCAGAACTCCTCTTTTTCCTGGCTGGCGTCGGCAGAATCGAGGTCAGGAGCGTCGAGTGCGATCTCGCGTGTGTTGGTGCACTCCGGGTAGCCGCTGCAAGCCAGGAAAGAGCCGTGCTTGCCCCAGCGGATGACCATGGGCTTGCCGCACTTCTCGCAGACGTGCTCGGTCGGCTTCTCCATCCGCTTGTAGTCGACCATGTGCTTGGAGGCGTAGTCGAGATTGGCGGAGAAGCGTTTGTAAAAGTCGGCGAGCGCGTCAGTCCACTTTTCGCGGCCTTCCTCGATTTCGTCCAGCGTCTCCTCCATCTTGGCGGTGTACTGGAGCTCGAAGATGTCCTTGAAATTCGTGGTCAGCAGCTCGGTGACCACCTGGCCCAGCTCGGTGGGATGAAACTTGCCGCCCACCTTGGTGACGTAGCCGCGATCCTGGATGGTCGACAGAATCGCCGCGTAGGTGGATGGCCGGCCAATTCCCTTCTCTTCCAGCTCCTTCACCAGCGAGGCTTCGGTGTAGCGCGGCGGCGGCTCGGTGAAGTGCTGCTCGCTCTTGAGACTCAGGAACTTGAGTTCCTGGCCTGCGGTGAGCGCAGGCAACTTGTGCTTCAGCGCCTCGTCGTCATCATCGGCCTTGTCTTTGCTCTCGTCGTAGACCTTCAGAAAACCGTCGAACTTCAGTACCGAGCCGGTGGTGCGGAGCTGATACTCCGCCGCGCCATCGACTTTGGCGCGTATATCCACGCCGGTCTGATCGAACACCGCCGGCGGCATCTGCGAGGCGACGAAACGCTGCCAGATGAGCTTGTAGACCTTGTACTCGTCTTCGCCCAGGTACTTCTTCACCGACTCAGGGTCGCGCAGCGCCGAGGCCGGGCGGATGGCTTCATGGGCGTCCTGCGCGCCTTTCTTTGTGGCGAAGCGGTTGGCCTGCGGGGGCAGATAATCACTGCCAAACTGCGCCTGAATAAACTGCCGCGCCTCGGTCAGGGCGTCTTCGGAAACGCGGGTCGAGTCGGTGCGCATGTAGGTGATGAGGCCGACGAGACCTTCCTTGCCGAGTTCCACGCCTTCGTAGAGGCGCTGCGCGATCATCATGGTGCGCTTGACGCTGAAGCGGAGCTTGCGGCTGGCATCCTGCTGCAGCTTGCTCGTGATGAAGGGCGGCAAGGGATTGCGCCGCCGCTCTTTGGTCTCCACCGTCTGCACGCGGTAGCGGGCCGCTTCCAGGTCCTTCTGCAGCTCGGCCGCGGCTTCGGCATTGCCAATTTCGATTTCCTGCTTGGGCAGGGTTCCGTCGGCTTCGACCCGGCGGGTCAGGCGGGCGTCGAAATAGGGCGCTTTGCCGCCAGAAAGGTGCGCATCAAGGGTCCAGTACTCCTGCTTGACGAAGGCCTTGATCTGGGCCTCACGCTCAACCACGAGGCGCAGGGCCGGCGTCTGCACACGGCCGGCAGAAATGCCGCGCCGCACGCGATCCCAAAGCAGCGGCGATATCTGATAACCCACGATGCGGTCCAGGGCACGGCGCGCCTGATAAGCGTCGACCAGGTTCTGATCGATCTCGCCGGGGTGGGCAAAGCCCTCCTGCACGCCGCGCTTAGTGATCTCGTTGAAGGCCACGCGCCGCATGGGCTTGTCGCCGTTGGCCGGGCCATGGAGCTCGTGGGCCAAGTGGAAACAAATGGCCTCGCCTTCGCGGTCCGGGTCGGCCGCCAGGTAGATGGCCTTGGCCTTTTTGGCCTCTTTTTTAAGCTGGGCGAGAACCTTTTCTTTACCGGGTATGACGACGTAGGTGGGCTCGAAATGATTGTCAATATCAACGCCCAGGTCGCGCTTGGGCAGATCCATGACATGACCGAGCGAAGCCAGCACTTCGTAGTCGGGACCCAGATATTTGGTGATGGTTTTGGCCTTGGCAGGCGACTCAACAATAACGATGGATTTGGCCATGACGATGCAGGGCCGCGAGGCGGACCCCGTTTTTAGCTTACCCGCAAATATTTCTTTCCGGGGAGCTGCCGGATTTTTCCCTCAAGCTCGAGATCAAACAGCAGAGCCAGAGTTTCCGGCGCGGAGAGCCTATTGTGCATCCGGTTCACGATTTCGTCAACATGGGCGCCCGCGTCAACGGGCAAAACCTTTAAAACTGCCAACTTGGAGTCGCTTGGCGGGGTAGCTTCGGCCGCCGCATCGGCCGCGATTTGCAGCGTGGCGGGGGGTTGCAGCCGGGCGCGGACCGAGCTGGGCAATTCCTCGATCACGTCGCCGGCTTCCGTAACCAGCTTGGCGCCCTGCTTGATGAGGGCATTGGGAAGCCAGGCCTGTTTCTGCGTCACCTGACCGGGCACGGCGAAGACTTCGCGGTTCTGTTCGAGCGCCATGCGTGCGGTGATGCGCGAGCCGCTGAATTCACCTCCCTCGACCACCAACACGCCGAGCGAGATGCCGCTGATGACGCGATTGCGGATGGGAAAGTTCTGCGGGTTGGGGGCGGTGCCCAAGGGGAACTCGGAAATCAACGCTCCGCCGCCCGCCAGGATGTCATCGGCGAGACGGCGGTGCTCGGTGGGGTAAATGATGTCGGCGCCAGTGCCGAGGACGGCGACGGTGGTGCCACCCGCCTCGAGGCACGCCTTTTGGCCAGTGCCATCAATGCCCCGCGCTAAGCCGCTGAAAATCGTCAGGCCCCATTGCGCCAGCTCGCGGCCCAGGCGCTCGGTGATGAGCTTGCCGTAGAGGGTGGGGCGGCGCGTGCCGACAACGGCGATGCCGAAGGTGTCGAGCGCGGTCACACGGCCACGAACATAAAGCAGTAGGGGGGGATCAAAAATTTCGCGCAGCAGCGCAGGATAGCTGCGGTCGCCCCAGGTCACCACGTCGATGCCCAACTGCTGTGCGGCCGCGGCTTCGTTCGCACCCAGCTCAGCCGCACGTCCACTGTGGATGCATTGGGCCACGGGCGCAGGTACCTGACAGGATTCCAGCGTGGTGAGCGAGGCGGCGTAGATGGCTTCCGGAACTTCGAACTCTTCGATCAGCTTCTGGGCGCCCCGCTGGCCCAAGCCGGGCGTGAGCAGCAGGCCGAGCCAGAGCGGCGCATTTTTCTCCACGCCTCAGGCTAGGGCGTACATCTGAGCGACGTCAATCCCTCTCATTCGGGTGGGAGACACGCAAGCCTGAAGCACCTCGATCGAAATCCAAGGTTAGTTCTTCCTAGCAATTAGCACCGCGGGGCTGCGCAGGCTTTCGTTGCCTGCGGTATCGATGGAGGTGACGGCGTAAGCGACTTGGGTAGCTTCCGAGGGGAATTCATCGTGGAAGACCGGAGTGGGCAGCGGGGACGGGTTGCGCTTTTGCCAGGCGCCCGTGGCGGAGATACGGCGATAGACGTTGTACCCGGCGAGGTCATGCGCGGAGACGGCATTCCAGGAAAGATCGACCGTATCGCCCGCGGGTGAAAGCACCACCTGCAGGCCGGAAGGCGCGGGCGGCGGGAACAGATCGGCGGTGCGAATGAGCAGTTGGCGGGAATCGGCGCTTTCGACGACGGCGCGGCCGGCGCCGGCGGCGCTGCGCAGCCAGTAGGTGTAGTCCTGATTCCAGGTAATGGAGCCGTCGAGGAAGCGGGTCGCGGAGCCGCTGACACGGGCGATTGTCTGCGGCTGTGCGGAGCCTAGCTGACGATAAATGGTAATCGCTTCGGGTGCAGGTTGGGGCAATTGCCAGCTCAGGAGCACACCGTCGGCGGTGAGCTGGATCTGGGTCAGCCGCGGCGGCGGGGCAACCGGCGTCATGGCAACGACAATCGGATTCGACCAGCCGGCCCATTCGCCGCCGCTATTTTCTGCAGCCAGCGCCAGCGTGACGAGCGTGGCTTTGGCCGCAACCGCATTCAGCGCGAGGGTGTAACCCGTGACGGCGATCAGTTCCGGACACGAAGGCATGAGAGCGCCACCCGGGATCGAAAATCGACCGTGAGCGCCGGGTTGCGGCGGATGGCGTGCAGGCACTTGTGGCGGTGCAGGAACGCCCGCGCCCGGCAGAGGCGGTGAGGGTGGAAGAGGGACGACGCCGGTTTCAATGCCCGGCCAGACGCAAACCTGATAGCGGATAGCGCCAAATTTCGCCGCAACATAGGCTATCCCGTCGCTCGTGGTGGCAGGCGCGGTGAAACGGAGATGGATGTTTGAGCCCAAACGCGCCGCTTGAAAATCGCGGACCGGAGCGGGCAGGCCGGTAGTGGGGGCGCGCACCGCGCCCACCTGCGCGCATCCGGCCAGCAGCAGCAGCGCGCTGAACGCAATCAGGCGCGAACCGATCCACCGACCGACAGACCGACAGACCGATAGACCGACCGACCGACAGACCATTAGAGAATATAGCGCGACAGATCCTGGTCTTTGACGATGCTCTCGAGCTGAGTGTTGACGTAGGCGGCATCGATAACGATATTCTTGTTCTCGGTCTCGCCCCCGGCAAAGGAAATTTCGTCGAGCACACGCTCCATGATGGTGTGCAGGCGGCGGGCGCCAATGTTTTCCGTGGCTTCGTTGACGCGGGCGGAGAGGCTGGCGATTTCGCGCAAGGCATCGTCGGTGAAACTGAGGTGAACGCCTTCGGTCTCCAGCAGCGCCGTGTACTGCTTGATCAGCGCGCTTTGCGGCTCTTTAAGGATGCGGACAAAATCCTCCTGCGACAGTGAATCCAGCTCCACGCGGATGGGAAAGCGGCCCTGCAATTCCGGGATAAGGTCGCTGGGCTTGGAGACGTGGAACGCGCCGGCGGCGATGAACAGGATGTGATCGGTGCGGATCATGCCATAGCGGGTGTTGACCGTAGTGCCTTCGACGATGGGCAGGATATCGCGCTGGACCCCTTCGCGGCTGACATCCGGGCCGTGGCCGCCTTCGCGGCCGGCGATCTTGTCGATTTCATCGAGGAAGATGATGCCGCCCTGCTCGGCGCGCTCGACGGCAAGACGGGTGACCTGGTCCATGTCCACCAGGCGCTGCTCCTCTTCCTGGCTGAGGTAATCCATGGCCTCGGAAACCTTCATCTTGCGTTTCTTGGTTTTCTGGCCAAACAGGTTGGGCAGGATGTCCTTGATGTTGATGTCCATTTCCTCGACGCCTTGATTGGTGATGAATTCAAAGCTGGGGAAATTGCGCTCGCGAACCTCGATTTCGACCATCTTGTCGTCCAGCTTGCCCTCGCGCAACTGCTGACGGAGCTTTTCGCGGGTCTTGGGATTAGGCGGCACAGGCGGCCTGGCCTCGGCAGCCGGGGCGGAGGAATTGCTGACCAGGGTGAAACCCAGGGGATGGGTACGGTTGGCGCCGTTGTCGGAGGGCAGCTCGGCGGCGGGGGCTTCGGGCGTGGGCGGCAGCAGCAGATCGAGGAGGCGTTCTTCGGCGTTTTGCTCGGCTTTTTCGCCAACCTCTTCCAGTTTTTCCTCGCGCACCATGTCGATGGCGATTTCGACCAGATCCCGGATCATGCTCTCGACATCGCGGCCGACATAGCCCACTTCGGTAAACTTCGAAGCTTCGACTTTAAGGAAGGCGGAATTAGCCAGCCGTGCCAGCCGGCGCGCGATCTCCGTTTTGCCGACTCCGGTGGGGCCAATCATGATGATGTTCTTGGGCATCACCTCTTCGGCCAACTCGGGCGCGAGCTTTTGCCGGCGCATGCGATTGCGCAAGGCAACCGCGACCGCGCGCTTGGCGGCGGGTTGACCGACGACATGTTTGTCGAGTTCGGCGACGATTTCGCGGGGCGTCAGCTCGTCCAGCGCCGGCGCTTCCTCTTCAGGAGCCTGCGGAAGGTAGAGGGCCATAATGCTATTTTGCTTGATGTTCGGGCTGGCCGTCGGGCTTGGTGCTGACCAGCTCCTCGAGGGTGAGCTCGCGGTTGGTGTAAATGCAAATGTCGGCGGCTATGCCGAGAGCCTGAGTGGCGATTTCACGGGCCGAAAGCTGGGTGTTGTTCAGCAAGGCGCGGGCGGCGGCCAGGGCATAGGGACCGCCGGACCCGATGGCGCAGACGCCGTCATCGGGCTCGATAACGTCGCCCTGACCGCTCAGCAGGAAGGTGTCGCTGGGATCGGAAACGATCAGCATGGCCTCCAGGTGGCGCAAGGAACGATCGGTACGCCAGTCCTTGGCCAGCTCGACCGCCGAACGGCTGAGATTGCCGTGAAACTGCTCCAGCTTGGTCTCGAAGCGACCGAAAAGCGAAAAGGCGTCGGCGGTCGAGCCGGCAAAGCCGGCCAGAACTTTTTCGTTGTAGAGGCGGCGGATTTTGCGGGCGTGATGCTTCATCACCCCTTCCCCCATGGTGACCTGGCCATCGCCCACCAGCACTACACTACCGCGGGTGCGAACGCTTAAGACTGTGGTGGAGCGGGTGCGGGGACGAGAGGCCATCGGAAGTTCAGTATAGCGCCCAGCTCCCGGGAAACTTCCGGCGGCTCGGGAACGTATTAGCGCATGACGGGTTCTATAGAAAATAGAAGGCCCTGCTTCGCCAAGGCTACGCAGGGCGCCCCAAGGGGGCGGAGGCTGCCATGACCATGCATGTAGATCGCGATGAACTGGAGACGCTGCGCACCCACTTGCTGCAGATGGGGCCGGACTACTGCGGCGCGAGCGAAGTCATTCGCGCCTTCCTGGGCCTGCACGGCTACGGCATTTCCCCTGCCGCCGCCCACGATGCCGCCGTCGAATTTGGCCGCCAAGGCTGCTCTCTCGACTCCATTACGCGCGCCCTCGACAGCGCCGCGGCGGTCAACTAATGCAGACGCCCGCGCCAATCCACGGCGCGGGCGTCTACCGACCACTGCTTGCTTTCCTATTCCGACCCTTCGCGGCGGGCCTTCTTGCGGTTGCGCTTGCGGGCGAGGGCTTGCTTGAGGCGCATTTTTCCCCCCGGCTTCAGGTAGAAGCTGTGGCGCTTGACGTCCTTGATGATGTCTTCCTGCTGCACCTTGCGCTTGAAACGGCGCAGGGCGTTTTCCAGCGATTCGCCTTCTTGTAGGCGGACTTCTGCCAATGCAATCACCTCCTAGTCCTTCTTAGTGTACCTTGCCTGCCAGCGCCGATACGCTTCCGAGCGCGACAAGCCCTGTTGCCGTGCCCAGGGTTTGAGCGTAGCCGGGTCGGCCGGGGGATCAGCAGCGACCGGCGCGGGCGTGGAGGCGGCGGCGCCCGCTATCAGGGTGAATTCGCCGCGCGGCGGGTGGGCGGTGAAGTGCGCGCGGGCGGCGGCCACGGAGCCGCGGAAAATCTCCTCGTGAATTTTCGTAAGCTCGCGCGCGATGACAAGCGGGCGGTCCGGGCCCCAGATTTCTTCCATGTCGCCCAGCGCAGCGAGGAGGCGATGCGGCGTCTCGAAAAACACCACCGGGCCGGTCCAGGCAACATATTTTCCCAGGCAATGGCGGCGGGCGGTCGCCCGGGCGGGCAAAAAACCGGGAAAGACGAGAGGCGAATCGGCCTCGGCGGCGAGGCCAGAGGCCATCAGCGCCGTGACCGGCGCCGAAGCGCCGGGAACGGGCACGACCCGCACCCCGGCCGCCGCGGCTTGCGCCACCAGCCGCGCGCCGGGATCGGACAGCAGCGGTGCGCCGGCATCGCTGATGAGGGCGATGGCTTCGCCGGCGGCGAGGCGGGCGAGAATCGCGGCGGCGCGCTCGGCCTCGCGTTCCCGGTAGTAGCTGAGGAGGGGTTTGTGGATGCCGTAGTGCTCCAGCAGCGCGCGGCTGTGGCGGGTATCTTCGCAGGCGATGGCGTCAACCTCGCCCAGAATGCGGGCGGCGCGATAGGTCAGGTCTTCCAGATTGCCGATGGGCGTGGCGACAACGTACAACGTGCCGCCCCCCTTCATTGCGCCTGATCCATGGCCAGGTTGGCGAGCCGGTCAGCTTCGCGATTTTTCTCGCGGTAGACGTGGGTCATGGCGAAGTCGGGAATCTGGCGCGCCAGGCTGCGGGCTTCCTCAAACAGCGGCTTCAGGTTGGGGCTTTTCACCGCGTAGCGGCCTTGCATCTGGCGCACCAGCAATTGCGAATCCGCGAGGATGCGGACGCGCGCCGCACTCTGCGCAACGGCGTAGCGAAGGGCGGCCAGCAGGCCACAGTACTCGGCGTAATTGTTGGTTTGCCGGCCCACGTAGGCGTGCAGCCGTTCCACGATCTGGCCTGCCTCATCACAGATGACGACGCCGTAACCGGCGGGACCGGGATTGCCGCGCGAACCTCCGTCGATGTGAATTTCGAGGGCGGAGGAGGCCATCGCGCCAGGGGCCTAGTTATGGACCACTTCGGCTTCGGTGTAGAGAATGCGGCCGCAGCTTTCGCAGACAAACAAGCGGTCGGGGTCAAGCGCCATTTCCTGCAGGAACTGGGGCCGCAGCCGGACGCGGCAGCCGCCGCACGCTTCGCCATCGACCACCGCCAGGGCGTGCTTGCGCATGCGCAGCACGCGGTCGAAGCGCTGCAGCCAGCGTTCCTCCGCCTGCGCGCGCAGAGCTTTGCGCTCGGCGTCAACGTGCTCGCGCTCGGTGTGGTGGGCAGCGGTCTGCGCTTCCGCGCCGGCGCGCTCGCGCGCCACCTCCTGCTCCTGCGTCTTGAGCTCGGCTTCGGCGGCCGCAGTGGCCTGCGCCAGGGCCTCCGCTTGTTCCATGATCTCGATCAGGTGCTCCTCGTGCTTGCCGATCTGAGATTCGGCAAAGGCGATTTCATCGAGCAGAGCCTTATATTCCTGATTGGTTTTTACTTCACTGGAGTGGCTGCGGACCTTGGTGATTTTGGCGCGCAAGTCTTCAACTTCGCCTTCGACCTGGCGGCGTTCACTCTGGCTGGTTTCTTGTGCGGCCTGGGCGCGATCCCGAGCCTGGCGGGCTCCGGTCAGTTTGGCGTCGATGGCGGCAATCCGTTTGGGCAGTGCTGCGATTTCGTTGTCCAACTCGCGCAGGCGCTGCTCCCGCTTTTCCACTTCCAGCAGGATCTCAAGATTCTTTTGCATTGGACGCTCTTAGAATACCACCTCACGCCCTGTTAGGATTAAACTTTCGCTGCCTATGGAACGGATGCGCGACATTTTGCCTGCACTGCCGCAAAGCCGGGAGGTAATGCCGGCAGCGCTGGCGACGGCGCTGGCGTGGAAGCTGGCGGCTGGGCCGGAACTGGCGGACCGGGCGGAGGTGCGCGCGTGCCGGGCCGGGGTTTTGCTGCTGCACGCTGCCGATACTGCGACGCGCGCGCAAATCGAAGCGGTGACGCCGGAACTGCTGCGCGCCCTCAACCGCATCCTGCCCTGCCGGCAGATACAATTTGTCCCATGAATCTCAATGTCAACGACATCGCCGCCCTCGCCTCCCTCGACCTCACGCCGCAGGAAAGCGAAGCCATGCAGAAGGATTTGGCCTCGATTCTGGACTATGTGGCGCAGCTCAGCCGCATCCCTACAGATGGGATTGAGCCCATGGCCCACATCGGCGCCCGCCTGCAGCCCGTAGAATCTCAAAACCCGGAGTTGACCTTACGCGCGGATGCCGCGCGCCCGAGTTTCCCGCAACCCGAGGCGCTGGCGAATGCGCCCGCACAAGCGGGCGGCATGTTCGAAGTCCCCAAAATCGTGGAGCGCGGCTAACCGCATGACGCCTGTCGCCACCATCTCCTCGATCCGCACGGCGATTGCCGGGCGCCACACTTCCGCCACGGCGCTGGCACAAGCGGCGTGTGACGCCATCGCCACCCGCGACGGCGCGATCAATTCCTTCCTGACCGTCTGCCAGGAGCGGGCGCTGGCGCAGGCGGCCGCGATCGACCGCTTGGCCGAGCGCGGCGATCCGCTGCCGCCGCTGGCGGGCGTGCCGGTGGCGATCAAGGATGTGCTGTCAACGCGCGGCGTGCGCACGACCTGCGCCTCGCGCATTCTGGAAAACTACATCCCGCCCTACGATGCCACCTCCGTCGAGCGTCTGGAAGCGGCCGGGGCGGTGGTGATTGGCAAGACCAACTGCGATGAGTTTGCCATGGGGTCGAGCACGGAAAACTCGGCCTTCGGGCCGACGCGCAATCCGCGCGACCCGGAGCGCGTGCCCGGCGGCAGCAGCGGCGGCAGCGCGGCGGCAGTGGCAGCGGATTTGGCGGTCGCGGCGCTGGGCACCGACACCGGCGGCAGCATCCGCCAGCCGGCCGCGTTTTGCGGCATCGTGGGCCTGCTGCCCACCTACGGGCGGGTATCACGCTATGGCTTGGCGGCGTTCGCCTCTTCGCTCGACCATGTGGGACCGCTGACGCACTCTGTACGCGACGCGGGCCTCGTGTTGTCGGCGATCGCGGGCCGCGACCCGCTCGACTCCACCAGCGCCGATGTACCCGTGCCGGACTACGAGGCAACGCTGGAGGATTCCATCCGCGGCCTGCGCATCGGCGTACCCCGCGAAGCCTTCGCGCAGCAGGGCCTGGATGCGGAATGCGCCGCGCGCGTGCAGGAGGGGATCGAGAAGCTGCGCGGTGCCGGCTGCCAGATCGTAGAGGTGAGCCTGCCGAACGTCGCGGCGGCGATTGCGGTGTACTACGTGCTGGCAACGGCGGAGGCCAGCAGCAATCTGGCCCGCTATGATGGCATCCGCTACGGCGTGCGAGTGGCGGCAGGGAGCCTGAACGAGCAGTACCGGAAGACGCGTAATCACGGATTTGGCGCCGAAGTGAAGCGCCGCATCCTGCTGGGCACCTACGTCCTCAGCGCCGGCTACTACGACGCTTACTACCGCAAGGCGCAGCAGGTACGCACGCTGATCGCCCAGGATTTCGAACGCGCCTTTGCGTCCTGCGACTTGCTCTGCACCCCGACGACGCCCACGCCCGCCTTCAAGATCGGTGAAAAGACCGCCAACCCGCTGGAGCTGTACCTGGCCGATATCTTCACCGTGCCCGCCGACCTCGCCGGCGTGCCGGCGATTTCGATTCCCTGCGGCCTCGCCCACGGCCTCCCCGCCGGCTTGCAGCTCATCGCCCCGGCCTTTGAAGAACCCCGCCTCCTGCGCGCCGCCCACCAACTGGAGCGCCTCCAGGCTCAGTGAGCCCCAACGGTCCGCGTACTGAAATACTGATTTACTGAAATACTGATCTACTGAAATACTGATCTACTGAAATACTGATTTACTGAAATACGGATCATCGTGCTGGCACCGGCAGCGGATGGTCCAGCCGGATTTGTAGCACCGTCCCTGCCGGCAGCGTGATATCCCGGTTGTGCATCATGATCTCCGCCAGCGTCGCGCCCAACGCGCCATATGCCGCGCCGTCGGCCGCTCCTTTACCCCCGCCAAGCAGCGCCCCAATGCCCGCGCCGGCAGCGCCGCCTTTGAGAGCGTCGGCAGCCTTGTGGGTATTGCCGCCTGTGATCGTCCCCTCTTCGTTTTTGCTCATCGCCGCCGTGCCAACGCCAATCGTTTCCGCGCTCAGGTCAATCGGCGTCTGCCCAGGTAGCGTCAGTGTGTCGTAGCGCAAATTCATATCGGCGTGACCCCCAAAATGGCCGCCGCGCTGCAGCGAGGCGATCGTGCCTTGAATGGTCGCGCCGGACGGAATCGCCACCGTGCGGCCCACGTAAACCGGCACCGTGACGGTGAGGGCGAAGGTCTCGCCCGCGATCCCGTTTTTAGTACTGAGTGCCTGATTCAAGGTCCCTTGGATAGTCGTGCCCTGCGGAATTAGCAGGCTGCCGCCCGAGTCGGCAGCCATGTTGACCGGCACCGTGCCACCGGCGCTGGCGGGCGCCTGCCGCCCGCCGATCGAGGAATCGAATAACTTGTGATGGAAGCCCGCATCATAGCCCAGCGCAAAACCATCCTGAAAGGCCGACTGATACGCAGCAAGCGATCCCAGCGCAGGCACGTAGCCGGCTTGCGCGGAGTTGTAAACGGCGTGGCCGGTCAGGTCGTAGGCGTGACCGGCGTTCGCATCCGTCTGCCCCAAATCGTACCCCTCCTGATAGCCATTGGCGGTGCCGGCCTGGCTCAGCGCGCTTGCCGGCGCTGCGGGAGCAGCGGCAGGTGCCGCTGCCGGAGCAGCAACCGCCGGCGCATCGGCGCACGACGCAGTTGCGGGCGCGGGCGCAGGCGTATTCACCGACGCGGTGCGCCGCGCGTAGCCATCCCCGTAGCCGTCGTTGAAGCCGCTTTGAAAGCCGGCGCGATAATCCGTGCAGCTTCCGTCCGCGGCGTTGTAACCCGCCGACGCCAACTGATAGGCCGAAAACTTGTGCGGGTTCGCGGCGCGGCCGGCAGCATGATCCGCGCGCCCGAGGCGATACGCGGTGCTATATCCGGCTGCATAGGACGGATCGACGCCGGTCTGCGCGGACAACGGCAAGGTGCCCAGCAAACCGGCAGCGAGCGCGATGGTCAGAATGAGGCGTGAAGGCGACATCGGGATCTCCTTTAGCGGTGAACTTGCCCGGCCCAGTACCCGGCTCGGGCGGTTTCGGCCTGCGCCAGTTTGCTCAGTCCCTTGGCACTGTAGTAGGCCGCAAGCCGACGATGGGCGTCGGCTTTGTCTTGCGGCGATACGGCATTCTGAATCATGCTCCACAGCGCCCGCTCGGCGATGGTCTGCCGGCCGAGGGCGCTGGTGTCGAAGGCTTCGGAATTTCGAGTTTCCAGCTTCGCGTTTCTAGCTGCGGCCGCAGGTGCCGCAGAAACACCGAGCGCGCTCAGGGCAGAGGCCGGTAACGGAACGCTGGCCGTGCCCGCACATGTGCGCGGCCCGGTCATTTTGATGACCAGAGCCAGGTACTTCGGGCCGCTCGCGGGTACTTGCCAGCCAGTGCAGGGCAAAGTGTGTCCCCAGGAGTCAAAGGTGATCGTGTACAGCACGCCCCGTTTGAGCGCGACGAAGAAGGTGTTGCTATCAGAACTGTTATCGAAGCCGACGAACAGCTCGTGGCTGTCCTGGGGGTTCGGGGCACCGAGGTGAACCGAATCGGGCGCATTGCCAACAAAGGGATTGCCGCCGGCAGTGAGCTCGAACACGCCGGCAACGAACGCCGACCCCGCAGGAACCGACGCCGCGGTTTGCCTCGCCTCCACAATCTTGGTGGCCGCCCATTTAGGCGCGGCCGCCCGTTCCGCACCTCGCGCTGTGGCCACGGCGTAGTAGTCGGCGAACCACATGGGGCTGCCCACCTGCCCCCAGGCCGGCGCCGTGCACAACACCGCCAATATTGCGCACAGCCACCAGCGAGCACGCATAAAGACCCTCCTACTGAACGAACGCGCAAACCCCGCCCAAACCCTGCCAACCCCGGAAGTTCTGCCAGCACCCGCGTCTTCCTACCAGCTACGAGCTACCTGCTACTAGCTGCTCTCTGGCAGGCTTCGGCGCGTCCTTCCGCGTTATCCTTCAGGGCCGACATTTCGGTCCGCGGGGGATACCATGAAATGGCGTACGGCATTCTTGGCGGCGGCAGTAGTTATGACCATGGCGGCATGTGGCGGCAATGGCCCCTCCACGCCACCCCCGCCGCCCCCACCCGCCAACAATCCCGTGCCCGTCATCAGTTCTCTGTCGCCGGCGTCAGCAACCGTGGGCGCCGCCGCGCAGACCCTGACCATCAACGGCAGCAATTTCATGTCGGCTTCGACGGTCACCTACAACGGCGCCAGTCACACCGCCACCTTCGTGAGTGCGTCCTCCCTCACCATCAGCCTAAGCGCTTCCGATCAGTCAACCGCAGGCAGCTATCCGGTGGTCGTGACCAACCCGTCACCCGGCGGCGGCGCCTCCAACAGCGTTGCCTTTAAGGTGTTGGCGCCTCCGCCCTCGGCCTCCAGCCTGTCGCCGGCAACGGTACTGGTCGGCAGCACGCCCGGCACAGTGACCATCACTGGAAGCAATTTTGATCCCAAGGCGACGGTAACCTTCGCAGGCTCCGCCGCCGCGAACGTATCGGTGGTGAGCGCCACCCAAATCACCTTCGCCACCACGGCGGCCGAGCTTTCCACGGCCGCAGTAGAAGCAGTGGTGATCACCAACCCCGACGGCCAAACGGCCACCATCAACTTCACCGTCGACAATCCCACCCCCACCATCACCGCGGTGCAGCCGCAGCCCGTCTTCCCCTGCGACGCCCCGAAGACACTGACGGTCACCGGCACCAATTTCCTCGCCGGCACAACCGTGACCTATAACGGCGAGAGCAAAACCGCCACCGTCGCCAGCGCGACGCAGTTGGCCATCCCGCTCACCCTCGCCGATGTGGCTAAGCCCGGTAGCTACCCGGTTGCTGTGTCGCTGGCCGGTCCGGGCGGCGGCACGGCGACCCAGAACTTCGTCGTGAGCACCCCCACTGGCCCTACCCTTAGCGGCCAAGGCTCCGCCGGCTCCCTCCTGACCGTATCGACGCTCCAGACCGGATCAGGATCGGTGTCCGGCACCACCGTCTGCACCGCCCAGACCGACGATACCGGCTTCTTCAAAGTCACGCTCGACGCGCCCACCGCGGCTCCGCTCGACGTTAGCACCGCCGCCGGCGGCACGATCAATTTCCTGGGCCCGACCATGCAGACGCTCGCCGCCCCGGCCTTCGACGCTCTCTTCGATAGCGCTGCCGGCAATACGACGGTGAGCGGTATCCAAGTCGGCATGTTCAGCGAGTTCGCCTACCAGCTCGCCGTTTCCGATTACATCCACGGCAAGGACGCAACCCTGACCGCAGCACACGCAGATGCCACCAAACTGCTGAACGGCTTTTACCATTTCAGCGGCGCGACCGCGATCGAGCTGATTCCGCCGCAAGGCAGTGATAGCGCCTCGGAAATGGAAGCCGAACAGGGAGTGCTGAACGAGGGCGTGCAGTTGGCCTGGAAAAACCCCGCTGACCTGATCGGCGCCCTGGCGCTGGACATCCGTGATGGGGTCTGGAACGGCCGCGTCAACGTTAGTGGCGAGCCGGCGTTGCTGGCCACCGCTGGAACCAGCGATTATCTCGACGCCGCCATCAATTGGGCCAACAGCAGTGCCGGGATGGCGGCGTTACCTAACGCTCCCAGCGCCGAGCTCGTCGAAGGCGCGGCCGCCTGCTCCTGCACGCCCGCCGCCATCGGCTTCAACCAGACCAGCTCCGGCAATTTGACCCACATGGCCTTCGGCGGCCACGAGTACGTGTTTCAGGTCTTGCAGACCACCAACACCGCCTCGCCCGGCATCGCGGTGTACGATGTTACCGATCCCACCGCCGCCCTCGCGGCGCCCAAGGTTTGGAAGACCAACCTCAGCAGCTTCTGGGGTGTAGCGGCCATTCTGGGCGCGACCGATCACCCCCAGATCTTCGCCTTTGACGGCACCGACGCTGGCGTTACGGTGCTCAACGCCGTAACCCTGGCAACCGGCAATCCCGCCACCGGCAATCCCGTCGAGTTTACCGGCAATCTGCCCTTCACCAACCTGCAAAGTCCCGGCATCAGCGCCTCCACCGGCGGCCTATGGATCACCAGCGCCATCTGGGACGATTGCGCCACTGGCTGTCAGGTAGAGCTGGCAAGCACCGATGGCTACACTCAATTCGACCCCGTGAGCAGCAAACTCAGCGAGAACGCCGCCTTCGCTGTCCCCAAATCTCAAGTCTTGAGCGAAAGCATGGGCGCCTCGCTGGCGCAAGGAATCCAGGTTCTCGGCGCCAAAGCGCCTGCGCCCATGCTCGTAGCCGGCAACTACGATGGCGTGCAATTGGTCGATTTCGAGGCCCAGCAGTCCTACTTCATGCCCTACACCACCTTACAGGGCTTGATTCCTGAATTTCCAACGCCGAGCTTAGGCGGCAACGGCGACACGGTCGATGGCAACGCCGTCGACAGCGGCTACGGTGTCGCCGTGCTGACGGAGGAAAACGGCACCAACAACCCCATTGGATTTCTGAATCTCGACGGCATCACCGAAACCGCGGGCTCGCCGAACGCGTTCACGCCCGCCAACCCGCAGGCCGCCGGCATGCAGCTCGGCACCGTGTCCATGAGCTTGGGCCAGCCCGCGGTGGACTCGACCGACCACATCGTCTTTGCTGGCGGCAACGGTTTCATGGCCGGCCAGCTTGTGCCGCCCTCCCAATGGGCGACAACCCCGGGGCTGTCCGACTGGGTGTTCTATCTCAGCAAGAATTCGCCGTCCCTGAACGGCTTTGCCGGCGTGCAGGACCCCAACGGCATGATCGTGTTCCCCAGCCTTGGCATGGGAAGCGCAAAATCGGCGGGCGTAGTCTATGCCTACATGTCGGGCGCCGCAGGCGGCTCCTCCGGCCTGCTACAAGTGGATGTCACCGGCCTACTCGCCATGCCCCGCCAGGGCGCCAGCGGCGATGCCGCCCATGAACCTCAGGCCGATCCCGCTACCACCAAGGACACAACCACTGGCGGCCTAATCTTGCAGGCGGTCGTGTTTTGAAGTCTCGCGCGCCCCAGCGGCCCACGTACTGAAATACTGATCTACTGAAATACTGATCTACGGTTGCTGCCGCTTGACTTTGCTGCCCGGGCCTTCCATGATGAGGCCAAATACGTGCGCCAGGAGGAAAGATCATTGGCACGGATTAGGGGCAAAGTGAAGTGGTTCAACAACGTTAAGGGCTATGGGTTTATCGGCCGGGAGGGCGGCGACGATGTCTTCGTCCACTATTCGGCGATTACCCAGGAAGGCTACAAGTCGCTGCAGGAGGGTGATGAAGTAGAGTTCGACATTACCGAGGGCAAAAAAGGGCCGCAGGCTGAGAACGTCACGCGCGTAACGGCTTAAACCGGGCGAGAGCGCCTTCGACAGCAAGCACCTGATCGAGCAGACCGTCGAGGCGAGCGAGAGGGAGAGCATTGGCGCCATCGGAGAGCGCCTGCGGAGGGTCTTCGTGCGTCTCCAGGAAGAGGCCATCGACGCCGGCTGCAGCGCCCGCGCGGGCGAGCACTTCAATGAACTGGGGCGTGCCGCCCGATTTGTCGCCAGCCGCGCCGGGAAGCTGCAGACTGTGCGTCACGTCGAAAATCACCGGCGCCCCGAAGTCGCGCAGGACGGCGAGCGAGCGCATGTCGACGACGAGGTTGTTGTAGCCGAAGCTGGAACCTCTTTCGGTGAGCCACACCGCAACCTCCGGGCGGGCGGCGCGGGCCTTTTCGACGGCGCCTTTCATGTCCCACGGGGCCATGAACTGACCTTTTTTGATGTTCACGATGCGGCCGGTACGGGCCGCCGCCTGAATGAGGTCCGTCTGGCGGCATAAAAATGCCGGAATTTGCAGCACATCGGCGACTTCCGCGGCGGCCGCGACTTCGCTGACCTGATGCACATCCGTCAGAATTTCAAGGCCGTGCTGGCGCTTGACTTCGGCTAAAACGCGCAGCCCTTCCGCCAAACCAGGGCCGCGGAAGCCGCGCACGCTGGAGCGGTTGGCCTTGTCGTAGCTGGCTTTGAAGATCAGCCGCAGATTGCGCGCGCGGGCGCGGCGGGCCAGCTCGGCGGCCAGCCCCAGCGCGTGCGCTTCGCTTTCGATTACGCAGGGACCGGCGATGAGGAACACTGGCTCGCGCCGCCTCCGGCGGCAACAGTCCTGGCGTGGGCGGCGGCGACAAACGCGACAAACAGCGGATGCGGCGCCAGCAGCCGGGATTTGAATTCGGGATGAAACTGACAGCCCAGGAACCAGGGATGCGAGGCGATTTCGACCACCTCGACGTAGACTTCATCCGGGCTGCGACCGCTGACAGTCATGCCGGCGGCGTTGAGCTGGGGCTCGAAGTCGCGGTTCATTTCGTAGCGGTGACGATGACGCTCGTGAATTTCCTGCCTGCCGTAGGCGGCGGCCGCCCGCGAGCCGGGCTGTAGGACGCAGGGCCAGGACCCCAGCCGCATGGTGCCGCCCATTTCTTCCACGCCCAGAAGCTCCCGGAGTTTATAGATGACGCGCTGCGGCGTGGCTGGGTCGAACTCACTGCTGTTGGCCTGCGCCAGGCCGCAGGCATTGCGGGCGAATTCGATGACCGCGCATTGCATACCCAGGCAAATGCCGAAAAAGGGCGTGCCCGATTCGCGCGCGTAGCGGATGGCGGCAAGCATGCCTTCAATGCCACGCGCGCCAAAACCACCAGGAACCAGGATGCCATCGGCCGCCGCGAGCCGGGCGGCGACGGCTGTGGGGGGCTGCTGTTCCAGGCCTTCACTCTCGACCCAGTCGACGTGCAGCCGCAGGCGCTGGCTGAGGGCGGCATGGACGAGGGCTTCCTTGAGGCTCTTGTAGCTGTCTTCGTACTCGATGTATTTGCCCACCACGGCGATGCGCACTTCGCCCTGCGGGTGCTCGAAGCGGTCGATGATTGCGTGCCAGGGGCGCAGGTTGGAAGGCGGCGCCGGCATGTGCAGGTAGCGCAGGGCCAGCTCGTCCAGGCCTTGTTCGCCCAACAGGACGGGCACCTGATAGATGCTGGCGGCGTCTTTGGCGGTGATGACCGCCTCTTCGGCGACATTACAGAAGAGGGCGATTTTCGCGCGCAGCTCGGACGACAAGAAGCGGTCGGTGCGGCAGAGCACGATATCGGCCTGGATGCCGATGGCGCGCAAGTCGCGCACGGATTGCTGCGTGGGCTTGGTTTTGAGCTCACCCGCGGCGGCGATGAACGGCACCAGCGTCAGGTGAATAAAGAGTGCGTTTTCGCGGCCGACTTCCTGCCGCATCTGGCGGATGGCTTCGAGGAAGGGCAGGGATTCGATGTCGCCCACCGTGCCGCCGATTTCGACGATGGTAATGTCGGGGCGCCCATCCCCCGCGCCAGAGGAGACGCGGCGGATGGCGTCTTTGATCTCGTTGGTGACGTGCGGAATGACCTGGACGGTCTTGCCCAGGTAGTCGCCGCGCCGCTCCTTGGCGAGGATGGTTTCGTAGATGCGGCCGGCGGTGACGTTGTTCAGGCGGCTGAGGGTGCCGGAGGTGAAGCGTTCGTAATGGCCGAGGTCGAGGTCGGTTTCCGCGCCATCGTCGGTGACAAACACCTCCCCATGCTGAAACGGGCTCATGGTGCCGGGATCGACGTTCAGATAGGGGTCGAATTTGAGGAGTGCGACTTTGAGGCCTCGGCTTTCGAGCAAAGCGGCAATCGAGGCGGCGGCCAGCCCTTTGCCGAGCGAGGAGACGACTCCGCCGGTAACAAAAATGTAACGGCTACCATCGCGCTCGGGCACAAAGAATTATAAAACAGTTGTGGGTGGCCGGTGCTGGCTGCTGCGTGCATCCGAAACACAAGCGTCAGTGGCGCCGGCGTGAGCGCCCGTGATATCATCCAATCTCTGGGGCTGTGGCGCAGTTGGGAGCGCGCTTCCATGGCATGGAAGAGGTCAGGGGTTCGAACCCCCTCAGCTCCACCACATCTTCCGCCGGCACGCCTCCCCGGGGCCTCGCCCGCAACTCCGGTGGCGGCAGCCTGGAGGAGCCCCGAGCGCCAGCGGGCGGACCCTGCCGGGAATCGAAACCCGCACTCCAGCGACCAACGGGAGCGACCCGGGCAAAAAGTGGCGAGCCACACAACCTCCACGCCTTTTTCCCCATCTAAGTAGTTGTAGCCATCCTCCGCACCGCCGCTCCTCAGCCGCGCTGCACCGGGCAGGCCCGCCGCATACCGTGGGCGCGCACCGTCGACTCCTCACCCGAACTATGTCCTCCCCCCGTGGCCACGCCGCCGAGCCTTGGCTCACGCCTTACCACCCATCACTAGTCACGGCGCGTCCCGGGCGCCTGTTCCATTCGCTGTTCCATTGGCGGCGGCTTGGAGGAGCCCGGAGCGCCAGCGGGCGGACCCTGCCGGGAATCGAAGCCCGCACTCCAAGCGACCAACGGGAGCGACCAGAGCAAAAAGTGGCGAGCCACCTGTGCCACGTCCCGCATCCAAAAACCCCCAGCAAACACGCCACTTTGCATTGCAAAGTGGCACACTTAGCGAAATCAAAGGAACACCCCACGAGACAGTCGTCGCGCTCCCAACGCTCGAACTTGGGTACCTCCCGAGCGTCAGTCAATCCGATAGGCCGACAGACCGTCAGACCGGCTGGCCGACTGAGTGTGAGCCGGAAATACCACCCGGATGGGTGGGGGCAGAAATTTGATGCACAGGCTATCCACAGGTCTGTTACACTTTTGCACATCACTGCGGGAGGTAAGTGGACGATGGCGACTCCAGTGATGCAAACGATCGACCCCGGCGGCAACTTGCACACGTGGCCCTCGGGGCTCCTGCAATTGGCGGTGCTGCTGAGCACCGGCGACGCCGGCACGCGCGCACAAATTGCAGCGCTGCACCGGGCGACGCCGCCCTTGAGCGAGGCGGCGCTGCGGGCCGAGCTGCGCAAGCTGCTGGTGGAAGTCCTACGGACCGTGGCCACCGCCCTCAGCGAAGCACTCGGATGCGGCGCCGACGCGCTGCTGCAGTTCACCAGCCCGCATTCGCAGGAACACGCGCTGACGGGCACGAGGGCCACGCTGCACCGGCTGGACCGCTGCTGGGGTGGGCCGATCCAGTACGCGCTGCGGGCACAACATGCGCTGACGCTGTCCTGGCCGACGCCCAGCCAGACGGCTGTGCTCCTGCTCAGCGGCACCGCGTCGCTGGACGGAAAACCGCTGGGCGAAAACGAATCCGGGGCGCTGCGGCCAGGCAGCGAGTTGCATCTGGAGCCGGGCACGCTGGTGTTGGTGCGCCGGACCGCCATTTCCCTGTTGCTGGAAGCAGCCGCCAGCGGTGGCATCGAGATGCAGGATCTGCTCGCAAGTGGCGCCAGCGCCATGCTGGCCGCCGAGACTCCCGCGGGCTGGTTGGAACTCGATACCGTAAAGGGCCTCATCAGCATCCACGGACGCAACGCGCGGCTGAGCGGCCATGAAGTGGCCGCACTGCGCGAGCTTCTACGTCAGCCTGGCAGCGTGACGAGCCGCGAAGCGCTGCACACGGCGGTGAAGTTGAGCGGAAACCGGGCGGTGGACCGCGTCATGCTGGGACTGCGCAATAAGCTGGGCGATGGAGTCATTGCGACGATGTACGGGGTGGGCTACGTGCTGGAAGTTTCGGGTCGGAGTGCCGGCAACCGCGAGGCGCACGGCTAGGGCGGAATTAGCCCGCTTTCGCAAAGCCACCGCGCTACGGCAGGCGGAAAATTATTGGTTCGCGCCGGCGAGCAATCGGGCGTTCTCCAGAAACAACTGCTCGATGGTTTTCTGGTGCTCGTCGATCTGATGCTGCGCTTCCTCGAGTTTGCTGATGGCCAGCTCGTAGGCGCGGAGGAGATCGGTACGGTTGTATTCGACGGCCTCGCCTGCTTTTTGCGTGGCCTGCAGCCTTTGCTCCAGGCTCCAACTGGCACTGGTATCCCGGGATTCGATCAGCAGGAGGGGACCGTGCGGAAGAACACGCACCTGGCTTTGGGCTTGACGGGAAGCGTGCGTCAGAACCACGGTTGCCAGCTCGCGGCGGGCAATGGCTTCGCGCAGGGCAGGGTGCGAGCGCAGGGTGGGCAGGCCGGAACCGCCAAAAGCCTCCCGCGCCGAGCGGTTGGCGGCGGCAATCTTACCGGCCGCATCGAGTACGGCCACGGCAGTCGAGAGGCTATCCAGCAGAGGCAGGGCAGCCTTGACCGCGGCGGCCAGAGCGGGGTTGTGCATACCGGGCACGATTCTTCGATGCGACGGCACAAGCTCACTGTATCACTGATCAACCCAGTGATCCGCACCGTCTACGGTATCGGCGACGTGCTGGAAACCGGGGAAAAACTTCGGATGCAGTTTCGAGTTGGGGACTACAGCCCGAGAGAGGGGGCGATGGAGCGGAGGGCGGCCAGGCAGTTGGCGATGTGAGCCTCCAATGGCAGGCCCAGTTCTGCGGCGCCGCGGGTGATGTCGTCGCGGCTGACGGAGCGGGCGAAGGCTTTGTCCTTCAGTTTGCGGCGGACGCTGGCGGGTTCGACTTCGGCAATCGACTTGGAGGGCTTGACCAGGGCGCAAGCCGTGAGGAAGCCCGAGAGTTCATCGCAGGCGAACAGAGTCTTGTCCAGCGGTGATTCTCGCTTGGCGCCCGTTTGCTCGCAATGTGCCAGGATGGCGTGGCGGAGGGCTTCGGGATAGCCCAGCCCGGTCAGAATCTTGTTGCCCTGCAGGGGATGGTCGGGCAGATTGGGCCAGCGCTCGTAGTCAAAATCGTGGAGCAGGCCGGTGAGACCCCAGAGGTCGCGCTCGGCTTCGGGGGCGTACGCACGGCAGCAGGCTTCGACCGCCAGCGCATGTTTGCGCAGGCTTTCCGACTGAGTGTATTCGTGCAGCAGCCCGAGGGCTGCGGTGCGGTCGAGGCCGGCCATCACGCGAGATTGATGGCTTCCTTGAAGCTGCCGCGCTCGTTTTCGATTTTGCGCTGCAGCATCATGATGGCGTAGATAAGCTGCTCGGGACGGGGCGGGCAGCCGGGCACGTAGACATCCACCGGAATGACCTGGTTGACGCCCTGAATTAGCGCGTAGTTGTTGAACACGCCGCCGGAGGTGGCGCAGGCGCCCATGCTGATGACGTACTTGGGCTCGGGCATCTGCTCATAGAGGTGCTTGATGACCGGGGCCATTTTGCGCGAAACGCGGCCGGCGATGATCATCAGGTCAGACTGACGCGGCGAGGGGCGGAAGACTTCGGCGCCAAAGCGGGCGATGTCGAAGCGCGAGGCCGACATGGACATCATTTCAATCGCGCAGCAGGCGAGGCCGAAGGTCATCGGCCAGATGGAGTTCTTCCGCACCCAGTTGACGGCCTTGTCGAGCGAGGTCAGAACCACACCGTCGGGCTGCTGGTTGCCATAGAAGACCGCACGCGGGCTGTCGTGCGGATCGAGGTTGGTGTAGCGTTCCTGCGCCAAGCTGGGCATGGTTCTATGTTGGTGCAACTGGCGAAGGTTTGCAAGCTGGTCAACCGGTCGGCTTCTCAGCGGCAGCCGCATACGGTGCGAGCCGTTACGAGCCTGCGTGCGTTCCGGCCCGGCTGAGCCGCTGAATCGCTGACGACAGAACTGCGATACTCTGGAAAAGATGTCGGCGATAGTCGAAGTTGAAGACCTGCGCATTAGCTACGGAAAGCTGGAGGCGGTGCGCGGGGTAACATTTTCCATTCCCGAGCGGACCATCTTTGGGCTGCTGGGGCCGAATGGAGCGGGAAAGACCAGCATTATCGAAATGATCGAGGGGCTGCGCACGCCCGGCGGCGGCCATGTGCGGGTGTGCGGGCTCCGGCCAATTGAAGATGCGCTGAAGGTGCGCCAGATTCTGGGAGCACAACTGCAGTCCACGTCGCTGCCGGACAAGATCCGGGTGCGCGAGGTGTTTGAGCTGTTTGCCAGTTTCTATGCGCACCCGGCGGATGTCGATAAGCTGCTGGACTGGGTCACGCTGCGGCACAAAGGCCGTTCCTTTTACGACTCGCTGTCGGGTGGCGAGAAACAGCGTGTGGCGCTGGGGCTGGCACTGGTGGGCGATCCGCAGGTGCTGTTTTTGGATGAGCCGACGACCGGCCTGGACGCCAAGCTGCGGCGCGAGCTGCATGAGCTGATCCTGCGGATCCGGGCGGAAGGCAAATCGGTGCTGCTGAGCACGCATTACATTGAAGAAGCCGAGCGGCTGTGCGATCAGGTGGGAATCCTGAGCCAGGGCGAGCTGCATGCCATCGGCGCGCCCAAGCAGCTCATTCTGGAGCACGGCGCCGGCGACCGGCTGGAAGTGGCGCTGCGCGACCCGATGGAAATTGCCGAGATGGCGCAGTGCGCGGGCGCGGATGCGGCGCACGCGGTCGAGGGCGACGGCATGGGGAACGAGTACGTACTGCACGGCCGCAGCGGAGGCAAGATGCTGGCGGCGATCGCTATCCACGCCGACAAGATTGGCAACGAGCTGCTGGAGGCGCGGATCGCGCATACCACGCTGGAAGATGTGTACCTGAAATTGACCGGACGGAGCATTGGGGAATGAGTACAGCCGGACCGATACAGCCGGAAATGGAGATCGCGCGGCCCGAGGCCGGCGCCGGGCGGGAGGCCGCGCGCCGGGGGCCAGGCGCGAGTGCGCGCAGCATGTTGCAGATGGCCTGGCTGAACGTGCTGCTGGCCTATCGCATCCGGATCGCATTCTTTTTTGTCTTTATCTGGCCGATGATGTGGTTCTTCATCTATTTCCTCATCTTCGGCGGGATGAGGCCGCTGGCGGTGGCGGCGCTATTCGGACCGCTGATCAGCCTGGAAATCATCAGCAACGCACTGTTCGGATTTTCGATGCAGATGGTGACCATGCGCGAGCGCGACATGCTGCGGCGGTATCATCTGGCGCCCATCAGCGCCACCATCATGGTCGGCAGCCGGATGCTGAGCAGCTATTTGCTGTTCATGCCCGTGGTGGTGCTGCAGTATGTGCTGGCAGTGTGGTGGTTCCATATGCCGGTGGCCGGCAATCTGCTGGTGCTGTTTATTGTTTTCTCGCTGGCGTTTCTGGCGATCAGCGCCATTGGGTTGATCATCGCCTGCGTGGTGGACACGGTGCAGGAAGCGACGGTGTGGAACAATCTGCTGTTTTTTGCGCTGCTGTTCCTGACGGGCACGACGCTGCCGCTGATGCAATTGGGCCACTCGATTCAGCGGATCGCGCTCTTCCTGCCACCGACGCTGATGATCTTGTCGAGCGCGTTTGTGATGCTGGGCGGGACGGGGTTTGGCGCCAATTGGCCGGAACTGTTCGGGTTGCTGATCATTATGCTGGCGTGCTGGGCGCTGGGCGTCGCGCTGTTTCGCTGGGAGAAAGAGAAAAAGACCAACCGGCGGGATCGCCTGCGGGCGGCGCTGGCGCTGATTCCGATTCTGGCGGTGGGCTTGTGGCTGAATACCTCACCGGGATTTCAGCGCGTCTATCAGACTTATATGCAGCAGTCGGCGGCGGCGTTCAACGCGGCGGTGAAGAAGTAGTTCACAGCTTACAGTTCACAGTTCACAGTTGAAGGCTCAGGGGGCCGAGACAAGAGGGGCCGCTTTTTGGGTATTCGTGTGCTCACCTGAGGGAAGCAGGCTTCTCCGGCCGATCGGGAAATTGAGCGAAAGGCGCGGGGGCGGGAGTGGCATGCGGTTTGCGGAGGCAAACAGGCATGGGAGCGACGTTTAGTTACGGCGACGCGGTGGGGGCAGGAGCCAGGTGGGAGTGGGAGCTGTGGGCACGGGTGAGCAGTGTGGTGCTGGCAGGGGTGGGGCTGGTGGTGCTGAGCCCAGTGCTGGCCTTGATTGCGGTGGCAATCCGGTGGGAGTCCGACGGCGGCGTAATCTACAGGCAGGCGAGGGTGGGGCGAGATGGACGGCTGTTTGTAATGCTCAAGTTCCGGTCGATGCGGGCAGGTGCGGAGCAGGAGACCGGGCCGGTGTGGGCGGCGGAGGATGATGAGCGCGTGACGCGGGTGGGGTGGTGGCTGCGACGGCTGCATCTGGATGAGCTGCCGCAACTGTGGAACGTGCTCCTGGGGGACATGAACCTGATCGGACCGAGGCCGGAGCGGCCGGAATTTGTGGAGGAGTTTCGGCGAAGGATTCCGGGCTACGCGCTGCGTCACCAGGTGCGGCCGGGGATGACGGGCTGGGCACAGGTCAAGATCGGCTACGGGGTTGGGGTCGCCGGAGCGCAAGCGAAGCTGAAGTACGACCTGGAGTATCTACGACGGCGGTCGCTGAGGTTGGACTTGCGTATTCTGGCGGAAACCATGCGAGTCGTGGCACGCTAGAGTCACGGTATGCGCGCAACTTATCTGGTGACGGGGGTGGCCGGGTTCATTGGGTCGGCGTTGGCGGCGGCACTGCTCGAGCGCGGCGAGCGGGTGCGCGGCATCGATAATTTCGCCACCGGGAAACGCGAGAATCTGGAGCGGTGCCGCGGCATCGAGTTCATCGAAGGCGATGTGGCGGATCCGGCGGAGGCACGGCGGGCGTGCGCGAGCGTGGGGGTGGTCTTTCACGAAGCAGCGATTCCGAGCGTGCCGCGCTCGGTAGCCGAGCCGCTGGAGAACAACCGGGCCAACCTCGACGCTACGGTGAACCTGCTGGTGGAGGCGCGCGCGGCGGGCGTGGAGCGGTTCATTTATGCAGCTTCGTCGGCGGCGTATGGGAATGATCCGGCGCTGCCTAAGCACGAAGACATGACGCCGGCGCCGTTGTCGCCGTATGCGGCGGCGAAAGTGGCGGGGGAGCATTATCTGGCGGCGTTTCACGCCTCCTATGGGCTGACGACGGTGAGCCTGAGGTACTTCAATGTCTTTGGACCCTATCAGGATGCGAACAGCCCGTATTCGGGGGTGTTGGCGCGCTTCATCCACGCCATGCTCGCAGGAAGCACGCCGCAAGTCTTCGGCGATGGGGAGCAGAGCCGGGATTTCGTCTACATCGATAACGTGGTCGCCGCCAATTTACTCGCCGCTGATGCAGCGGCGGAGCGCGTCGGCGGGCAGACGATAAACGTCGGCATGGGCGAACGGATCTCGCTCAACCAGATACTGGAGCTGCTGCGGCCGATGACCGGCTGCGCGGGTGAGGTGCGGTACGGAGCAGAACGGGCCGGCGACGTGAGGCACTCGGTGGCGGACATCAGCCGCTCGCAGGAACTGCTGGGGTTCCGGCCGCAGGTCAGCTTTGCCGAAGGACTAAAGCGTACGGTCGCCTGGTATCGTCAGGCAACCGTCGTGGCGGCGCGGAATTCTTCGTAGCTGCCTTTGAATTCTTCGATTTGACCGCTGCCGGCGTGCCAGATGCGGCTGGCGACTTCATCGACCAGGTCGTGGTCGTGGCTGACGAGAATCACCGAGCCGGAATAACGCTGCAGGGCGAGGTTGAGGGCGTTGATGGACTCCAGATCGAGATGGTTGGTGGGCTCATCGAGGATCAGCAGATTGGGCTGCTGGAGCATGAGCTTGCAAAACAGCAGACGGGCGGTTTCTCCGCCCGATAAAACGGCCACGGATTTGTCGCCGTCTTCCCGCTTGAACAACATTTGACCCAGCAGGCCGCGGATTTGCTCCTGCGGCGCGTCCGGATCCCATTGCGTCAGCCAGTGGAAGGCGGATTCGGTGCCCGTAACTTCGGCGCCGGCATCCTGAGGAAAGTAGCCGATCTGGACTTCATGGCCCCAGCGGACCGTGCCGGAATCACGGAAGCCGTTGTCTTCGAGCAGGCAACGCAGCAGCGTGGTCTTGCCGGCGCCGTTGCGGCCGAGGATGGCGATTTTTTCACCGCGCATCACTTGCGCGCCGAAGCCGCTAAAAATTGGGCGGCCGCCGTAGCTCTTGGCGAGGCCTTCGCATTCGAGAACGGTCTTGCCGGAGGGGCGGCGCTGTTCAAAGCGGATGTAGGGGCGGGCGATGTTGGAGCGGGCCAGGTCGGTGACCTGCAGACGCTCGACTTCCTTGCGGCGGGATTGCACCTGCGAGGAGCGTGTGCCCGCCGAAAAGCGGGCGATAAAGTCGTTGAGTTGGGCGATTTTCTTTTCGCGCTGGACGTTTTCGGACTCCAGGCGCGAGCGAATCTGGGTTTTGGCCAGCACCATATCGTCGTAGCCGCCGGTGTAGGTGATGATGGTCTGGTAGTCGATGTCGGCGATGTGGGTGCAGACGCGGTTGAGGAAATGGCGGTCGTGGGAGATCACCACCAGCGCGCCATCGTAGCGCAGCAGAAAATTCTGCAGCCACTCGATGGAGTCAAGATCGAGGTGGTTAGTGGGCTCGTCGAGGAGCAGCGCCTGGGGATGGCCGAACAGCGCCTGGGCGAGCAGGACGCGGACTTTTTCGCCGCCCTGGAGCTCGCGCATGGGGCGCTCGTGCAGGGGCGCGGCGACATCCAGGCCTTCGAGCAGCACGGCAGCGTCACTTTCGGCGGCATAGCCGTCTTCTTCGCCGACGATGCCCTCGAGCTCGCCGAGGCGCATGCCGTCGGCATCGCTCATCTCCGGTTTGGCGTAGATTTGCTCACGCTCCTCCAGGGCTGCCCAGAGGCGGCGGTTGCCCATGATGACGGTATCGAGGGCACGGTAGGCATCGAAGGCAAACTGATCCTGGCGCAGCACGCCGAGACGTTCGGGGCGGGTCACGCTGCCTTGCTGGGGCTCGTTTTCCCCAGACAAAAGGCGCATGAAGGTGGTCTTACCGGCGCCATTGGGGCCCGTCAAGCCATAGCGCCGCCCGGCGGTAAAGCTGGTGGAGACGTCTTCGAACAATATCTTCGCGCCGAAGCGCACGGTTACCTGAGAGACAGAAAGCATGGTTCTCTTTTCACGATAGCATCCCGCGTGGCGGCGGCGGGCGGATCGGGAGTTGCTGGTAAACTAGGAGCACTGGGGGAAAGTCTTCGTGTGGAGGACGCATGACCCAAGGCAAGGCGCAGGCCCCGCAGAGGGTCCGCTATCTGTTTGGTGAATTCCGCTTGTGTCCCGAGGAGCGGCGGCTGTGGCGGGGCGATCAGGGGGTCGCCATCAGCCCGCGGGCGCTGGACCTGCTCATTGCGCTGGTACGCGCAGCCGGACAGGTACTCGAGCGTGAAGCGCTGCTCGCCTCGGTATGGGCGGGACTCAACGTTTCTGATTCCAATCTCACGGTCGGCATTTGCACGCTGCGGCACGCTCTGGGCGATGCCGAGCACTATATTGCCACCATCCCCGGACGCGGGTATCAGTTCACGGTGCCCGTGCGCGTCGAGGCAACAGCGCTGGCCGCGGTGGGCCCGGAAGGGACCTTGCGCGTGACGGTGGAGCTGCTTCGCCCGGATGAGAGCGTGGCCTGGGCCGGATCGCGGCAATGGCCGGCCGCGAGCGGAGTTCCCGTAGAGGGCCACATCGCGACCTCTCTCACCTCCTGGCTGGCATCGGCGTTGAGCACCTCACGGGAATAATGTCATAAAAAAGGCGGCGGCGCCGAGCGCCGCCGCCGGAGGGTTGCATGAGGGCCGTCCTCAGAAAGTAACTTTGAAGACGAGCTGAACGGTACGGCCGCCGTGAACGCTGGTGGAATCTACGGCCTGATAGGCGTGGGTGATCTGGCCGAAGTTCTGGCTGCCGCGGCCGGTAAGGGCGCGGCCGGCGGTGCCAAAGGTGGAGGCGGAGCCGGTCCAGAAGAAGTTGGCGTTGTTGAAGGCATCCAGGAACTGGACCTGGAGTTGGGTGCCAATGCGCTCGGTAACCTGAGTGTTCTTGACTAAGGACAGATCGGGCAAAAAGAAAGGCGCGTCATAAAGAAACACGCGCGAGCACATGCCGCCCGCGGTCCCGCAGGGGCCAAGGGCGCTGGTGTTGACGGCGCCAGTGGACGTGCTTAGGAACTTCTGCGGGAAGTACCAGACGGCGCCGGGAGCGGGCGAGGTGGTCTTATAGACGCCCAACTGGCTCTGCAGGTCCTGGACCGACATGCCGTGCAGAACCGCGCCGGCATCCTCGTTGTTGAACGTCTGGTAGCCGCCGGTGAGCAGGCCGGGACGGCCGCTTTGCAGGAGGATATTGGAATCGAAGTCCCAGCCGCCAATCAGGTCATTGACCCAGCCGGAAGCACCCGAGCCCCAGCGTTCGCCGCGGCCGAAGGGCAGCTCCCAGAGGGAATAGAACTTGAAGGCGTTGCGGATATCGAAGGGCGCCGGACCTTTCATCAGGCTGGGGTCGCGCAAGGTTATTTCATCGACGTAGTTGGTGCCGTTGCGCTGCCAGTCATTGGTAAGGCTGTGGCTGAGGGTGTAGCTGGCGTTCAGTGTGAGGCCGTGGATGGGACGGCGGCGCAGAATAATCATCAGGCCGTTATAGGTGGACTGGAGACCATTGCGCAGGTAGTAGGCGCCGCCCAAAGCATCCGGGTTCACCGTGAAAAGGTTGCTGGGGTAGCCGTTGCTCGAAAATTGTTGCCAGTAGGTGTAGTCGGTGGCCAGCGAAGTAGCAAACGCGCCAGCCTGTCCGGTTTGCAGGTCGTTGATGAACCGGCCGTTGGAAAAGCCGGCGGCTCGCTGCGAGGCGGCGCCGGTATTGGCGCCCGGCGAATTGAAGGCCGCGCTCATGATCGGCACCGCCGTCTGGCCGGGCAGGCCGAGGTTGGCGAAGCTGGGGCTCTGGCTGCAGGTGGTGTTCGCCATGCAAGCCTTGAGGTTGGCCGAGGCGTTGTTGAACTCATTGAGAAAGTTCAATGAACCGGGCTGGAAGATGTTGACCTCGTTCATATTCAACTGCTGATAGAGGCCGACACCATGATTGCCAATGTAGCGGACCTCGAGGGCGGTGTGCGGCCCGAGAGAGCGCTGAATGCCGGCGGTCCAGCTCTCCACGTAGGGCATATGGAGGTTGGGGTCAAAGACGTTGACGTTGTTGGCCGCGGAGTTGGGCTGCAGGGCGAAGTGGTTGGTGAACGACGACGGCGTCTGCACCAGCGGCAGGTTGCCGAGCGTACTACCGATAGCAATGCTGCCCGCCTTGTACTGGCCGGCGCCGGTCACCGCAGATGAGGCAAAGGCAAACTGCTGGCCGGTATAGCCAGGATTGCTGCCGCCGACGTACTGGAAGTTCTCCAGACCCTCGCGGGAGTAAGCGAGGGAGTATCCGGCGCGCAGCACGGTGTCACCGCTGTTGCCGAACAGCCCACCCTGAGGTTCCCAGGCGACACCGATGCTGGGCGCAAAACCCTTGTACCAGTTTTTGTACCACTTGTGATTGAGATCATTAGTAAAACTGGGGGTGGCGCCGGTCAGGGTGCCGGGCTGGAAGAGGTTGCCCGCCCCGGAAATGCCGTAGACCGCGCCGGGACCGCCATCGACGGCGAAGTACTCGTTGTAATCGTCAACCGGAACTCCCTCGAACTGCCAGCGCAAACCGTAGTTCAGCGTCAGGTTGGGGCGGATGCGCCAGCTATCGGTGCCATAGAAACCCAAGTCCGTCTGGTGTATCTTCTGGACTTCGGGAATGCCGGTGACGAACTGCCGCTTGGCCGGGTCGAGTGCAACACTGCCACTGTAGCTGGTGACGTTGCCGCTGAGCAGGCCGTAAATGTCCTGCGCGGCGCCGAGGTCGGAGGAGTTGATGCCCGGCAGGTTGCTGGTGTTGAAAAATGAGGTCATGGGCTCGGAGCCGCTCCAGCCCAGATTCACCCCGGCCACCACATTGCCCGAATCCTGTTCGGCGTAGCGGGCGCGGGTGACCGTCATGCCGTAGGTCATGTTGTGATTGCCATGCACCCAGGCCAGCGTATCGATTAATTGATAGACGTTGTCCCAATTGCTGCTGGGACCATAACCCAGGTAGGGATCGGTGACCTCGCTGGGAGTAATTGGCTGCATGCGGACACTGCCCAAATTGGTTTGGATGACCGGGTACAGCGAAGTGGTCTGTTTATAACCGAAGATGGACGGGCTGTTCTGAAAGCCGACGCGGAGCTCGTTGTTTATGGTGGGAGCCAACTGCCAACGCCAGGCGCCCGCCCAGATGGCGCGATCGGCGCCATAGCCGTACTGATTGGCGGCAAACGGTGCGACCGGATAACTGGAGCCGCCGCCGTTCAGGTCATCGGGATAGATGATGAGGCGGCTGAGGTGCCAGTCGAACTCGAGCGAATTGCTGCTGTTGATGTTGTAGTCGATACGCAGATCGGGATTTTCCTGCAGGTTACTACCGGTCAGCGGGAACGCCAGCGACTCCTGATAGGTACTGGGCGGGGTGGTCAACGTCTCGCCCGGCGCCAGCGTAGCGGCGGCGCTCAACATCTTGGAGACGAAGGGATCTTCCGTGATCGGGGCGTTGCCGCCATTGGCGTTGTTGTAGGCGTTGGCCATGGCGTACAGGTTGGCCTGGCAAGCGGTGCCTTGACAGGTCACCCACGAGGGTGTGGAGGAAGGCGCCGTAGCGGCAGTGTAGTCAAACAGACCCTTCTGCGCATCGGCGTTCAGCATGGACGCGCCGGAGACCTGACCCTCAGGCTGCGAGAAGCGGGTGAAGTCAGTAAAGAAGTAGAGTTTGTTCTTCCAGATGGGGCCGCCAACACTGTAGCCCCATTGATTAAAGCGCATGAGTGGACGCGGCTGACCGGCGAGATTGTTGAAGTAGCTGTTGGCGTTGAGAGCGTCGTTACGGAAGTAGTCGAAGGCTGAGCCGTGGAAGGTGTTGGTGCCGCGTTTGCTGGTGTAGTTGATCTGCACGGAGCCGTCACCGGTCTGATTGGCGGCGCCGGCGGCACTCACGACGTTAAACTCACTGGTATCGCTGGTGTTGGGCGTGATCATGGTAAACAGCGGATCACCGCTCTTGCCGGATTCCCACTGCGCGGAAATGCCATCGATGGTGATGTTGACGGCGCCGCCAGGAAGGCCTTCGGCGCTGGACTGGCGCGGCGCGCCCATGGTCTGAACCGCCGGGTCGGTCATAGCAAGCCCATAGAGGGCACTACTGGAGGATGCGGAGGGAAGATCGGTAATAACCTTGCCGGTGATAGAGGTGCCGACGGAGGTCTCCTGCGTCTGCAGCACACTCTGTCCGGCCTCGACGGTGACCGTGGTCGATTGCGAGCCGACCTGCAGCAGCGCATTCAGCGTGTAGGTCTGACTGGCCGCTACCGTCACCTGCTGATAAGTGCTGGTCTTGAAGCCGGTTTTGCTGACGGTGACCAGGTAGTCGCCCGGAGCAACGTTGGCGAGCGAGAAGTGGCCGTCGGCGCCGGATTGAATCTGCAAATTGATGCCGGTGCTGATGCCCATCACCTTGACGGTGGCGCCGGGGATGGCGGCGTGGCTGGAATCCAGTACCGTGCCGGCGACCGTACCGGTGTTATTGACTTGGGCCCAACCAACGAGGCCCATACACACGACCGTTGCTGCTACGCACACTAGCCGAAGCGTGGCTCGGAGCATATTTTTTCCTCCTTTTTTGAGTGTAGCCCGAATTTATGGATACTGTATAAAAAATTATTAATATTTGTTCTGGATGCTTAAACTGGTGCTAGGCTGGCCGCTGATGGACTCACAACCTGCTACTGGCGGACTAAGCCGCCGAAATTTTGCCCGGACGCTGCTCGGCGGAGGCACGGCCGCCGCACTAGCGTGCGCAGCGGCAAGCATGTCCGCAGTGGGACAGAGCGTACCGCCGGAAGTGGCGCCCGCCAGCGAGACGGAGGCCACCGTGGCGCGGGTGCTGGCGCGCTATGGCAGCCGGCTGGACGCGGCGCAGAAGGCGCGGCTGCCGCGGATCGTTAGCGGTCATATTGCCATGCTGGAGCCGATCCGCGCCATTGCACAGCCGAACGCGGCGCCGCCGGCGACAGTGCTGCACTTGGTGAGCGGGCAATGAGCGCAGCAATTTCGGACGCAACGCTGTTTCTGTCGATCTCAGAATTGGGGAAGCGATTCCGCGACGGCTCACTGTCGCCGGTGGCGTTGACGCAAGCGTACCTGGAACGGTGCAGCAAACTGGGGCCGGAACTCAACGCGGTTGCCACGCTGACGACCGCGCGGGCGTTGAAGCAGGCGCGGCAGGCGGAGCAGGAATTAAAGACAGGACATGATCGCGGACCGCTGCACGGGATTCCGTATGCGGCCAAGGATCTGCTGGCGGTGGCAGGTTATCCGACGACGTGGGGCGCGAAGCCGTATGCGAACCAGCGTTTCGACTTTGACGCCACCGTGATTGAGCGTCTGGACGCGGCAGGCGCGGTGCTGATCGCCAAGGCTGCGATGATCGAGCTGGCGGGAGGGTTGGGCTACAGCGGGCCGTATGCCTCGCTAACCGGACCGTGCCATAACCCCTGGAATACGAAGTACTGGAGCTGCGGATCGTCGAGCGGCAGCGGGGCGATGGTAGCGGCAGGCCTGGCGACATTTGCGCTGGGTTCGGACACGCGCGGATCAATCATCTGCCCAGCGACATGGTGCGGCGTGGCGGGATTGCGGCCGAGCTTTGGGCGCGTGAGCCGGCATGGGGTGATGACGATCGCCTGGACCATGGACAAGATCGGTCCGCTGGCGCGCACGGCCGAAGATGCAGCGCTGGTGCTGGCGGCGATTGCCGGCCACGATGCGCGCGACTGGGATTCGCTGCCAGCGGCCGAGGCGCAGTTTGACGTAGCGGCTTCGCGGCCGCGCGGTCTGCGGGTGGGGCGGCTGACGAACGTGTTTCCGTATGCAAAGCCGGAGCTGCACCAGGCGGTGGACCGGGCGTTGGATGTGCTGCGAGCGCAGGGGGCAACGGTCGAGGACACGGAGATTCCGCAGGCACCATTTGAGGAGGCCTCCGAGCTGGTGATTCTGATTGAGGCGGCGAGCGCGTTTTCCGAGTTGATTGCCAGCGGGCGCTGCCAGATGCTGGAGGATCCGCTGGGGCAGATCAACGGCTATGCCTCGAGCGAGTTCAAGGCAACCGACTACATCCAACTGCAACGCGTGCGGTTGGAACTGGCGCGCAAGATGGATGCGCTGTTTGAGCATTTCGATGTCATTGCCGCGCCCGGGCAAGGCTCGACGGCATCGCTGATTCCGGCGCATGCACCGACGGGCGAGCCCACAGAGCGGCCGCGGCCGGCCGCGCGGGCGCCGCATCCGCCGCATGGGGAAAACCTGCAGCGGCGGCGAGCGTTCCGGAGCGACAGCCTGCAGCCGGATGGAATTTCAAGCCTGTGCGGGCTGCCGGCGGTGACCGTGCCGGCGGGGCTTTCGGCGAATCAATTGCCGATAGGGGTGCAGTTTATGGGGCGTGCGCTCAACGATGCCGCGCCGCTGGCCGCCGCGCGGCTGCTGCAGGCGCACAGCTCGTGGCACTTAAAGCGTCCACCTATGCCGTACGGGGTGAGCTCCTAAAGACCGCTGGCGTTCCAGGCACACAGATCGTTGAGGGCGAGATTCCCTCCGCAGAGGATAAGCACGACGTGGCTCGAAGGAGTGAAGTGCGAAGCCAGGCGGCGGGCGGCGGCCAAGGTGCAAGAGGCGGCGGGTTCGGTAAGCAGTTTCGAGCGCTCGAGCAGGAAGCGCAGAGCCTCGACCGCCTCGTGATCGCTGACCACCGTGACGCTTTCGAGCCACTGGCGGGCGGCAGCGAGGGTTGTTTCTGAAACCGCAGGCGCACCGAGTGTTTTTGCAATGGAGGTAATCGCCGGCAAGCGGACGATCTTGCCGGCAGCGAGCGCCTGCGCCATGGCATCGGCGCCTTCGGTCTCGACGCCCCAGACGCGCGCTTGCGGCTTGCGGGCTTTGACGGCGGCGACGACGCCGGTCATCAGGCCGCCGCCGCCGATGCTGACGATGACGTCGGTAAGCTCGGGAACATCCTCCAGGATTTCGAGCGCGACGGTTCCCTGCCCCGCCATCACGGCGGGATCGTCGAAGGGATGCACCATGGTCCAGCCTTGACCGACGGCCGCTTCGGCCTGGGCGAAGGCATCGGCGATCGACGGCGCCAGGACGACTTCGGCGCCGTAGCCGTGCGTAGCTGCGACGTAGTTGGCAGGCGTGGTTTGCGGCATCAGGATGCGCGCGTGCATACCGAGCTCGGAGGCGGCGTAGGCGACGGCCTGAGCGTGATTCCCGCCGCTGACGGCGACCACGCGGCTGCCTGCGGGCAGCGGCAGCATTTTGTTGAAGGCGCCACGGACCTTGAAGGAACCGGTCTTCTGGAACAGCTCCTGCTTGAAGTAAATGTGCGTACCCAGCTCGCGGCTGAAGGTGGCGCTGGGGGCGATAGGCGTGCGGCGCACGCGGCCGGCAATGCGCGCACGTGCGGCCTCGATGGCGGTCAGAGTGACTTCGTTGAGGCTCATGCTCCCGCGCTACTTGTACGATACGGAAAACCGGTCAGGAACTGTTTGAGATCGACCGATTCGCGTTCGTCAATCATGAGCTTCGACAGGGCCGAGGTCCTGGACTTCGCCATATGTTGAACATTGTATATCTTCAGTTAGGAGTGCGCTGCGGGCGTTTCCTGCGCGTTGACAGCACGCCAATGGCCGTGACGATAGACGAAAACGTCGGTAAATAACGTGCGGCGCGGCGCTTGCTGCACCACCGCCGTCAACACCACGCCATTGGCAATCGCCACATTCCCGTACACCCGCACCCGCAGTTGCTCGAATTTCTTCGCGCCGGGAAACGCATGCGGGTGAGAGCGGAGATATTGCAGGTGCTGTGGTTTGGTGATCATGCCCTGGGCAAGCACGTGGACAAAATCCGGAGCCAAGATCGGCCCTACGATGGCGGCGTCGTTTTCGTGCGCCAGCCAGCGTTGTTCCAGCCGGATCACTGCATGCCGGGCGGTGGCGGCCGGTTGCTGGGCGGCAAGGATCAGTGCTAAACATCCCCACAGGAGCGCGGTTTTCATGCTCTTCATTATGCGTGTGCGATGACGGCCAATGGCCATTTGACAGGCCGGAGAGGGGGGATTAGGATGGGCGATGGATAACGAAGAAAAAGCGAAACTAAGTGGAAGCAGCGATGTCGGTGCGGGAGCAGTTGGAGGCGGGGTTGAGCGTGCGCGGGTGGGGGGCAACCCTCATGCGCGGGGGCGAGCGTGGAATTGCGCCGCAGGGGGTGAGCGAGCCGGCGCTGGCGGCAGGAGGCATTACCGAGCTGACGCCGGGAGAGAGCGGCGTGGGCACAACCGGCTGCGCGCTGCGGCTGGCGACGGGCTTTGTTGGCGCAGGCCCGGGGCTGCGCCTGCCGGGCCGGATAGCGTGGGCGGATCCGTGCGACCGGTTCGATCCGGAATCAGCGGAACGGGCCGGGCTTGCCCTGGAGCGGGTGCTGTGGCTGCGGGGCACGGCCAAGCTGCGCGGCATGGAGGGGCTGAGCCGGTGGAATGAAATTCTCAACCTGGTGATTCAGAGCCACGTGGTCGAGCTGGTGGTGGCGGATTTTCTGGACTGGCCGCTGGAGGAGCTGCGGCGGATGCCGCGCTCGGCGTGGTTCCGGCTGTTGCGCGGGCTGGAACATGGCGGGCAGACGGCGCTGCTGCTGCTGGTGCCGGCGCCGGTAGCTTCCACCTGCGTGCGGGTGCGGTTGACGCCGCGGGAGCTCATGTGAAGGGCTACTTTTTAGTGGTCTGGGTGCCGGAGCGGCCCTGGGGCACGGCCCGGCCAGCCGTGCGCGAACAGGAGTTTCAGAGCTGGATGCTGCGGGAATTGGAGCAGGTCTCCGACCGCTGCCAGCCGTTGCCGCCCGACCACTGGTTGTTGGATTTGAGCGGCATGGAAACCTGCCTGGGGCCGGCGCCGGCGATCGCACGGCAACTGGAACGGCGGTTGTGCGAGCAGGGATTGACGCCACGGATGGGAATGGCGCCGACGCGTACCGCAGCACTGCTGGCGGCGGAAGCGGGCATGGCGCCGATACTGGATGATGCGCCGGCGGCGGTGCTGGCGGCGCTGCCGCTGAGCACGTTACAGGCGCTGAGCGATTGCGGTCCGGCGGCGGCGGCCTGCCTTGATGTCTTTGCGCGCTGGGGACTGCGCACGCTGGGCGAAGTGGCGGCACTGCCACGGCGGGCGCTGAGCGAGCGGCTGGGACGCGCCGGACTGGCGTGCCAGCGCTGGGCGCGGGGCGACGACGAGGGGTTGATGCTGCCGGGCGCGCCTGCGCCTGAGCCGGCGATCTGCGAGCAGACTTTTGAACCGGCACTGGAGGGTTATCTGCCGCTGCTGCCCTGGCTCGACGGTCAGGTGCACGCGCAAGCGGCGGAGTGGGAACGGCACGACCGGGCGCTGGCGTGGTGTGAGCTGGCGCTGGGGTTGGAGCAAGACCGGGCATTCCCTGGGCTCCGCCTATGGCAATGGCGCTACGCGCCGCCGCTGCCGCACCGCGATGCGCGGCGGTGCCTGCGGCAACTGGAGACGGCGCTGGCGCTGGGACCACCGGCGGCGCCGATTGCGACGGCACGGATCGAATTCCGGCTGCTGCGGCCGCGGCGCACGCAGGCGGGATTGTTCGGCGATGCGGCGGTAGAAGAAGAAAACCGGGAGCGGCTGCTGGCGCGGCTGCGGGTGCTGCTGGAGGATCCGGAGGGCCAGCAGTGCGGCTCGCCGCGACTGCGGGACTGGCACCGGAGGGATGTGTTTGCGATGGCGCCGTACGCGCCGGAACAGGGGTCAGGGGCCAGGGGCCAGGGATCAGGGGGTGCACGGCTGACCCTGCGGGCGAGGAGGCCGGCAGTGGCGATCAGGATGGAGATGGCGCGGCTGCCGGTGCAGGCCGATGGATTCAGCCCGGTGGGCGCGATGTGCTATTTGCCGCAGCCACGAAGGATCCAGCGGGCTTGGGGACCGTGGCGCTGCTCGGGAGCATGGTGGAGCGATGGCGCCTGGAGCCGGGATGAGTGGGATGTGGAATTTGCGCCGGATGAACGATATCGGTTGCTGTATGACCGGCAGGCGCGGCGGTGGTTTCTGCTGGGCGAGTACGACTGAGGAGGCGCGGGGTGTTTCTGGAGCTGCACGCGGCGAGCGCCTTCAGTTTTTTGCGCGGCGCTTCCCTGCCCGAAGAACTGGTCGAGCGCGCGGCGGCGCTGGAGATGCCGGTGCTGGGGCTGATCGACGGCGATGGTTTTTACGGCGCGCCCCGGTTCCACCTGGCGTGCCGGCGGGCGGGCGTGCGGCCGCTGTTTGGCGCGGAGATCACGCTGGAGGATGGCGCGCGGCTGCCAGTGTTGGCGGCCAGCCGTGCGGGGTATCGCAGTCTGTGCCGGCTGCTCAGCCGCATGCACCTGCGCGGCGCGGCGCCGGGCGTAGGGCGGATGCAGTACAGCGAATTGGCCGAATTGGAAGAGGTGATTGCGCTCAGCGGCGATGAGGAGGGTCCGCTGGCGTGGACGCTGCGCGCGGGCGGCACGGACGCGGCGCGAGAACGGCTGGAGCAGTTGGCGTCGGCCTTCGGGAGCGGCAATCTCTATGTCGAGCTGCAGCGGCATTACCTGCGCGAGCAGGAAGAGCGCAACCGGGCGGCGATCGGGCTGGCGCGCGCGCTGAAGCTGCCGCTGGTGGCGACCAACGGCGTGCGCTACGCCACGCCGGCGGCCCGGCCGGTGCTTGATGTGTTCACCTGCCTGCGGCTGCATACGCGGCTCGAGTCAGCGGGACGGAAACTGGAACCGAATGCGCAGCGGTTTCTGGCCGCACCGGCGATGGTGGAACGGCGCTTTCGCGACCTGCCCGAAGCCCTCGCGCATACGGCGGAAATTGCCGCGCGCTGCACATTCACGCTCGATGATCTGGGCTACGAATTTCCGCAGCCGCCGGTGCCGGAGGGACACACGCCGCAATCGTGGCTGCGGGAGCAGACCTGGCGCGGAGCACGCCGGCGCTATGGCGCACTGCGGGCCGAGGTGCGCGCGCAGCTCGAACACGAGCTGGAGATCATCGGCAAGCTCAAGCTGGCGGGGTATTTTTTGATTCTGGACGGCATCATGGACTACTGCCGGGCGCACGGCATCCTGGCGCAGGGGCGCGGCTCGGCGGCCAACAGCGCGGTGTGCTACAGCCTGGGCATTACCGCCGTCGATCCCATCGGGATGCAGTTGCTGTTCGAGCGGTTTTTGTCGGAGGAGCGCGGCGAGTGGCCCGACATTGATCTGGATTTGCCCTCGGGCGAGCTGCGCGAGCAGGTGATTCAGTACGTGTACGGACGCTATGGGCAGGGGACAGCCAGCGCTGCAGCGATGACAGCCAATGTGATCACCTACCGGCCGCGTTCCGCCGCGCGTGAAGCCGCCAAGGTGATGGATTTTCCTGAAGCCGTGCAGGCGAAGCTGGCGCAAATTCTGAGCGCAGCGGGAGGGGTGCTCGATCTGCCGAGCTGGCAGGAAACCCTGCAGCAGCGCGGGCGGGCGGCGCGCTTTCCGCCTGCAGCCGCCGACGTGGCGCCGGCAGTGGCGGCGGGGCTGCGCCAGGCGGGGTTCGATCCGGAACATCCGCAGATGCTGCGGTTTCTGTACGTGTGCCAGGCGATGCAGGATTTGCCGCGCCATCTGGGGCAGCACTCGGGCGGCATGGTGCTGTGCGCGGGGCCGCTGAGCGAAATTGTGCCGCTGCAGCCGGCGGCGATGCCGAAGCGGGTGGTGATTCAGTGGGACAAGGAAGACTGCGCGGCGCTGGGGCTGATCAAGGTCGATCTGCTGGGACTGGGGATGATGGCGGTGCTGCAGGATACGCTGGTAAGCGTGCGCGACCGGCTGCCGCGGGCAGTGGGCAGCGCGGCCACGGCCGATCTGGACTGGCTGCCGCCGGAAGATGCGGACGTGTACCGGACGCTGCGGGCGGCGGATACGGTGGGCCTGTTTCAGGTGGAGTCGCGGGCGCAGATGGCGACGCTGCCGCGCATGCAGCCGCGGCGGTTCTACGACCTGGTGATTGAAGTGGCGATTATCCGGCCGGGGCCGATCACGGGCGATCTGGTGAATCCGTATCTGCGGCGGCGGGCGGGCGAGGAGGAGGTGCGGGTGCCGCATCCGCTGCTGGAGCCGATTCTGCGGCGCACGTTAGGCGTGCCGCTGTTTCAGGAACAGCTTTTGAAAATGGCGATGACGGTGGCAGGGTTTACCGGCGGGCAGGCGGAAGAGCTGCGACGGGCAATGGGCTTCAAGCGCAGTCAGCAGCGGATGGCGGAGATCGAGCGGCAACTGCGGGCGGGCATGAGCGAGCGCGGCATTGACGCGGCCGCGGCGGATGAGATCATCCGTTCGATCACCTCGTTTGCGCTGTACGGTTTTCCGGAATCGCACGCCGCCAGCTTTGCCCTGCTGGTATACGCCAGCGCGTACCTGAAGCAGTATTTCCCCGAGGAGTTTCTAGCGGCGATGCTGAACCATCAGCCCATGGGGTTTTACCATCCGGCGACGCTGGTGCGCGACGCGCAGCGGCACGGGGTGGTGGTGCTGCCGGTATCGGTGGCGGCGTCGGAGTGGGATTGCACCGCCGGGCGGCTGGCGCGCGGGCGCGCGGGGCGAGCGGTACGGCTGGGGCTGCGCTACGTGAACGGGTTGCGCGAGAGCGTAGGCAGGCAAATCGCCGAAGAACGGCGGGCGCGGGCGTTTACTTCGTTTGAGGATCTATGCCGGCGGGTGGCGCTGAATGCCGAGGAAGCACGCCGGCTGGGGGAGTTGGGCGCCTGCAAGGCGTTTGGGGCATTGACTGGCGCGGGGCCTGGCGTGGCTGCGCCACACCACCCGCTTGACGCTCGGCCGGGCCGGGGACCCCGAGAGCCCCAACCCGGCCTCCGGGCGACGCGGCGCACGGCGCTGTGGCAGATTGAGGCGGCGCAGCGCGCGCCCGGCTCGCTCTATGCACCGTTGCCGGAGCCGGGCATGGAGCCGGATGCGATCAGTCCGCTGCCGGAGATGGACACGCGCGAGCGGATGGAGGCGGACTTTGCCGCGAGCGGCCTGACGCTGGGGCCCCATCCACTGGCATTTGAGCGGACGCGGCTGCGACAGCAAGGCTATGTGACCGCGGCGGAGCTGGCAGGGCTGCGGCATCAGCAGAAGGTCGCCATTGCCGGCGCGGTGATTGCGCGGCAACGGCCAGAAAATGCCAAAGGCGTGGTGTTTTTGTCGTTGGAGGACGAGACCGGCATCAGCAACATCATCATCTGGCCGCAGGTATATGAGCGCTATCGTCTGGAGTGCCTGGGCGCGGCGCACCTGGAAATTCACGGCCGCCTGCAACGGCAGCGCGGAGTGATTCATGTGCTGGCGGAAACGCTCGCGCCGCTGCACACCGGCGCGGCGCTGCTGCCGGCCAGCCCGGCGCGGGATTTCCGCTAAACTGAGCCTCAGCTATGTGTGGACGCTTCACACTGCGCTCGGACGGCAACGCGCTGGCGCAGCATTTCGAGTTGGACGCGGCGCTGGCGGCGGCACTGCCGCCGGCGCGCTACAACATTGCGCCCACGCAGACGATTCCGGTCATCCGCTGGAACGCGGATAGCGGCAAGCGGGAACTGGTGATGCAGCGCTGGGGACTGGTGCCGCACTGGGCGAAAGATCGGAAGCCGCTGCCGGCGTTATTTAATGCGCGGGCGGAAACACTGGCCACCAGGCCGGCGTTCCGCGAGGCGTTGCGCGCGCGGCGCTGCCTGATTCCTGCCGACGGCTTTTACGAATGGAAAGCGGTGGGCAAGGCATTGACTGGCACGGGGCCTGACATGGCTGCGCCACGCCACCCGCTTGACGCTCGGCCGGGCTGGGGGCCCCAGGAGCCCCAGCCCGGCCTCCGCGTGAAGCAGCCGTGGTTTGTGCACCGGCCCGGCGATGGACTATTCGCCTTTGCCGGACTGTGGGAGGGTGAAACCTGCACCATCATCACGCGCACACCCACGCCGCAAATGGCAGCGCTGCACGACCGCATGCCGGCCATTCCTACACCCGGCGATTACAGCGCCTGGCTGGATCCGGTGCGCAGCCGCGCCGAGGAATTGCTGCCTTTGCTCGACCATCCGCCCGAGCTGGAGATCTTCCCAGTGCGGCCGCTGGTCAACCGCGCCGCGGCCGACGGGCCCGAGTGCGTGATGCGAATGTTATAACATGCGCTACTCCGCTGCCGGTGATTATTCCCCACGAAGGTCCCGCCCATACGCGGCCTAACGAACGAGGTGCTTCACCTGCGCGGAGGTGACTGGACCGACGCCTATTTGGCGGCGTCCAGCATCGCGGGCGGTTACCGGCTCGTGTCGCTTGACGCTGATTTCAGGCGCTTTCCCGGACTCGACTGGGCATGGTGGGCGCAGCCTATAGCGATGCTAAAACTGCTTTTAGTGTGGTGAGCCGCCGCTGAGGGCTTTTTTGAGGGCCTGCTGGGCGGCCTGCAGCTCAGCGCCGGCCTCGGCAAATTTGCCCTGGGCGGTGAGCTGCTGGTAGCGGCTCAGGTGCGCCTGTACCGATTCCAGAATGGCGCGCGGCAGCTTGGCGACGGTCGCAGGCGGGCCCGTGGCGGGGACGCCGGAAGTCGCGGCATTGGCGCTGGCGACGACGTTGGACTGGTTGGTGTCGCTGGGGCCGGGCTGCTGGGCGAGCGTGGCGATGGCGGTAGGCAAGTCATCGCTATAGACGATGCGATTGCCAACGGCAAGGACCATTTTCTTCAGCTCGGGCAACTGGGCCTGCGGGGCCTGAATGTAGATAGGTTCGACGTAGATGAACGTTCCGCCGACCGGCAGCACCAGCGTGGTGGCGCGGATCACACGGCTGCCTTCCTGATTCCACAGGCTCAGATCCTTGCTGATGTCGCGGTTTTGATCGACGCGGCTTTCGATTTGCAGCGGACCGTAGACCAACTGCTCCTTGGGCAGACGATAGAAGATCAACTGGCCGTAATGAGCGGGATCGCAGCGTGCGGCGACCCAGGCGATGAGGTTGTCGCGGCCGTGGCTGGTGAACGGGACCAGCAGGACAAATTCGGCCTGGCTGTCGCCCGGCAAGCGCAGCATGACGTAGTAGGGCTTGGTGGGCTGACTGGTTTCCTGCATCACCACCTGCTTGGCGATGTCCCACTGGTCTTCCTTGTTGTAAAAAACCTGGGGATCGCGCATGTGGTAGAGGCGATAGATCTGCGCCTGGGTTTCAAACAGCGCTTGCGGATAGCGGATGTGCGCCAGCAGACCCGTGGGCATAGCCGAGCGTGGCAGGAACAGATGCGGGAAAACGGCGCGATAGGCGGCAAGGATCGGATCCCTGGGGTCGAACACGTACATATGGACCGTGCCGTTATAGGCGTCGACGGTGACCTTGACGCTGTTGCGGATGTAGTTCAGATTCTCGTCGCCGACGGCGGTGGATTCCGAGTAGGGATGGAGACTCGAGGTCGTGTAAGCGTCAATCATCCAGAACAGATGACCGTGGCTGTCGATGACCAGATAAGGGTCGGAATCGTAGGTCAGGAAGGGTGCAACGGTTTCGACCCGGTCCAGGATCTGGCGGTGCAACAGTATGCGGGTGCGGGGCGTGAAGTAGTGCGAGAGGATGACGTTGGGATCGTTCTGTTGAATCGCGGCGGCGAGGCGCAGGAGCGGATTGGAAAGCAGAATTCCGGCGGTGCCGTGGTAGGTGGTGTAGGCGTTGTCGTCGCCCTTGGGGTAGTCGAACTCGTCCTGCTGGGTATCGACGTAGACGGGGAGATTGGTGTCCTGAGCGAAGTACAAGCCGCCGCGGGTGATCTGGAAATCCTTGAAGGGACCAGTGGGCGGAGCATCCCTGAGGATCATGACCGGCTCGCCCTCCGGCGTCGAGGTGTTGACCATGGCGGCGACGGCGCCAAAGCCATGGGTATATTCGAGCCGCAGGTTCACCCAGGTCTGCGCGGATTGGGGCAGGCGGCTGGTGTCAAGGGCGCGGGCGGCGATCAACACCTGGCGGACGTGGCCATCGATGTTGTAACGATCGACGTCGACATGGGGAAAATCGTAGTAGGGGCGGAGGGCCTGGAGCTGGTTGGCGTCGGCCTGGAATGGGCCTTCATCCCAGAGGCGGATGTTGTCAGCCGTATCAGGATATTTGGCCAGGTCGAGCTGCACGTCGCTGTTGGGCGTAAAGGCTTCTTCGTGCGAGGTCTGCTCGAGGTTGTAGGCCATGCGGGTGGCCTTGATGTGGTCGGCAATGAAAGGCGTTTCGAGGGCCAGTTCGTTGGGTGCGACATAGAAACGCAGGACGGCGGCCTGCAGAATCGAGGGCAGAATCGCCAGGCCAAGGAACACCAGAATGACCGTACCCGGCAGCCAGCGCGGCGTGTCGCGCGGCACCCAGGGCGCGATGGCTTCATCCCAGGCGTTGGGCGGCTTGTGGCCAAAATGGCGGTCACCGAACTTCGGTGGGCCACGGCGCGCGAACAGGATGAGGAGGACGAGAGCGATGGCGCCGGCAATCTGCAGCCAGAGCAGCGGAATGCCCCAGTTGATGTCGACGAAATCGGCGCCGGTCAAAAAGTTGTGCTGCGAATACAGCAGCGAGTAACGCGCGAAGAACTGTGATACGGCGAAGATGATGAGCAGCACGATGGCGCCGGCGCGCACCAGGTTGCCGAGATTGACGGAGGGCGGACGCGGCACTTCGGTAGAACTGCCGGCGTAGCCGCGGCCTTCCATTTGCGCCATAACGCGCGCGCGCATCTCGCGCATGCGTTCGGCAGAAGTTCCCGCAATGGAGGTGATGGCGGCAATGAGCACGCCCAGCACGGCCAGCGTTGCGACCCAGGCCCAGATCATCTCGTAGAAGGGCAGCCGGAACATGTAGAACGCCAGGTCGTGATGGAAGATGGGATCGGTATAGGCGCCGGTGGAGTGAGCGCCCAGAAAGAGCGCGATGGTCCAGGGATTGACGAGGTTGACCGAGGCCAGAATGCCAAGCAGCGCAGCGACGGGATAGCCCACGATACCGAAGAGCGAGGTGCGGGCAAGATCGGTACGGCAGTGGCGGCGCGCCAGCGCGAAGACGATGACCAGAGCGAGCGCGGCGACGATGGCGGCGGCGGTTTGCGGCAGCCAGCGGATACGCAGGTACTGCCAGAAGGTGGGCAATTGGCCCAGGGCACGCCACCAGGCCCAGTCGATCCAGAAGCTCGAGCCTTCGATCAGAATGACGAGCGCCGCGATGGCGATGCCGATATCGCGCGTGAGCGCGGCGCCTTGCAAGCGGCCGTAGTGGCGCTTCATGCGTACCTGCGAGGCCACGACCACAAGGACGATGGCGATAAAGACGAGGGCAGCTTCCACGGATTACAGTTTACAGTTTCCAGTTCACAGTTTACAGTTCGGACTCGGGAGGCAGGCGGATGGCAGGGAGGGTCTCAGCGTGAGGGGCTGGGCTCGGCCAGGGCCGACAGGACTTCGGCGCGCATGGTTTCGAGCGGCGCCGGTTTGCCGGTCCAGAGCTCGAATTGCCGGGCGCCTTGAATGACCAGCATCTCCACGCCGCTGATGACCTGCGCGCCGGCGGCACGGGCACGGCGTGCCAGCTCGGTTTCCCTGGGGTTGTAGACCAGATCAAACACGACCTGGGCGTGGATTTCGTCGGTGGCCAGCAGAGACTCCCTCTCATTAGGATACTGCCCGACAGGGGTGGCGTGAACGATTGCCTGCCAGGCGAGCTTTTTGAGATCAGCGCGCGACACCACTTTGACCTTGGCCGCTTTGGCCAGCGCTTCGGCGTGGGAGCGGGTGCGATTGCAAATCGAAACCTGCGCGCCCTGACTGCGCAGGCCGAACACGGCTGCGCGCGCGGCGCCGCCGGCACCAAGAACCAGGACCTTGGCGCCACGCAGCGGCAGGGCTTGGCCGAGCGGCTCGAGGATGCCGGCGACGTCGGTGTTGTAGCCGTAAAACTTGCTCTGGCTGCGCACAATGGTGTTCACCGCGCCCACCGCGGCGCCGAGCGGGTCGACGCGCTCGAGCTGATCGAGAATTGTAGTCTTATAAGGATGCGTGACGCTGATGCCCTGTAGCGGCACTTCCCCGGCCAATTCCAGGATTTCAGCCGGTTTGCGGCTGAGCAAAGGCAGGTAGACGGCATTCATGCCAAGGCGGCGATAGGCGGCGGTGTGCATGCGAGGCGAAAGAGAATGCTCGAGTGGGTAGCCGAGAATGCCAAAGATAGCCGTGGCGCGGTTGATTTCTTCCACGCGATAGCGCGACTGCAATTCGTGCAGAGTGGGCTGGCCGGGTGCGGTGGCGCCACCGGCATCGAGCGATCCAAACGTAAAGATCGCGCCGGCACGCAGACTCAGCACGCGGCTGACCAGCCCCATTTCGCCCATACAAAAAGCGACCAGCGGATGCTCGCCGGCATGGCGCTCGACGAACTGGAGCAGGTCCATGTTGTGGCGCCAGGTCTTGGCGGTCGTAACCAGCTTATAGATGTCGGCTGGGATCTTTTGCAGACGGCTCCAGATCGGACCGAGCGCGGGCGTGGTGGCGAAGTCGTGATAGGAGACGATGAGATTGGTTTGCTGCCGCAGCGATTGCAGGGCACTGGCCGCGACCCGCTCGGCGCTCTGCAGCTCGAGGTCGACGGCGGCGCAACCAGCATCGGCTGCGCTCTTGAGAAGGCTGAGCTGCGCTTCCACCGAACCCTTGAAGTCGCCGCCGTATGCCTGTTTGCGGCAAGTGGCAATCACCAGCGTTTGCGGCGAAGAGCGCAGGAATTCGCGAATCTGCGGAGGGAAGGCTTTCAGTTGCTTAATGCTGTCCAGGCGCAGCTCGAGCAGGTTCACTTCGCGTGCGGCGCGCTCGGCCTGCGTCAGCAGCTCATCGGCAGTTCCCGCCTGAAGGGAAGCGCAAACCCGCGGCAGCCGGACGGGAGCAACCCGGTTGGATATAATCCCATGCATTGTTGAGGCTACACTTACCACGCGGGGGCATAGTATCGGTCCTTGACGCCCAGTTGCAACAGAAATCCATCACTGATTGGGTGCTTATCGCTTTTTCTTGCTGCCCGTAGTGACAAGCTTACAGGCGGCGGTAAGGCCGTCATATAGTTTTTGTAGTGCTTCTGATGGCATCTGTTGGCGTTGTAGCGCAATGGTGGTGCGATCGCCGCGCGCCCAAGGGCCGGTCCAGGCGGTCGCGGTTGCCTGCTCAAGGTTGGCAGCCGTGGCACGCAGGAGCTGCACGAGGCCGGCGCGCGCGGTGCGCAGACGCGGGCCGGAAAGTCCGGCATGGGTCAAGATGGCCTCGGCAGCGGCGAAGTTGACGACAGCGCCTGGACCTACGAGGGTAGCGGCAAGATGATAAGCAGCTTTGGCCTGCGGGGTGAGCGGGAGCTCCTGGCCAGCCCAACGGCGGATCTGGGCGCGGGCGGCGCGAGCCGCGACCGGATCACCTTCGATGCTGAACACCACCTTGCGCGGTGAGGGCGTCCGGCGGGTGAGGGTCATCATGGGATGCAGGGAAGCGATGCTGGCGCTGCGGCGCGCCAAAGGCGCGAGGACTGAGGCCGGGCGGGTGCCGCTGCCGTGCAGCACGCACCAGCCACGCCAATCGCGGCGGGCAGCGGCGAGGCGGCGGGCCAAAGCGGGCAAGGCGTCATCGGGCACTGCGAGGAAAAGCACGGCTGGTGGTTCGTGCGGCAAACGCTTGAGCCAGGCAGCGAGCTTGGCGTGGCTGACAGCAGCACGCATGGGCGTTCCGGCATTGGTCAGCCAGTGCTGCAAGGCTGAGCCAAGGCGGCCGGTTCCGATCACGATCCAATCCATCGTTTAGGCCACGCCGCCGGGATACAGATTCAGGTTGTGGGCGCTGTTGAGTAGCGCCATGTGGGTGAACGCCTGGGGGTAATTGCCCAGGAGCCTGCCATCGGCCGGCTCAATTTCTTCCGAAAACAGCCCGACGGGGCTGGCGTAGCCGCGCATGTGCTCGAACAGCTTGCGCGACTCGCCACTGCGGCCGAGGAGCGTAAGGCAGTCCACCAGCCAGTAGGTGCAGATGGAGAAGGCGCCTTCGGGTCCACCGACGCCGTCGTCGTGCACGTTTTCGTAGCGCGCGACCAGCGAGTCTTTGGTCAGGCGTTCCTGAATGCGGCGGATGGTAGCCTCCATGCGGGGATCGTGCGGCGAGCAGAAACGGAGCAGCGGCAGCAGGAGCAGGCTGGCATCCAGGGTGTCGCCGTCGAAGGTTTGCGTATAGGCGTGGAGCTTCGGATTGTAGCCGCGCCGCACGACCTCGTCATGAATGGCGGCGCGGGTCTGCCGCCATGCCTGGAGCGCGCAGGGAAGATTGTGCTTTTCGGATATCTTGATGCCGCGGTCGAGCGCGACCCAACAGAGCACCTTGGAATAGGTGAACTGGCGCGGGCCGCCGCGCACTTCCCAAATGCTTTCATCCGGTTCGCGCCAGTGGGCGGCGGCGTAATCCACCAGACGGGCAAGGGCTTTCCATTGCGCCGCTTCAAGGCCGTTACGCCACTTGGCGTAGGTGTAGGCGGCATCCATAACCTCGCCGTAGATGTCGAGCTGGTGCTGGGCAGCGGCGGCATTGCCGATGCGCACCGGGCGCGAGTTGCGGTAACCGCGCAAGTGGTCCAGCTCGACCTCGGGAACTTCCGTGCCGCCATCGACGCGATAGCAGACCTGCAGCGGCGGCGGGGCCTGATCGCAGATGCGGGTTAGGAATTCCAGGAAGCGGCCGGCTTCGTCATGATAGCCGAGCAGCGAAAGGCCATAGAGCGCAAAGGTGGCGTCGCGCGGCCAGCAGTAGCGGTAATCCCAATTGCGCGGGCCGCCGATCGCCTCGGGCAGACTGGTGGTTGCCGCGGCGACCATGGCGCCGGAGGGGGCGTAGATAAGCGCCTTGAGGGCGAGGGCACTGCGGACAACCTCATGGCGGTACGGCCCGGTGTACTGCGCCTTGGCCGACCAGGCTTGCCACAAGCGCGTGGTGGCGTCGAGCGAGCCGCGCACGCGCTCGGTGGTGAGATCCGCGGGTTCGTCGCCCCAGACCAAAACGAACCAGGCCGACTCGCCCGGCTGGAGGCGAACGCGGCCGCGCAGGGCGCCATTCTCGACGGCGAGTGGGAAGGAGGCTTCGGCCCAGAGCGGCACGGAAGCGCCACCCTGAAAGCGCGTGGGCTTTTGCTGTGTCCAACGCACGCCTTCGCGGCCGTAGTCGGGACGCGGTTCCAAGTAGAGTTCGAGCTCGATTTCGTCGCGGATGGCTTCGGCGTAACGGCAGAGGGCGCCGGAACCGAAACCCGCCGCGGTGGCGCCATCGAAATGGGCCGGCATCCAGTCGGTGATGCGGGCGCGCTCCGCGAATTCGGTCACCAGAACATTGGTGCTCTCGCGGTAATGCTGCGCGCCACCGCTACCGCGCGGCAAACCCGCGGGCACCCAACGGCATTGGCCGGCACGATCGGCATCGAGAATCTCGCCTACAAGCGAGCCGCTATCGAAGCGGGGCGCGCACAGCCAGCCGACGCTGCCGTCGCGACCGAGGAGCGCACAGGTGAGGCCATCCGCAATGATGCCGTAATCGCGAATTCCTAAAGCTTCAGCCGTCGCCGCCGCAGTCGCCATGGCTTCAGGCTAACAGTCAGGCGGCCGGATTCACAACTTCCAGGCCATGAGGATGCGACGGGATCATACTGGCATTCGCCGCTGGCGAGCGGCGGGCTGCGTGGGTTTCGTACCGGAATCGAAAAGCCGTCGATGGATCAGCGCCGCCCGAATGGGTTGTTGGCTGCGGCGTAATAAGCCTTTCGGTGCCGCTCCGGTAACATCGGCTGTGGTCGAAACGTCAGCGCGTGCGACCGTGGTATGCTTCTTGTGCGGGGTGGAGCAGTCCGGTAGCTCGTTGGGCTCATAACCCAAAGGTCGGTGGTTCAAATCCACCCCCCGCAACCAACCCAACCAAGCACTTGCGACCTGCAAAAGTTTCCTTGCGACGTGGTATATCCGCTCCGGTCAAGAAGCAGGGCCTGCAGGGCCTTCATTGCCGCCGTCTCCCTGGGGTGCTGTTTCATGGGGGTGTGCTGCCGCGAGCGGCGCTCCGTAGAGGTCTTGCTCCGAGACGACCGCCTCGAGGTTTTCGGTGCGGTTGGAGCGATGGGCGGTCGGGCCTCCAGCGAGACACAAATGGAAAGCTCGAAGCGCCTTCGAGTCTGTGGCGTTGATCCTCCCATCAGCCAGTAACCGATAGATGAGAATTGCAAGCGGACCCGTGTCGATCTTTTGCATTGCTACGGGCGATCGGTAGATTTGGCGAAGATGGTCAACGCTGCCAAAAATGTCCTCAGGGGTCACCTTAAAACAGCTATACTCCTCACGATGGAGATGTTGGCGGGTTGGCACACCCCGATGTTGCATGTCCGCAGCGTGGAGGCCTCCCTTGCCTTTTATGCGCTGCTGGGCTTCGAACTGGTGGACAAGATAGGCGCGCCCCAATGCCTGTCCTGGGCGCGCATGCACTGCAAGGGCGGTGCGCTCATGTTCCTGCGCGCCGAGGATGAGGCTGGAGAAGCCGCGCCCACACTGAGCTGTATGTACACGCCGGATCTGCCCGCGCTGCGCGCGCACCTGGCCGCCAGCGGCATCGCCGTCACGGCGATTCGCTACCCCGATTACCTTCCTGCCGGCGAGGCGCAGCTCCGCGATCCTGACGGCAACTTCGTAACGCTAGCGCAATGGGGGCCGGAGGAGGACGAGCGCTGGGAGCGGGAGCGGTGCCAGCGCCTAGCCCGCTAGTGCCGCGCGGTGCGGCGGAGGGGGAGCGAATTGTGTTGCGTCGTGAGCGGCAGGGGCACAGATGACGCTTGGTGCGAGGCTGCCCGCTGGGAGAGTGCGGCGAAGCGGCACGGGCCAGGAGGCAGCGTGCGGGTTCACCTGATCAATCCCAGTCATCTTTCCTTTGGCGTGGCCGTCATCACCCCGCGCTGGTTGTCCGTGCTGGCCTCGGCCACCCCCGCCGTCTACGGCGATCCGGTCATCGCCGACGAAACTCTGGCGCCGCTTGATCTAGATTAAAACCGGCCATTCAGGGTCAGTTCAAAACCGGCCATTAAACGCGCGATCAGGACGAGTTCATTTGTACCTTGCTTCGGCGGTTTGAGGCAAGGGCGAAGGTGGGGGCGCGCCGGCGCCCCGGTATGGAGGCGCGTTAGGGGCCCCGGCCCGGAGCAGTCGGGCTCCGAATCAGGCCAGCGCCCAGCGTGTGGCCTACCGCCGAGGTTCGAAAAACCCCTCACATCCGCTACGAAACTCATACAGGAGGCGCGAAACGGTATTTTGATGCGCTTCATCTTCCCAGCCGCGACGGCCGGCCATCTGTTCTGACAACCGTTCCATGGCTGAAGCGTCCGCCAAGAGCGCGTCCAATTTGTTTCGCGTGGGGCCGGCACAGAGCAGGGCAGTATCATGACCGAGAAGTCGCGCGCCGGCGATTGGAAGATCAAAGCCCGTTGCCTCAAGGAAGTGCAACTCGCCGCCATAGAGGCGATCAGTATTGCCAGCATCGGCGTAGCTGCTCATGATGCGGTAAAGGTCGGCGGCATCTTTGTCGTTGGTCGCGTGGCGGTCCCGCCATGCGAAAAGCTTGAGCAGGGCCAGACCGGCGAGCGAGGCAACCGGGATATCCAGATCGGCTCCGACATGGACATGCACTGCAGCCGCCAAAGCTTCGTCGAAACCGGCGACGGTCATGATGAAATCCGCGTCCGGCGGCCAAGCCAATGTACCTTCCGGCGTCGCCACGCCGCCAAACGGGATCACGTCAATCGGAACCGGTAGCGCATTGTCGTCTCGCTTGTAGACGAGCCTGTGGGCGATTCTCGGGTGCGTCTCGAACCCTCCCCGAACGATGGCTTGCTTGACCGCCGCGAATCGGTCCCACGATTCAACCGCCACCCCAAAATCGAAATCCTGTGTGGCCCGATAAACGGCCAATCCAAAGACATGGCTGAGCAGGAGATCACGGCCCATGGCGCCCACCAGAAAATAAGGACAGCCCGCAGCAGTCAGTGCCCGGTGAACGGCAGCCAGAACTTCCGCCTCAGTCGCCTCCAGGGGCCGGTCGTCACGCATCGAAAACGGGGGCAAGGAATTTATCATAGATCAGCTTCGCCGTTTCAAGGTTCCGCCCCTCTCCCGTAATCATCAGATCGGCGTAGGCAAGCAGCGGTGGAACGGCGCGCTGCTTTGGATGGTCGGCATTGACTATGAGGGCTTCGGGCCAAAAGGCATCGAGGATTTCGGTATTGCCGTCGTCGGCCAAGCGCATATGGCCCTGGGCAAGCAGCGGGTTGAGCGGGCCAGCAAGGTAGATCAGGTAATGCTCGGGCTTCAGGTATCCGGTCAGTTGTTGGCCCGCGATTTCTCCACCCCAGTAGGCGTGGAGGTGCTTGAAATCCGCAGCGAGGAGCAAGGCAGGCTCGCACTGAAATCGGCGGGGATGAAGCTTGGGCCGTAGCGTGGCCGCATAATGTGTGATCCAGTCGTTCACGAGTTGGCGCATATTGCGCAGGTGGGGCGCGCGTTTGCCATTCCGCAAGAATCCTCGCGCCTGAAGATCATCCAGAACCCCTCCGACCGTTCCTAGAGCAACGCCTGCGACGAGCGCCAGTTCGCGATAGTTGGCCTGAATGAGTTCCGGCCGGCAAAGCAAGGCAAAGACAACTCGCACACCGGCTGCCGTTGTGGCGCGATGCGCTTGCGTGCGAACCGTGTCGGCCCGAGGCTCTCCCGTGGTGTAGATGAAGAGGCCAGGAGCCTCCAGGTATGCGTTACCGGCCATATCGATAAAAGGCAGCTTGAGTTTTCGGCAGTGGCCGGCGAGGGCTCGCGTCATGTAGGGCGCGATTAAAAGGGGGCGGTAGCCGGGGAAGCCGTGTTCAATCGTTCGTCGCAGTTGAGCATTTGCATAGGCCAGCGTCTCGATGCGGTCGGTGGCCTTGGCTTCGGCGACAAAACGGTGGGTGTGTCCGTCGGCCGTGACTTCAACCACTGCATCAGGCTCGAAGGCGTGGTGGCGAGCCGTGCGCGGTTCTTTGCGCACACGTATTCCGACGCCGAGCCTTCGCTCGGCAGCAAGCGTCGCTTGCTCGATGATCGCCTGTTCGGCTGTGCGTTGCATGGGGCTCGTTTCCGATATGCTGTGTTCAGTTTATATCATTGTTCGCGTCACGTGAACAGCAAAGAAACATTTCATCGCGGAAATGCCCAAAGGTCGAAACGCACCCCCATTGGACCCCCAATAAGGGTTCCCGAGGGTGGTTTTGGGGGTCTACGAGCCATCTGTGCCCGTGTTTTCAATAGGTTACGAACCCGAGAAGCCCTCATAACCCAAAGGTCGGTGGTTCAAATCCACCCCCCGCAACCAAGACAATCAAGCGCTTGCGGGATTTTGAGCCTCTCCTGCAAACCCCCCAAAACCCCCATTAAGGAAAGTCCCCAACGGGAACGCGCCTGAAAGCGTTCTCAGGCGGTGCTTCCGACCGCTTTCTCCGGCCCCAGCACGATCTCCACTACCTCGCAGGCGCGCTGAGGCTCGCGCCAATCAAGTGGCTCGCCACTTTTTGCCCTGGTCGCTCCCGTTGGTCGCTGGGAGTGCGGGCTTCGATTCCCGGCAGGGTCCGCCCGCTGGCGCTCAGGGCTCCTCCAAGCTGCCGCCATGGGGGCGAACCGAGGCGGCGCCGAGCGACTTCAGGTAGGTGATGATCTGCCACCGCTCGGCAGGTGGGAGCTTCGACCAGTCCGGCATCCCACGCCGCACCACCCCGTTCGACAGGATCCAGAAGAGGGCGCCCGGGGAGGCCAAGAGAATCGGCTCCGCGCGCAGGCTGGGGCCTCGCCTTCCTCCCATTGCCGTGCTGCCGTGGCATTCGGCGCAATGCTGTTGAAAGAGCTTTTTCCCGGCGGCCGGTGCATTGAGATTGTTGACCATAGGGTTCGATTTGGCTCGTGCGCCGGCGGGAACTTTCGCCAGCGCCGCATAGACGGCTCCACTATTCCCTGGCTTGGCAGATTCCGCCCGCTGTGCCAACCCCAACGACCCATTCAGAAGCACCAAAAATGCGATCGCGACATAAGCCATCGCCTTCATTGCCGGCCTCCCAACGCCCGACCCAGCAACTCCCCAAAGCCGGAAAACTCCCGGGAAATACCCCATCGCACAAGCATGCGATGGCTGTTATGGTTCAAACCGAATCCGGTCGAGAGGCGAAGTGTCCAGCCGGATGGCAGATTCCATGCCAAGCACGGGGCAAGGTATTGGGATGTGCCGGTAGTCCCGGCAAGCTGGGTATCGCCGAGCCCCCCGTACATCTCAATGCCGGCGATGAAATTTTCCTGGCAGAAATTGCACTGCTTTGGCGAAGCCGCAAGAGCGAGCGGTCGGCTCGCGCCCACCGCATATCCGAACTCCCAGGGGTTGTTGGGCGAGAGGTTCTTCGTCGCGATCGGATTCACGGCAACGTTCCAGCCGTCGTAATCCTTCGAAAGGAGCAGCTTGAACTCCAATTCGTGGTTGTGCTCCTTCCGCAGAACGGCGTTGGGTCGCGCGTGGTCCGCTTCGATGTCATGCCCTTCGATCTCCTTCATGATCTTGTCGGCCCCACTGATTTGTTCATACTCGATGTAGGCCACGGGGTTGATGAAATGTTCGGTCTGGAGTAGACGGAAGCGATTCTCCCAGCGAAATCCGGTAAACAGGGTGCTGTCGTTGAAGGTCGTCTGCCCGTCGAGATAGATTTCAGTGGTCCACCAAGCGGTGGCCCCGTATTCGAACTCAATCCAGGGCGCGATGAAATCATTGCCGCCACGCTGGGTGCCGAAGGTCGAGAAATACTCCACCTCCAGGCTGCCGGGCTCTTCCAGGTAGTGATTGTAGGTCACGATATATGGACTCTCCTGGGCGGAAGCACGGAGACAGAAGAGAAGAGCCGCAAGCAGAATGAAGACCAAGAGAGGTAGGGCACGGCGTGCCGGCCGCGCGTGTCGGTCTGGCGTGAAGGTCTGGCATGCAGACATTAGCTAGTTTTCCTTGCAGAGCCCTGACCTGCACGCCCGCAATACGGGTGGGCGGATGGCCTTCTGGGGCTTGTTGTTTTGCCGAAGTCCCACGGTCCTTCACGAAAAAGGTGCAGCCGCAGGCCCCGAGAGTTATATCAATTACGATCATGTCGCAATTGCGGAGAAAAAAACTATGCGGTTGCAAATCGGTGGACTTGCCAACGATTTACTCGGGAAAGATCGATTTCGTCTACCGCCGCAGATGTGCTCAAAGTTCCGCCCATGAACCTCAACTCTCACCCTATCAGCCAACGCGCGACGGCATTGTAAAACTTTTGTAATCCGAGCTTGAAGGCCACGATGAGAGCGAACCGTCTCGACCAGCGAAAACAGCGCCGCCGACGCCAAATAGGCCGGACTCCGCGCCAGCGTCCGCGCCGCCGGCGCCCAGGCTTTTATGGCTGATTATTGGTACGGTGCGGCGGTCGAAGGTTGCGTTCGCCTTGGCCCGATAGCGGTGGCGGACGGAGGAAGTCCTCGGTCACCCAGAACTCATCGCCGGACTTGACCACCCCGATGCCGATCCGCGTAAGGCGGCGGTTCAGGATGTTGCCGCGGTGATTGGTCTGAAAGGGCGGTTCGGACATCATCATCTGCTGCACGGCGGCGAGGCTGGGCGCCATGGCTACGTTTTCGGCCACCATGCTCCAGGCGATGCCGGCGGCGCTCATGCGGGCGGCGGGGCTGCGCCCCTGCGCGTCGGTGTGACGCAAGCGGTGGTCGCGGGCCATTTCCTCCGCGTGCTGCAGGGCCACCCGCGCGACCGCCGGGTCCCATCGCAGCGGCGCCGCGCGGCCGCCGGTCTCGGTGCGATTTTGGGGATTCGCGCGCGCCGCGTTGATCAGACGCAGCAGCTCCATCGACCGGCGCGGGACCCCGCGTTGCGCCCGCTGGTCACGCGGTGCAGGGGACTGAGCCAGTCCGGCAAGTTGCAGCCACACGACGCTGCACGCGAGGAAACCTGCCAGGAGCCATCTGCAACTCTGATGCATGCTCATACCTTATGCTAGCGGAGGGAGTACACGAATGATCCCAGGTGCAGTGATTCTTCTGCTGTGGACCATCGCCATGCTGGCGGTTCACCTCAGAAGCCGGCAATTGGTGAAGCGGATGTGGGAGCCGGGCCAGAACCGGCTCGCCTGGCTCACCGTGAACAGCCTCGTACGCTTTGAGGGACTTTACTATATCGCTGCGGTGATCTACGCCGTCATGGAACGGCGGGCGGCGCTGTTCGTCCCCATCGCCGTGCTGGCGGTGATCCATTTTGCCGTGTGGGCCGCGGTCGAGCGGCGATCCGATTGGCCGGCGGCTACATCCGAGCGGAAGCAGTTGCTCGACCGCATTCAAATCTTCGACTGGGGCGAGTCGCTGGTGCTGGTCTACATCGCCTGGTGGCTCGTCGAAGCCCTGCACTGAGGACTCTAGCCAAGCAGGGCGCGGCGGAGGGCGGCGCCGCCTTCGCGGACCATGGCGGTGGAGCAACTGAAGGAGAAGCGGAGGGCGTCGGTGGAGGAGTGACCAAAGGCGTCGCCGGGCGTGCTGCCAATGCCTTGCTGGGCGAGGCGGCGCGAGAGGGCATCGGCATCGGCGACGCCGAGGCGGGCGTAGAGCGACGGGTCGAGCGAGACCCAGAGGAAGAAGGTGCCTTCCGGCGTAAAGGGTTGAACACCGGGGATGTCGCGCAGAGCGTCGAGGAGCAGATTGCGGCGTTGAAGATATTCGGCGCGCATGGCGGGAATGTGCTCCTGATTGCCGGTGACGGCGGCGAGGGCAGCGGCCTGACCGAGGCTATTGACGCCATTGATGGTGCAGCGCAGCAGCTTGGGAATACGGTCGTGCAGGAGGCGGGCGCGGGTGACGAGATAGCCGACGCGCAGACCGGCCATCGCATGGCTCTTGGAGAACGAGTAGATGCTGACGATGCGCTCCCAATCCGGGCCGGCGAGCGAGGCGATGGAATGATGGGTCGCGGGCGCGTAGACGACGTCTTCGTAAGCCTCGTCGGCGACGATCCAGAGATTGCGCTGGCGCGCCAGGTCGAGGATAGCTTGCAGGGTTTCGCGCGCGAGCACCGAGCCGGTGGGGTTGTGGGGCGTGTTGAGGAATATGGCCTTGGTGCGGGCCGTGAGGGCGCGGGCAATCGTTTCCGGGCGGTACTGAAAGCCATCCTCAGAGCGCAGCGGCACGCCTACGACGACGCCGCCGGCGAGGCGGACATTTTCGGCGACTTCGGTCCACATGGGATCAGGCAGGATCACCTCGTCACCGGGATCAAGCAAGGAGCCAAAAACGACGAAAAGGGCGTGCATGGCGCCGTTGGTGACGAAGATGTCGCTCTCCGTGGCGCCAGCAATGCCGTTTTTGCTCACGACCTTTTGGGCGAGCGCGCGGCGCAGGGCAGGCGTGCCGTTGTTGGGCACGTAATGGGTCTGGCCGGCAAGGCCCGCTTGGTGGACGGCTTCGAGCACGTGCGCGGGCGGAGTAAAGCTAGGATCGCCGGATTCGAAGCGGAAAACCTTCGCGCCGGCGGCTTGCGCCTGCATCAGTTGTTCGCGGATTTGAACGATTTTACCGAGCGAAATGGCGTCGAGTGGATGGGAATGCAGCGTAGCAACAGGCATGGAAACAGAAACTCTCCTTCTCCATGGTACGGCACGCCGGGCAATTCAGATGAGCCGATTGAAGAGCCGGAGGCGTGCGGTTGCCACTTGCTGGAGGCCGAGATACGAAATCGGCCACGTTGAAGTGACCCACGGCCACATGGTTTTTCTGTGCCTCTTCCAGCGCGCTGCGCAGCCCTGCCATGCCACTTGGCTCCTTCAGGTTTTGCTTCCTACATCAATTTTGCATCGCTGCGGGCAACTCAGGCGTCCAATGCCCCATGAGTTCCACCAACCCACGCGGGCTGCCCATCATTCTTTGGGTCGTGCAAGCGGTGCTGTGCGCGCTCTACCTGTACACCGGCTGGTCGAAGCTGGCGATGACGCCGGCGGTGCTGCACGGCGGCGGGTCACCGTTCTTCCCTTTTATCGGGCTGTGCGAGTTTCTGGGCGCGATCGGATTGATCCTGCCGAGCCTGTTGCGCATTGCGACACGGCTGACGCCGATCGCCGCCGCGGGGCTGGCGATCATCATGCTGGGCGCGATCCGTGCGCTGGCCCTGGGGGGACAGATGAGCCTGCTGTGGCTGCCGATTGCGGCGCTCATCGGTGACATTTTTGTAATCTACGGCCGCACCCGGCTGGCGCCCATAGACGGGAAGTAGGTGGGCGAACTACGGCAGGAGCACAATTTTGCCTCTGGCCTGCAGCACGCGGCTGTAGGCATGAAGGGCGTCCCGTAGAGGATAGGTTTCGGCCACAGGCGGAGGCGCGAGCGATCCGCTCTCAAACAACGGCGTCAGTTCGCGCAGAATGGGGGCGCCCTGGACGGCGCTGCGGGCCGCGGTGTCGAGGCCGAGGATCTGGTGACGGTTGCGGTAGAGCGCAAAAAGATCGAGAGTCGTTTCGCGCCCGCCGAAGCTCGCGCTGTAGACGACCATGCGCGCGCCTTTCGCCATGACGCTCAGGAACTCGGGAAATACCGAAGCCCCGATGCCGTTCAACACTGCGTCGACACCGCGACCGCCGGTCGCACTCGAGGCGCACGGCTAGCATAGCTTTATTGTGCGCGTGCGCGGAATTGCTGGATGCGGCGGCGGTCGCGCTTGCTGGGGCGACCCGCGGGCGCGGGGGCGCCGGCGTAGAGGGTGCGGCGTTCGGCGGCCACACGCTGGCGGGCTGCGCGGCTGGCGTCGGATTCGCGGTAGAGCTTCTGCGCCACCAGTGCGGGGCCGCGCACTTCGCTCAACTCCAGAATCTCGACTTCGAAATCGCCGCTGCCGTTGGTGACGCGCAGCCGCTCGCCACCATGCAGTTCACGCGCCGGTTTGGCGGGCTGGCCGGCGAGGGTGACGCGGCCGAGGTCGCAGGCCCGGGCGGCCAAGGCGCGGGTTTTGAAGAAGCGCGCAGCCCACAGCCATTTATCGAGGCGCATAACGTTAAGATTAACGGAATGGCAAAAGGCAAACGGCAAACCGGCGGATTTACGGCAGAAGAACGGGCCGCAATGCAGGAACGCGTGCACGAACTGAAGGGGACCGCAGAGACGGAGGGCGAAGGCGCAGTGCTCGCCAAAATCGCCGCCATGCCGGGACCCGACCGCAGCCTGGGACGGCGGCTGCACACCCTGATCATGAGCGCCGCGCCAGAGCTGACGCCGCGCCTCTGGTACGGCATGCCTGCTTACGCCAAAGGCGGCAAGGTGGTGTGCTTTTTTCAGGATGCGCACAAATTCAAGGCGCGCTACGCTACGCTCGGGTTCAGCGACAAAGCGAAGCTCGACGAGGGCGCGATGTGGCCCACGACATTCGCCATTGCTGAATTGACGGCGGCGGTGGAGGCGAAAGTGATGGCGCTGGTGCAGCGAGCGGTCCAAGCCGGTTCGTCTAGAAATCGGTGAGGCGACGGGGAGCAAGGGCGGCGCGGGAAGCGTTGAGGACCGCGAGCAGGTCGATGACCTCCTGCGCGATAGCGCCGGCGATGGGCGAGAGCAGGCCGACGGCGGCAAAGCCCATGCCCACCAGACTCAGGGCCATACCGCCGATGGCGCTTTGGAGCAGGATGCGGCGGGAGTGGCGGGCGATGTGCATCAGTTCATCCACAAGGCGCAGGGAGGCATCCATGATGACCGCGTCGGCGGCTTCGGCGGTGACATCGCTGCGGATGCCAAGGGCGATGCCGACGGTGACCGCCAGCAGGGCCGGCGCATCGTTGATGCCGTCACCGACAAAAATGGTTTTGGCCTCACGCACGGCATGGCGAACGAAGGCGAGCTTCTGCTCGGGACTCTGGCCGGCGTGCATCTCCTGGATGCCGACGCTATCGGCCAGATAGCGGACTTCCGCCTCGCGGTCGCCGGACAGCAGTACCACGCGGTCGATGCCGTGCCGGGCGCCGAGATGGCCGACAAAGGGGCGGCTTTCCGGACGCGGAGTGTCGCGGAAACGCAGGCAGCCGGCATAACGGCGATCGAGGAGCACCAGGCATTCCAGGCCCGCGGCGACCGGCGGCAGCTCGGGCGGCACAACCTCGAGCTTGCCGCGGCCGGTGATGAGCACCTCACGGCCATTGACACGGTCGCGCAATCCCTCGCCGGGTTTCTCGCTGACCTCTTCCACGGGCAGAAGCTGCAGGTCGTGCTGTTTCGCGGCAGCCAGAATGGGCGCGGCGAGCGGATGACGGCTGAAGCGTTCGAGACTGGCGGCGGCGGCCAAGACCTCGCTCTCGGTGAAACCCGACGCCGGCAATACTGACGTGAGCGTCGGCTTGCCATAGGTAAGGGTTCCGGTTTTGTCGAGAATGAGTGTCCGGCAGTCGCCCACCTGCTCGAACATATCCGGGCGGCGGACGACCACGCCGCGCCGGGCGGCGAGCGAGATGCCACCGATGAGCGCCACGGGAATGGCAATCAGCAGCGGACAGGGAGTGGCGACCACGACCACGGCGAGGAAGCGCTCACTGCCGCCGCCAGCCAGGGCAGCGACGATAGCCACCGCCATAGCCAGGGGCAGATACCAGGCGCCGAGCCGATCGCCAATCCGGCGCACGCGCGGCTGCGCCTGCTCGCTCATTTCCACGACCTTGACGATGCTGGCGTAGCGGGAATCGACAGCGAGGCGCGAGGTCTCGATGGTGAGCGCGGCTTCGCCGTTGATGGCGCCGGAGATCACGGTGGAACCGGGCGCTTTGGCAATCTGGTAAGGCTCGCCGGTGAGATAGGCTTCGTCCATGCTGCCCTGGCCCTCGATGACGACACCATCGACCGGGCAGGTTTCGTGAGGAAAGACGATGAGGTGATCGCCCACGGCGATCTCGCTCACGCTCACATCCTGGAGGTCGCCGTTGTGGAGCCGGTGTGCTTGCGTGGGGACGCGGCGCGCCAGTGCGTCGAGCACCGCCGTAGCGCGCCGGCTGGCCAGACGCTCGAGCAGAGCGCCTCCGGAGAGCAGAAGCACCACGATCACGGCCACCAGGAGTTCGCCGAGGATAACCGCGGTCACGATGGAAACGCCCGCCAGCAGATCGGAGCCGAACTCCCGCCGCCACAAATTGTGCGCCAGATCCGTGAGCAACGGGATAGCGCCGGCCAGCCCAATCCAGAGCGGAAGTTCGATGAAGCGGGATTGGGGAAAGCCGAAGCGGAGGATCAAGTGGACGACAATGGCAGCCAGAGCCAGAAGGGTAATCCAGCCTTCCTTGCCGAGATCCGGCCAGGCCGTGGTCTTTATATCCTCCATGCGATCAATCTTCGCACGAGGAAACGAGGCTCTTTTTCCCGGTTCTGCATCCATAGATTCGAGGGGAGGTGGGCACAGCCATGAAAACGGAAACGCAGGCACCAGCGCGTTCCGAGCGCATAGCGATCCGGAATATCCTCGTAATGACCGATTTCTCGCCACGCTCAGAAGCCGCGCTCAACTACGCGGCGGGCTGGGCGCGGAAGATGGGCGCCACCATCCACGTGGCGCATTTCATCCGCCCAGCCCTGTTCGCCGTCGCCTGGGATGCGTACGGTCCGCTGATGGAAAAAGTACGGGAAGACGGGCGCGCCGGCCTGGCGGCCATCGATGCCCGTCCGGATTTGCAGGATGTTCCTCACACCACCTACCTCGATCCCGTTGACATTCTGGATGGGCTGAAAGGGCTGATCGAGGCCCAACACATCGACCTCGTTGTCCTGGCCAGCGCTGCGCGCAAGGGTCTGGGCAAGGTGCTGCTAGGGTCAACTGCGGAAACCGTGTTCCGTTCCGTTCCCAACCCGGTTTTGATGCTCGGGCCAAGGGTCAGACTCCCGGAGAAAACCCCGGAAGTGCGCACCTTGCTGTTCGCCACCGATTTTGGGCCCGCGACGGCACGCGCGGCCATGTTCGCCTGTTCCCTGGCGCAGGAGCTGCAGGCGCGATTGTACCTGCTGCACGTGCTGCCGTTGCCAGGGGTAGAGAATGCGCCACGAAAAAGCGAGGTTGCAGTGGCGGAACGGCAACTGGGTGCCCTGGTCCCAGCGGGCGCGGCAAGCTGGTGTGAGCCGATGCCGCTGATCCTAGCGGGAGATCCGTCCGTAGAAATCGTGAAGGCCACGGATGCGACCCAGGCGGATTTGATCGTCGTCGGCACCCGCCGTCCGCCGCGGCTGCCCGCCTATACCGGCTGGGCGACGGCCTACCAGGTACTCCATGAATCGCCGTGCCCGGTGCTCACGGTACGCGAGTAAGCGTGGTACGCAGCCAGTCGCGCAGGATCGCTGCCTGCACGGGAGTGGGATGCGCGGCTGGCTGGAGGCGAATGGTGTACTGCAGGCGCGGGGCAAGCGTGAGCTGCGCTGTCCGGTTGGCGCCGCCGGCGTGGGTGAACTCGAGCGCGAGCATCGCGCCGGGTTGGTGGGTAGCGAGAAAGCCGCTCAGACTGCTGGAAGTCGCAGGCTCGCCAGCGACGGTCATCAGCACGTCACCTGGACGGAGGCCGGCACGCGCGGCCGGCGAGGAGGGTGCGACCGCGGCAATGCGCAATCCGCCGGAGGGATCGGAATCAGTTGCGAGGCCGATGGTTGCACCGGCCGCGGACTTGTCCGCCATGGTCACATCGATGCCGGCGTAGCCGAAGTATTTGCGGTAGTTCATGGGCGCCGTGGTCGAGGCATAGGAGAAGACCTCCGCAAGCGAATGGCCAGCGGCGGCTTCGCAGGCGGCGCGGAATTCAGCATCGGTGAAACCGCGCTGGTTGTGCAGGTAATAGGTGCGGTATAGGCTGCGCATTACGGCGTCAAGTGAGTGGGCATTGTGGCTGTCGTGCCGGATGGCGAGATCGAGCAGGGCGCCCAACATGGCGCCGTTGTCGTAGTAGGAAATCGTCGTGTTGCGATTGGAGCGGCCGCCATAAGCGCTGCTCCAGGTGGTCCAGCTCGATTCGGTGGCCGATTCGTAAGGCCGGCCGGGCTCCTTTTCAAAGCCATTGATTTCGTGCGTCAGCGTGGCCAGATACTCTTCAGGCGTGATCAGGCCCGCACGCACCAGCAGGAGATCTTCGTAATAGACGGTCAAGCCCTCGGAAACCCAGAGCATATGGGTGAGGTTTTCTGCTTCGTAGTCAAACGGCCCCAGCGCCAGCGGCCGAATTCGCTTGACGTTGAAGGTGTGGAAGTATTCGTGGGCGACGTAGCTGAGCCAGCGCTGGTAACCGGCCGGAGTAGTGAGCATGGAGCCGGGAAAGGAAATGGCAGCGGACGTGAGGTGCTCGATGCCACCATTGCCGTGACCGATCAGCAGGAAGGTGTAGCGCGGATAAGGGACGGTGCCCATCATCTGGGTTGCAGCTTCGACAATGCGCTGCAGATTGGAGGCGATCCGCGTCCGGCTGATACTGGCGGGGACGTCTTCCAGGGCGATGGTGTGCGGGCGGCCGCCGGCCACGAAATGGAGCAACTGCTCGTTGCCCAGCAGAATGGGGCTGTCAAATAGAAAATCGAAGTTGCGGGCGCGGAAGCTGCGGGGATGGCCGGTGACGGGCGCCAAGCCGGTGGCAATGGCGTGCCATGCGACTGGCGGCTGGAGGGTGACGGTAGCCGGATCGGCGAGCTGGCCTTTCACATAGACGAACAGGCCTGGCGAGGCGATGAAGGCGCCCTGCGCGCTGATGGAGTTGTCGGCTACAAACGGGCGCGCGGCGGCAACATCGTAGCGGACGACAACCTCGGGGGCACCCTCCGTCACAACGCGCCAGGTATGCGGCGTGGTCTGCGCCCAGCCGAGGCTGTGACCCTGGTCATCCTGAGCCTGAAAGTGCGTGACGAAGCGCGCGTAGTTCATCAGTTCGTAATAGCCCGGCATCCAGACGGGCATTTCGAAGTCGGCAACCGCGGCGTGCAAACCGCGGCAGCGCAGCGTGACCTGAAATTGCTTCTGTGCCGGTTGCGGCGTGACCGTGAAGGCAAACTGCGGCGTCTGCGCAAAAGCACCGGCGGCCGCCAGGGCCACCATCGTCACCATACGCACTGTCGCGCGCGGTCTCATGCGCCTCCGGTCAGCATCTTGAGGTAGCGGTAGTAGAACTCGACCCCCTTGTTGAACGCCGGAATGGGCAGGTCTTCGTTGCGGCCGTGGGCGCGATCATTATCTTCGTCGAGTTGAATGCCACACAGGCCGTAGGTAGGCATGCCGGCAGCCACGGTGCGCTTGCCGTCGGTAGCGTAGGACTCCATGACCGGGACCACGGGGATGTTGTTCCACATGGCGGCGGTGAGCTGCTCGAGCGGGCGCATGATTTCCGGATCGAGCTGCACGGGAGGGTTCGATACGGCGGTGGGCGCCTGGTTCTGGAGACTGCCGTTGCTGTTGACGTAGCGGATCGTAACGCTGGGATCGGCAACCAGGCGAATGAGCGTTTGCTGGACCTGGCGCGCGGAGGTGCCGGGAAGGATGCGGCAGTTGACGGTGGCTTCGGCGTTTTGCGGCAAGGCGTTATTGGCATCGCCGGCGTTGAGGCGGGTGGCTACGCAGGTGGTGTGCAGCACGGCGTTCAGTTCGGGAATCTGTTCGAGATCATGGATCGCTGCGGCCGGAGGGTGCTTGGCCAGCATGGCCTTCTCATCGCGGGCACGTTGGCCCTGATCCAGTTTGGAGCGCGCGGCAAAGTAGCCCCGCGTCACCGCATTCAACTCCACCGGAAACTGGTAGTGCTGCAAGCGCCCGAGAGCGCGCGCCAGGTCATAAATGATGTTGTGGCCGGTGGGCAGCGAGCTGTGGCCGCCGGGACTGGTGAGCGACAACTCAAAGTCGGCGTAAAGTTTTTCGGCAGCTTCCACGTTCATGAACACCGGCTTGCCGTGGAAAGCATCCACGCCGCCGGCATCGGCGTTGAGCACAAAGGCGGCCTGGATCAGGGGGCGCTGGTGCTGCAACAGGTAATCGACGCCATTGTCGCCGCCGCCTTCTTCGGCTGCCGTCAGCGCGAGGATGATATCGCGATTGGGGTGGTAACCCTGCCGCTTCATGGCAATCAGCGAGGCGGCGAAGATGGCATCGCCATCTTTCATATCCTGCACGCCGCGGCCGTAATAGGTGTTGTTCCGGACGGTGAAATGGAAGGGGTCGGTACCCCAATCCTGAGGCCGCGCCTGCACTACATCCAAGTGCCCAATGAGCAAGATCGGCGGCTTGACGCCCGTGCCCCGCAGGCGCACGACGAGATTCATCTTGTTGGGATTGGCGCCCACCAGATGTATGTCTGCAGGCGGAAAACCTGCGGCCAGAAAGCGCTGCTGCATGACGCGCGCCGCGGCAGTGGTGCCGTGGGCATCGGTGGTATTGATATTGACCAACTGCTGCAGCATCGCGCGCGCCAGCGGCGCCGGCGCCTGCGCCGCCGCGGCGGCAACGGCAAACAGTGCGGTTAGGAGCAGGCAGAGGGAGGGTTTCGGGCGCGGCATGGCGCGAGAATACCACGTTTGGTGGTATTCCCAAGTTGAAACTGGGGGCCGAAGTTTTCTGCGCGGAAGGACAGTGTCACGGGTGGCTCGCCACTTTTTGCCCTGGTCGCTCCCGTTGGTCGCTCGGAGTGCGGGTTTCGATTTCCGGCAGGGTCCGCCCGCTGGCGCTCAGGGCTCCTCCAAGCTGCCGCCAACGGAGGCGGCATCTAGCGATATATCCTCGCTTGGGGTTTTGTAAAGAGAGCGAGGACGCCGTTCACTCTATCCCGCCAGGGCAGGTGCGAAGCGCTTTGCGCCTGCCCTTTCCTCCCTTTTATTTAATGGCAATAACTTCGCGAAGATTGTCGCGCGCGAGGAAGAACTTGACAGAGCGGTAGCCGTGGAAAAGATTCTCCACGTGGCGGTTGTTGAAGATGCGCTGCAGGCGATGCGGCGCGCCCGGACGTAATTCAAGCGTATCGCTGCTGTGGATGTGGTAGCGCAGGAAGGGGGAGTCGGCGCCTGTGTCGCGCGTGTGGAAGTAAGCGAGGACGGTGCCGCCGGGCCGGAGGATGGTGGTCAAGCGCTGCAGCAGGGGCTTGACGAGCGGCTCGGGCATGTAGTCGACTAAGTCCCATAGCAGCACGGCATCGAAATGCTCGGCAGCGAATTGCAGATTTTCGAGCAGCCAGTGAGCGGCGTCGAACACCGTTCCCGTCTCGGTTGCCACCTGATAGCGCGGTTCGGCAGAGTCGAGCAGCAAATCGTCGCTGTAGACGTTGTGGTCGTGTTCGGTGAAATAGGTGAGATTGGCGCTGGAAGTGCAGCCGAGATCGAGGACGCGGCGGCCCTGCGCCTTATCCCAGCCATTGAGAAACTCCCGCAGACCATTGCTATGGCGCAGCGCACCCTGGACCGCAGCCGTGTGGGCCGCCACCTGAGAGGGCGCCGGGGGCCGAGGCGTGACGAAACCGACGGCATCAAACTGAAAGAGGCTGCGGACTTTTTCCAGCATGTTTCAAACGCGTCGATCTAAAAGGCGCCCTTGCTGTGGGCCGCCGCTGGGGGCAGCCGTGGCCGCCGCAGAAATCGGAGCCGAGTAAGCGGGCTCTTCGGCCGCTGGCGCCGGAGCCAAGGTGGTGGCGCTGCCGCCCACGCAAATATCAACCCGGCCTTGAATAAAGGCGCCATCCTGGATCGAGATGCGGGCCATGGCCATATCGCCCAGCACCGAACCGCTGCGGCCCACTTCGATGCGATCCTGCGCCTTGGCGTTCCCCTTGACCTTGCCGTGCACGACTAGTTCTCGCGCCAGCACATCGGCATTGACAGTGCCATTGGGGCCGATGGTCACAATTTGGTTGGGTAACTGAATCGTTCCCTCCACCTCTCCATCTATGTAGATGTCTTCCGTGCCGGTGATGTCGCCTTTGAAGTGAAACGACTTACCAAGATGGGAGCTTTCCGGACGAGTTGGATTACTGGTTTCCACAGTGGTCTCCTAGTGCTGGGCGGTTGAGGCAGAGCGCCTTGCCGCCCCCTATTCTACTCAAGCTGCAGCGGATGCGCTAGCGTGGTGGTATTTCGTCATGCCCCGGAACTGACCACCGCAGGACGCCTGTGGGAGGAATGCCGTAGGGCGGCCGGCGCGGGGTCAGGATTTGACTTATTGCTAGCGGCAGCCCGGCTGGAGTGCGGCTGCGCCGATCTCCGGGGGGCAAGCAGCACTCCGGCCTTGCTGCAGCTCTCGCTGCAGGCCGCCCGATTCTATCTGCGATTGGCGCCAAAGCCGGAGCCGGCCGCTTGGGAAGAGGCGGTGAACAGCCTGCCGCCCCGGTCGACCGTGGTACGTCTGGCGACACTGGAGGGTCTCCGCTTCTATGCGCTCGATCCGGCCAGTTACACCATCGCGGCATGGCAGTGGCTGAGCGAGCAAACGGCGGGGGCCAGCGCCTGGGTGGTGGGATTGCGCTCCATGGGTAGCGTGCTGGCGCCGGTCGTGGCGGCGGCGCTGGCCGATCGAGGCTGCTCGATCCGGCTTTTGACACTGCGGCCGGTGGGCGCGCCCGAGCAGCGGCAGATACGGCTGGAGCCGGTTATGCAGCAACAATTCGCGCGCTGGCCGGGTACGTTTCTGATTGTGGACGAAGGTCCGGGCCTGAGCGGTTCGAGCTTTGGGGGAACCGTGGCTGCGCTGCGACGGCTGGGGATTCCGCAAGCACGGATCGTGTTGTTGCCCTCATGGTCGCCCACACCGGAGGCGCTGGGCAATGCATACGCGGCGCAGCACTGGGAACGTTGGCGCGCCTATCCGGCGCCCGCGCTGCCCGCGCCCGGACCGGATGCGGTGGATCTCAGCGGTGGACTTTGGCGGCAACGGATGGGAATCCATCGCAGCGTTCCGGTTTGGCCCACGCACGAACGGAGGAAGCTTTTGTGCGGGCGAGGGCGGATTCTGGTCAAATTTGGCGGATTGGGCCGTTACGGCTGCGCCACCCAGGTGCGGGCGCAGGAGCTGGCGCGGGCAGGCTGGGGTCCGGAATTGGCCGGCGGCGACCTCGATCCGTGCTGGGTCAGTTACCGCCGCATGCGCGCCGCGGCGGTGACGCAGCCGGGGATGGCGTGGTGCCGGTTCGCCGGGCGCTATCTTGCCTGGGTCGCCTCGACGTACCGGATCGGAGTGTCCGCGGCTCCCTCGGTTGAGCTGCAGGAAATGCTTACGGCCAATCTCGGCAAGCCGGTGGACGCCCCGGAGGGTCCGGTGGTGGCGCTGGACGGACGGATGCTGGCGTGCGAATGGGGGGAAACCGCCCAGGGATTCGTTAAATTCGATGGCACCGACCATGGCGATGATCCGTTTTTCCCCGGACCGGCGGATATCGCCTGGGATCTCGCTGCGGTCGACGTAGAATTTGGGCCTACACGCGGGCGCGCCGTGATCGAAACCTATCGTCGTGTCAGTGGAGAAACATTACGCGCGCTGGTTCCGCGGCTGCGCTGGCATCGGCTGGCCTATCTCGCCTTTCGAATGGCATACTGTCGCCTGGCCGCGACGCAAACTCCGGCGCCGGACAGTGCGCGCTTTGCCCGGTTGGCGGAGGGCTACACGAGGCTGACTTTTTGCCCTGGTCGCTCCCGTTGGTCGCTCGGATCACCGAGAGTGATCGACAGCGACCGCTCATCTGGCAAGCCGCTACCGGCTGATCGCACCGGCTGACTGCAAACGCAACTTACTTGGGATCGCCGAGGGTGATGATGGCCGCGCCGGGCGGGGGGATGAGCTGGAAGGTATTGGGGGCGGTGAAAGGGCGGTTGAGCACAATCGCCGACGGGATGAGCTGCAGTTGCAGCGTGTAGCCCTCCACGGGGCGTTCGATCACGACTTTGGTAGGGATGGGGAGATTGTTGCGGACGGTATAGTCGCTGTAAGTAGCACGGGTGAAATGGATGCCATCGCCGTCGTAGATTTCCTGGCCGTGGGGCAGCAGATCGTAACGGCTGAAGGTGATGCGGCGCACAAGGCGCTGCTGATGACCGCTCCGATCGGCAAGCACCAGCACCTCATACGTCGTGGGCGGAGCGCCGGGGTCGAGCGCCACGTCATCGCCGGGCACGATGGCGTTAGTCAGCAGCGCGTTGAGAATGACCTGGGGCCGCATTTTTTCCCAGGGGTTGCTGGCCTTCGCCGGAATTACATCATTCAGTCCCACAAAAAACTGGTTGCGGGTGGGCAGGCTCAATTCAAAATGCTGGCCGCTGGAGGCCATGTCGAACAGTTTGCCCAGCAGGGTGAAGGTGCCCCAAAGGCGGATGTCGGCGGGCTTGCGGATCAGCAGAAAGGCGGTGATCTTGGGGTATTTGTGCTTGCCCGTCCGGGCGGAAAGGTTCAGCTTCAGCGACATGGTCTGAATCGCCTGAGCGTTGGCGTTGAAGCTGGAGACGAGCTCGGGAAGGGTTGCGGAACGCAGCGGCGCCGAGGGCGGCAGCGGCTTGGGACGCCGGCCGCAGGCGGCGGCAAGCAGAGCCAGGAGCAGCAGAGGCGCGACTCGCCCCATGATCCTTAGGTCTCGATTGGGGCAGAGCGAGGGCAATGGACTCTACGCTAAAGCTATTCCTCTTTTTGATCCTTCTTTTCGCCCATCTCCTCCGAGGCCTTCTTCTGCGCCTCGGCTTTGCGTTCGAGGAGTTCAGAGCGGCGCTTGCGCTTGGCGGCCTGCATGCCTTCACTGCCCAGAAATTCGATGTAGGCAAGCGAGGCATTATCGCCATGGCGGAAGCCGGTCTTCACAATGCGGGTGTAGCCGCCGGCGCGGTCACCGAAACGGGCGGCCAACTGATCGAACAGCTTGTGCACGGCTTGGGCGTCGAGCAAATAGCTGGCGGCCTGGCGGCGCGCATGCAACGAGCCGCGCTTGCCGAGGGTGACCATGCGCTCGGCGAGCGGGCGGATGGCTTTGGCCTTGGGCACGGTGGTCGAGATGCGCTCCTCGAGCACCAGCGAGGTCACGAGATTGCGCAACAGGGCACGGCGGTGCGAAGTGTTGCGGCCCAGTTTTTTTCCGGCGTTCAAATGTCGCATGGGAAGTTCCGTTACTCGCTTTCGCCGCTGTCGGCGGCGCCGGCGACGGCATTGCCCTGATCATCAATACGCATGCCCAGCGACAGGCCCATCTGGGCGAGAATTTCCTTGATTTCGTTGAGCGATTTGCGGCCGAAGTTTTTGGTCTTCAGCATTTCCGGCTCGCTCTTCTGGATCAGCTCGCCGATGGTCTGGATATTGGCGTTCTTGAGGCAGTTATAGCTGCGCACGCTCAGTTCGAGCTCTTCGACCGAGCGGTTCAGGTTCTCATTGCGCAACTGCAGTTGCCGGCCTTCCTGGAACTCGCCGCCCTCGGGCACCTCCTCGAAGTTGACGAAGATACTCATGTGATCCTTGAGCAGCTTGGCGGCGAGGCCGACAGCGTCGGTGGGACTGACGGCGGCATTGGTCCAGACTTCCAGCACGAGGCGGTCATAATCGGTGGTCTGGCCGAGGCGGGCGGCGTCGACGGCGTAGTTCACCTTGCGCACGGGCGAGTGAACGCTGTCGATGGGAATGAAGCCCACGGCCAGGTCGTCGTCGAAATTGCGATCGGCGGAGACGTAGCCGCGACCGACTTTGAGGCGCAGGTCCATGTCGAGGTTGCCGCCCTCACTCAGCGTGGCGATGTGGATGTTCTTGTCCAGCACCTCGACATCGCCGTCGGTTTCCAGCATGCCACTGGTGACTTCGCCGGGCTTGTCGGCCTTGAGGTAGATGTGCTTGGGGCCATCGACCGCCATGCGGAAGGGGATCTGCTTGAGGTTCAGGATGATATCCGTGGCGTCTTCCACGACGCCTGGAATCGACTGAAACTCATGCAGCACGCCTTCGATGCGCACCGCGGTGATGGCGCCGCCTTCGATGGAGGACAGCAGTACGCGACGCAGGGCGTTGCCAATGGTATTGCCGAAGCCGCGTTCAAACGGCTGGGCAGTGAACTTGCCATAGCGTTCAGTGAGCGAATCCGGATCCACGGCAAGGCGCTTCGGTTTCTGAAAACCCTTCCAGAGCATGCTGTGTTTCTCCTCTGCGGTCGCAACGGGCATATGGGAATCCTTTACTTGCTGTAGAGCTCGACGATCATCTGCTCCTGCAGGGGCAGGCTGAGGTCGGCGCGCTGAGGCAGGCTGACGAGCCGGCCGGACATTTGTTCGCGGTTCAGCTCCAGCCAGGGAGCGAGCGTTCCGTGGCCCTGGAACTCCAGAGCGCTCAGAATGGAGGTGGACTGGCGGCTCTTTTCGCGCACGGCAATGGTGTCGCCGGGCTTGAGCTGGAAGCTGGGGATGGTGACTTTCTTGCCATTGACGAGGATGTGGCCGTGGCGCACAAGCTGGCGCGCCTGGGCGCGGGAAGTGGCGAAGCCGAGGCGGTGGGTGACAGCGTCGAGACGCAGCTCGAGCTGGCGCAGCAACAGCTCGCCGGTGACGCCGGGCTGGCGGCTGGCGCGCTCGAAGTAGCCGCGGAACTGGCGCTCGAGCACGCCGTAGATGCGGCGCGCCTTCTGCTTTTCGCGCAACTGCAGGCCATAGCCGACGATCTTGGGGCGGCGGGCGGCGCCGTGCTGGCCGGGCGGGGTGTTGCGCTTTTCGATGGCGCACTTGCTGGAGAAGCAGCGCTCGCCCTTGAGGAACAATTTCATGCCCTCACGGCGGCAGAGGCGGCAAACGGGACCGGTATAACGAGCCATAGAATCCTTATCGTGCCTTACACCCGGCGCCGCTTGGCGGGGCGGCAGCCGTTGTGGGGAATGGGGGTGACATCCTTAATGGAACGGACTTCGAGGCCAGCGGTGGCGAGGGAGCGTATCGCAGTTTCACGTCCGGAGCCGGGGCCGACGACGCGCACTTCCACGCTGCGCACGCCGTGTTCGCGCGCGCCGGTGGCAGCGCGCAAAGCGGCCTGACCGGCGGCAAAGGGCGTGCCCTTGCGCGAACCGCGGAAGCCGAGCGAGCCCGCGCTCGACCAGCTCAGCACCTTGCCGTCCGGGCCGGCAATGGTGACCAGGGTGTTGTTGAAGGTGGCCTGGATGTGCGCGACGCCGCTGGGCACATTTTTCTTTTCGCGCTTCTTGAACGATTTTTTCTTGCCGACGGGCTTGGTTTTCGCGGCCGCGGCCTTGGGAGTTGCTTTTGCCATGAGGTTCGATCCTAGGTTTTCGCCGTCGCCTTCTTCTTGGACGCGACCGTGCCGCGGCGCGGACCCTTGCGGGTACGGGCGTTGGTATGGGTGCGCTGACCGCGGGTGGGCAGGCTGCGCCGGTGCCGCAGGCCGCGGTAAGAGCCGATTTCGATGAGGCGCTTGACGTTCATGGAGATGGTCTTGCGCAGATCGCCCTCGACGTTGCCCTCGGCTTCAATCACCTGGCGGATACGGTTGACGTCGTCCTCGTTGAGGGATTCCATTTTCGCGCCGGGATCGACATGAGCCTGGGCCAGAATCTTCAGAGCGCGGGCGCGGCCGATGCCGTAGATATGGGTAAGGGCGATCTCGGCGCGCTTGCGCGGCGGCAGATCGACTCCGGAAATACGTGCCATAGTTCGCTGTTCTCCTCAGCCCTGGCGCTGCTTGTGCTTGGGGTTGACACATTGCACCCGCACCACGCCTTTGCGGTGCACGATGGTGCATTTGGTACAGATTTTCTTGACGGACGCGCGTACTTTCATTGGGTTCCTCTGACTATTTGTAGCGGTAGGTGATGCGGCCCCGTTTGAGATCGTAAGGCGACAGCTCGATCTGGACGCGGTCGCCGGGCAGAATCTTGATGTAGTTCTTGCGAATCTTGCCACTGATGTGCGCCAGGACTTCCATCTTGTTTTCCAGCTCGACCTTGAACATGCCGTTGGGGAGCGGTTCCAGCACCGTACCCATCACTTCAATCGCGTCTTCTTTGCTCATTCTCCTCGCTTGGCGCGCGCGAGCGCGCCTGTAAACGCTGCTAGGCCCCGGTTAAAACCCAGGGGCCGTTGTCGGTGACCGCTACCGTATGCTCGAAATGGGCCGAGGCCTCGCCGTCGGTGGTGACGGCGGTCCAGCCGTCGGCCAGCACTGCGACGCCGGGACCACCAAGATTGAACATGGGCTCGATGGCCAGCACCATACCGGGACGGAGCTTGGGGCCGGAGCCGGCCGAGCCAAAGTTTGGAACCTGCGGATCCTCGTGCAGGTGGGTGCCGATGCCGTGGCCGACGAACTCGCGCACGATGCCGAAGCCGGCAGCCTCGGCGTAGCTCTGCACGGCATGGGAAATATCGCCCAGATGATTGCCGGCGCGTGCCTGCGCAATACCGGCCTGCAGGGCTTCTTCGGTGACCTGCAGCAGCTTACGGCGGGACGCCGGCACCGCTTCCGCCTCACCCACGATCACCGTCACCGCATGATCGGCGTAGTAGCCGTCGACCACCACGCCGCAGTCGAGCGAAACGATATCGCCGGGTTGCAGCAGGCGCTTGCGGCTGGGAATGCCATGAATGACCTGTTCGTTGACGGAGACGCAGAGTACGCAGGGATAGCCGTGATAGCCGCGGAATGCGGAGGTAGCGCCCAGCTCGCGCATGGCGGCATCGGCCGCTTCTTCGAGCTGCCAGGTGCTGGCGCCGGGGCGCACGAGCGCCTGCACGCGGTGCAAGACCTCGTGCAGGACCTGGCCTGAACGGCGCATTTTTTCCAGCTCAGCCTGTGTGCGGCGTGCAATCACTCCGTCGTTTCCATTCCCATCGCGCCGCTGCAGCTCGATCCGTTGTCTACAGCGGCAAAAATCCGTTCACTGACACGATCCACCGCCTCGGCGCCGCTGATTTGCAGCAGACATCCGCGATGGCGGAAAAAATTCACCAGCGGCAGCGTTTGCTGCTCGTAGGCGCTGAGGCGCTCGCGAATGACGGCAGGATCGTCGTCCTTGCGCTGCACCAGCGGCGTCTGGTCGAGGTCGCACACGCCCGCTTGGCGGGGAGGCTGGGTAAAATCGTTGTAGATGCGCCCACACTTCGGGCAGCTCCTCCGTCCCAGCAACCGGCGGTACAGATCATTATAGCCGACGGTTAAATAAATCACAATCGGCTCACGCCGCCTCTGCAGGGGTTGCTCCACTGGCCTTCCGTCGGCTGGCCTCCCCGCCGCGGCTCCGTGCAGAAATGTTACGTACCATTCGGCCTGGGGCAGCGTACGGGGAAACCCGTCCAGAATGTAGCCGTGCGCACAGTCCGGGCGGTTTATACGCTCGCGGACCACCTCACATACCAGATCATCGGCAACCAGTTCGCCCGCGTCCATAGTTGTCCAGAGGCGTTTGCCGACCTCCGAACCGGAGGCGGCAATTTCACGAAACATGTCCCCCGTGGATAATTGCGGAATGTGATAGCGCGCCACCAGGCGTTTGGCCTGGGTTCCCTTGCCTGCCCCAGGCACACCCAGCAAAATTATGGGCGGCAGCCCGGCATCGCTGCCCGGAGGGCGGCGCACTGGTGTTGCCGTTGGCGTCATGCCCAGTAGGAGCGTCGGCCTCGGATGCGCGACGAACGCGCGGTAAAGCCCTCATAGTGGCGCATGATGAGCTGCGCCTCGACCTGCTGCACTGTATCCATGGCAACGCCAACAATGATCAACAGCGATACACCACCGAAGTAGAAGTTGACGTTCAGACCGTTCAAGAACCAGGGCGGCGCGTTGGCAAACCAGGTTCCCAGGAATCCGGGCAGGTGGTTGAACTTGGTTCCGGTGATCATGAACTGCGGCACCAGCGAAACCAGCACCAGGTAGACGGCGCCCACAAAGGTGATGCGCGTAAGGATGGTGTTGATGTATTCGGAGGTGTGACGGCCGGGACGGATGCCGGGAATGAAGCCGCCGTACTTGCGCATATTGTCGGCCACTTCCACCGGGTTAAAGATGATGGAGACGTAGAAGTAGGCGAAGAAGATGATGGCGACGACGTAGATGAGCGTATACAGCGGCTCCCCGAAGCCAAGAGCCGTAAGCATGGGGCCGAAGACCTTGCTGTTCTTGATCGAGGGCAGCATGACCGCGGTCGAGGGGAAGGTCAGAATAGAGGCGGCGAAGATGACCGGCATGACGCCGCCGCTGTTGACCCGGATGGGCAGGTGAGTGGACTGGCCGCCCATGAGCTTGCGGCCGACCACGCGCTTGGCGTATTGCACTGGAATGCGGCGCTCACTGCGCTCTACCCAGACGATGAAGGCCACCACGGCGAGCATGAAGGCCAGCAGGATGAGCATGCCGGGGACGGTGAACGGCCCCCAGACGTTGGTTTGTACTTTAGTCCACAAATCGCCGATGGCGGAGGGCAAGCCAACAATAATGCCTGCAAAGATCAGGAGCGACATGCCGTTGCCGACGCCGCGATCGGTAATCTGCTCGCCCAGCCACATGACGAAGATGGAGCCGGTGGTCAGCGTGAGCACCGTCATGGCCACAAAGCCGAGACCGGGGCTGATGACAAAGCCGGCGCCGTTGAAAGTATTCTTCTGCAGCGTATAGGCGATGCCGAGACTCTGGAAGATGGACAGGATCAGCGTCAGCCAGCGGGTGTACTGGGTGATCTTGCGGCGGCCGAGCTCGCCCTCTTTCTGGAGCTTTTCCAGGTAGGGCCAGACCACCGTCATCAGCTCGAGGATGATGGCGGCGGTGATGTAGGGCATGATGCCCAGGGCGAACACCGTCATCTGGCTGAAGTTGCCGCCGCTGAACATGTTGATGTAGCCCAGCAGTGTACCGGCGTTCTGTTTGAAGAACTGCTCCAGAAGGGCCGTGTTGATGCCCGGGGTGGGGATGTGCGAGCCGATGCGGAAGACGAACAGGATGAAGAACGTAAACAACACGCGCTTCCGCAAGTCGGCGATCTTAAAGATATTGGTTATGGAATCAAACTTCATCGGCTGACCGTTTGCCCGCGGCCGCTAGGCTTGGACGTGCGCTTTGCCTCCGGCAGCTTCGATCTTGGCTTTCGCCGAGGCGGTGAAGGCGTGGGCGGTAACCTGTACCGGCGCCGTGAGCTCGCCCCGTCCTAAAATTTTAACTCCATCGTAGACGTGATGGATGAGGCCGCGGTCGAGCAGCAGTTTGGGGGAAACTTCGGCCACGCCCAGCCCCGCGAGCTGATCGAGATTGACAATGGCCCAGCGCTTACGGAACAGATTGTGGAAACCGCGCTTGGGCAGGCGGCGATGGATGGGCATCTGCCCGCCCTCAAAGCCGCGCAGCAGGCGGTGGCCGGAGCGCGATCGCTGTCCCTTGTGTCCGCGGGTCGAGGTCTTGCCGTGGCCGGAGCCCATACCGCGACCAACGCGCTTGCGCGGATGGGTCGCGCCTTCGGGTTTGTGAATCTGACTGAGGTTCATCGTGACGGTTCCTTCCCGGCGGATGGCAGAATGCGGAGCAGATGCGGCGCTTTGGCGACCATACCACGAAACCCGGGCGTGTCGGGGCGTTCGACCACCTGCTGGAGCTTGGTCAGACCGAGGCCGCGCACAATCTCCTTCTGCCGCCAGGAGCGGCCGATGGCGCTGCGGTAGTACTGGATGCGGATGGTGGCTGGCGCAGGCATATCAGATTTCCTCGACCGCCTTGCCGCGCAGCGCGGCGACGTGCTGCTTGTCGCGCAATTGCTGCAGAGCGGCGAAGGTGGCCTTGATGACGTTGTGGGGATTGGTGGTGCCGATGCTCTTGGTCAGCACATTGGGGATTCCGGCCGCCTCCATGACGGCGCGGACGGCGCCACCGGCAATGACGCCGGTTCCAGCCGGGGCTGGCTTGAGCAGCACGCGGCCGCTGCCATAGCGGCCCAGCACGGCATGGGGAATGGTGACGTCCAGCTTGTGGATTTGCACCAGGTTTTTCTTGGCCGACTCGATGCCTTTGCGGATGGCGCTGGGAACCTCTTTGCTTTTGCCGCTGCCGTAGCCCACGACGCCGGCCCCCGGATCCCCGACCACGACGAGAGCGGCGAAGGAGAGATTCTTGCCGCCTTTGACGACCTTGGTCACGCGGTTGATCGAAACGACTTGATCTTTGAGTTGGTACTGGTCGGGGTTGAGCCTGGTTTTGATGGCGGGCATCGAGTAGTTCCTTTTAGAATTTGAGGCCGGCGGCGCGCGCCGCCTCGGCCAGCGCCTGGACGCGGCCGTGATAGGGGTAGCCACCGCGATCGAAGACCACGGTGGAGATGCCGCCGGCGAGAGCGCGCTCGGCGACGGCGCGGCCCACGGCCTCGGCGGCAGCCCGATTGCCGCCCGACTTCAGATCGAGCGTACGGCTGGAGGCGGAGGCCAGGGTGGCGCCTTGATCGTCATCGATGACCTGGGCATAGATGTGGTGCAGTGAGCGGAAGACGCTCAGCCGGGGCCGCTGCGCGCTGCCCGCCAGATGGCGGCGGGCGCGGCGCTGGCGGATGCGGCGGTGCTCATTTTTCGCGCTGGGCTGAATCATGGTGACTGTGCTCCTCGCCGGGCCTCTACTTGGCTCCGGTCTTGCCTTCCTTCTTCTTGAGCCGCTCGCCGGTATAGCGCACGCCCTTGTTCTTGTAGGGGTCGGGCGGGCGCAGGGCGCGCAGATCGGCGGCCACCTGGCCGACCTGCTGGCGGTCGGCCCCGGAAATGGTGATATGGGTCTGCTTGGCATCGACGGCCACGGCCACCGTGGGTGGAACGGGGTACTCGATCTGATGGCTGAAGCCGAGGCTGAGCACCAGGATGCTTTTGCCCTTCATCTCGGCGCGGTAGCCGACGCCAACAATGTCGAGCTCTTTCTGAAATCCCTGACTGACACCAAATACCGCGTTGGCCACCAGCGAGCGCGCCAGGCCGTGTACGGCGGCGTACTGCTCGCCGGCGCGTTCGGCCACGAGCTCGGATTTGTCCTGGAGCAGACGGATGCCTTCCGGCAGCGTCACGGTCATAACGCCGCGCGGGCCTTTGGTCTGGATGCGCCCGGGTTCAAGCGTCACCTGCACATTCGCCGGCACAGTTATCGGTTTTTTACCCACACGTGACATGGTTACCAGACCTCACAGAGCAGCTCGCCGCCGACACGCTGCTTGCGCGCCTCGCGGCCGGTCATGACCCCGCGCGGGGTCGAAAGGATACTAATGCCCATGCCACCCAACACGGGCCGGATCTGGTGCGTACCCACGTAGACGCGGCAGCCGGGCTGCGAGATGCGGCGCAGGTTGCTGATCACCGGCTGATCGTTGGGGCCGTACTTCAGCTCGACCTGAATGCGGGGATGACCCTTATCGTCCTGCAGCTTGAACTCGCCGACGTACCCCTCGCTTTGCAGGATGCGCACAATCTCGAGCTTGAGCTTCGAGCTGGGCAGATTCAGGTTGGCGTGATGGGCATGCACGGCGTTCCGGATGCGGGTCAGCAAATCGGCGACGGGATCAGTCAAACTCATGCGAAGTACCTCACAATTACCAGCTAGCCTTGGTCACGCCGGCGACCTCGCCGCGCAGCGCGCGGGAACGGAAGCAGAGCCGGCAGAGCCCGAATTTGCGCAGATAGGCGCGGGGACGGCCGCACAACTGGCAGCGGTGGCGCAGGCGGATGGCGTATTTGGGTTTCTTGCGATTCTTAGCGACGCGGGCAGCAGTGGCCATCGGAACTCCTAGTTGGCGCGGAAGGGCATGCCTAATTGCCGCAACAGCGAGCGCGCCTGCTCATCGTTGCGGGCGGTGGTGACCACGGTGACGTTCATGCCTTTGGGCAGGTCCACCTTGGCGTAGTCAATTTCGGGGAAGATAGTCTGATCGAGCAAGCCGAGGGTGTAGTTGCCGCGGCCGTCAAAGCTCTTGGGCGACACCCCGCGAAAATCGCGCACGCGCGGCAGCACAATATTCATCAGGCGGTCGAGGAACTCGTACATGCGGACGCCGCGCAAGGTGACGGCACAGCCCACCGCCATGCCTTCGCGCAGTTTGAAGGCGGCAATGCTTTTCTTGGCGCGCGTCACCACCGGCTTCTGGCCGCAGATGGCGCCCATTTCCGCCACCGCGGTGTCCATCAGCTTGGCGTTCTGCGTCGCCTGGCCGACGCCCATATTCACCACCACCTTGTGGAGCTTGGGCACGGCCATGCGGTTGGTCAGGCCAAACTCGTGCATGAGCGCGGGGGCGATTTCCTTTTCGTAACGTTCTTGCAGCCGGGCAGGCATGAGGGATTCTCCTATTTATCGAAAACGCGGCCGCACTTTTTGCAGGCACGCTGGCGGCCGGCGCGGCCCTCGGCCGCGGCGGGCAGACGCTTCATCTTGACCGGGCCGCACTCCGGGCAGACGAACATGACGCTGGAGACGGCAATCGGCGATTCATGTTCGGCGATGCCGCCCTTGATCTGGTGATCCGGATTGGGACGGGTATGGCGCTTGATCATCATCACGCGTTCGACCAGAACGCGGTTCTCGTCGGGATAGACGCGCAGGACCTTGCCCTGCTTGCCTTTATCGCGTCCGGCGATGACTTTCACGAGATCGTCTTTGCGGATGTTCATGAGTGCAACACCTCAGGGTCCTTTCTATAGCACCTCCGGTGCTAGCGACACAATCTTGAGGAACTTCTTCTCCCGCAATTCGCGGGCGATGGGACCGAATACGCGCGTGCCCACCGGCTCGCCGGTCTCATTGATGAGCACCCCGGCGTTTTGATCAAAGCGGATGTAGGTGCCGTCGCGGCGGCGAGTTTCCTTGCGGGTGCGCACGATCACGACACGGACCACCGTACCCTTCTTGGCCTGGCCGTCCGGAGCCGCCTCCTTGACCGCCGCCGTGACCACGTCGCCCAAACCGGCGTGCAGCCCGCTGGATCCGCCCCGCGGCAGGATGACCTGCAGCTTGCGCGCGCCGCTGTTGTCGGCGACGGCGAGAATGGTACGCATTTGGACCATAGAAAGAGCTCCTTGCAGCTATTAGCGCTTGGCTATTAGCTATTCGGTTGGGCCTCCGTAGCTGTGTCAGCGGCCGGCTTGGATTTGCGGCGCTTGGTATCCCGCTCGATTTCACCGGCGCCGACCGCGCGGGTGACCTCTTCCGCGGTGGGCGCGACGGTGGCGTGGCGCACAATTTCCACCAGACGCCAGCGCTTGAGCTTGCTCAGGGGACGGGTTTCCTGAATGCGCACCACGTCGCCCAGATGACACTCGCCCTTTTCGTCGTGGGCGTAAAAGCGGTGATGCCGCTTGATGCCGCGCCGATAGAGGGCGTGGGCGCTCTGCAGCACCACTTCGACCACCACGGTCTTGGCCATTTTGGTGGACACCACGGCGCCAACCTTTTCGTTGCGCCGGGCGGCCCGGAGATTTTCTGGCGCCGTCATTGTTTGTCTCCCTGCGCGACCGCAGCTTCCGCGCGGGCGCGTTCGCCGATGAGACCCTTGACGCGCGCGATGTCACGCCGCATCTGGCGCAGCTTCTTGATGCTTTCGGATTGGCCGGTAGACATCTGGAAGCGCAGCCGGAAGAGCTGATCGCGCAGGTCGGCCTCTTTGGCATCGAGTTCCTGCGAACCCATCTGCCGCAGCCGATCCATCGGGTTGTTCTTCATTCCTCACCTCCGCGCCGCACGAAGCGGGTGGCCAGCGCGAGCTTGTGCGAGGCCAGCCGCATGGCTTCCTGCGCCTGCGCTACCGGCACGCCTTCCATCTCAAACAGAATGCGGCCGGGCTTAACTACCGCGACCCAGTGATCCGGAGCTCCCTTGCCCTTGCCCATACGGGTTTCGGCGGGCTTCTTGGTCACCGGCTTATCTGGGAACACGCGCACCCACACTTTGCCGCCGCGCTTGACAAAGCGGGTCATGGCCACGCGGCTGGCCTCGATCTGGCGATCGGTCACCCAGCCCGGCTCCATCGCCTTCAGGCCGAAATCGCCGAACGACAGGGATCCGCCGGTCCAGGCCTTGCCACACATGCGTCCGCGGTGCTGCTTGCGGAACTTCACTTTCTTCGGCATCAACATAATGGTTTTTCAGTTCGTCAGTATGTCAGTTTGTCAGTTAAAACGAGGCTCCGGAGGAAACGCGGCGCTTCTGGGGCAGGATTTCTCCCTTATAGGTCCAGGCCTTGACGCCGATGACGCCGTAGGTGGTGTGCGCCTCGGCGGTGCCGTAGTCAATGTCGGCGCGCATGGTGTGCAGCGGCAACCGGCCCTGCAGATACCACTCCGAGCGGGCGATCTCGGCGCCGTTGAGCCGGCCGGAGACGCGCACCTTGATGCCTTTGCAGCCAAAGCGGACGGCGCTATCGACCGCCTTGCGCATGGCGCGGCGGAAGGCGACGCGTTTTTCGAGCTGCAAAGCAATCGACTCGGCCACCAATTGCGCGTCAAGCTCTGGTTTGTGGACTTCCTGGATGTCGATGAAGACTTCGCGGCTGGTCTCCTTCTGGAGTTCCGCCTTGAGTTTTTCAATTTCGCTGCCCTTGCGGCCGATGATGATGCCGGGACGCGAGGTATGAATGATGACGCGCAGCTTGTTGCCGGGGCGGGTGATCTCGATCGAGCTGACTCCGGCGGCACGCAGGCGCTTCTTCAAGCGGTCCCGCAGGCGCACATCCTCGAGCAACAGCTTGGCGTAGTCGCGGGTGGCAAACCACTGTGATTTCCAGGGCTTGACGAAGCCGAGGCGGAATCCGTATGGATGTACTTTTTGTCCCATTTACTTGCCGCCTTTCGGCTTGCTGGTGGAGGTGGTCTTTTTGGCGGCCGGCTTTTTGGCGGCCGGTTTCTTGGCGGCCGGTTTCTGAGCCGCCGGCTTTTTCGCCACCGGCTTCTTTTTTGCTGCCGGACGACGCGGAGCAGGCTTTTTGGCGGCCGGTTGCGCGGTCGCGGCGGGGGCGCCAGTCGCTGCTCCTGCCGCAGGCGCGGCCTCGACGCGGCGCGCCGGCGATGCCGCCGAGCCACGCTCGCCGACAAAGATGGAAATGTGCGCGCTGCGGCGCTGATAGCGATAGGCGCGGCCCATGGGAGCGGGGCGGATGCGCTTCTGGCGCGGCCCTTCGTCCACAAAGGCGCGGGTAACATAGAGAGCGTCCACATCCATTTCGCCCTTGTCGGTCGCATTGGCGATGGCCGACTGCAGCAGCTTGGCGACGTCGAGGGCGATCTGCTTGCGCGTGAAGCGCAGGCGGTGCAACGCCTCTTCGGCCCGCAGACCACGGATGAGATCGACGACCAGACGCGCCTTCTGCGGTGAGACGCGGACGTGACGGAGGATGGCTTTGGCTTCAGGCATAGCGGGTTAACGTGCCGGGGCGGAGGTTTTCTCCGGAGTGGCGGCTACTTTTACCGAGTGACCCTTGAAGGTTCGGGTCGGGGAAAACTCTCCCAGCTTGTGCCCCACCATGTTTTCGGTGAGGTAGACGGGAATGAACTTCTTGCCGTTGTGGACCGCAATGGTATGGCCCACAAACTCGGGCAGCACGGTCGAACGGCGTGACCAGGTCTTGTAAACCTTCTTTTCGTTGCGGCGGTTGAGTTCGGCGATGCGCTTTTCCAGGTGCGCATCGACGAAGGGGCCTTTTTTGACCGAACGGGCCATAGACTACTTCCTCTTCTGCCGCCGGTTGACGATCCAGCGGTCGGTACGTTTGTTGTTGCGGGTCTTGAAGCCGCGCGTGGGCTGGCCCCAGGGGGTGACGGGGTGACGGCCACCACTGGTCTTGCCTTCGCCGCCGCCATGCGGATGGTCGACCGGGTTCATGGTGACACCGCGATTCACAGGCCGGCGGCCGAGCCAGCGTGAGCGGCCGGCCTTGCCAAGGGTGCGGCCTTCGTGCTCGACGTTGCCCAGCGAGCCAATGGTGGCCATGCAATCGGCAAGCACGCGGCGGGTCTCGCCGCTGGGCAGCTTGAGCAGAGCGTAGGTGCCCTCTTTGGAAATCAACTGGGCGCTGCCGCCGGCGGCGCGCACCATCTGCCCGCCCTTGCCGGGCCGGAGCTCCACGTTGTGGACGGCAGTGCCCGGCGGGATATTGCGCAGCGGCAGCGCGTTGCCCAGCAGAATGTCGGCATCCGGACCGCTGGAGACATGCATGCCCACCTTGAGCCCGGCGGGCTGCAGGATGTAACGGCGCTCGCCATCCCGGTACTTGAGCAGCGCGATGTGGGCGCTGCGGTTGGGATCGTACTCGACCGACTCCACCTCGGCCGGCACGCCGGCCTTGTCGCGCTTGAAGTCGATGGCACGGTACATGCGCTTGTGGCCACCGCCACGATGCCAAATGGTGAGGTCGCCGGAGCTGCGGCGGCCGCCGCTGCGGCGCAGAGGCTCGAGCAGCGGCTTGTGCGGCGTGGCGCGCGAGATCTCCTCGCTCACCACCACGGACTGGTAGCGGCGCGTCGGAGTGCTGGGCCGGTAGGTTTTAATGGGCATGGCGGATTCCTACAAATTCGATCAAACGTTCTCCACGTACTCGGGCATTTTTTCGCCCTGCCGCAGGGTGACATAGGCCTTGGTCCAATCCGGACGGCGTCCCACGATGCGCCCGCGGCGGCGCTCCTTGCCGTGCAGTTGCGCGGTGCGCACCGAGGCCACCTTGACTTTGAAGACCGCCTGCACGGCCTCGCGAATCTCGACTTTGCTGGCGCCGGGATCCACTTCAAACACCAGCGTGCGCAGCTTCTCCTTCATGCCGAGGCCCTTCTCGGTGATGATGGGGCGCTTGATGACTTCGAATCGGGTTCGCATAGGGTCTCTCGGTCTATCGGTCTGTCGGTCGATCGGTCTGCGCCTTGCGACGGGGGCGGGCAGCCGTCTGGAGTTTTTCAATTGCGGGTTTGGTAAGCACCACCTGCTGGTAGCGCAGGAGGTGCCAGGGATGAATGTCACGCGCGGCCTGCAGTTCGACTTCGGCCAGATTGCGGGCACTGCGCTCCAGGGCGGCGTCGGGAGCGACATCGATCAGCAACGCCGAGTTGCTGGCTTCGAGGCGGTCGAGGGCGGCGCGGAGCAGTTTGGTTTTGGCTTCCGGAAGCGCGAAACTGTCGACCACCGTCAGCTCGGCATCGCGCAACTTGGCGGCCAGAGCCGACCGCAGGGCGCCCGCCAGCTTTTTGCGGGGCATGTCCCAAGCGTAGCTACGGGGCTGCGGGCCGTGAACCGTACCACCATGGCGCCAGAGGGGGGTCCGGATGGAGCCGACGCGGGCGCGGCCAGTGCCCTTTTGCTTCCAGAGCTTCTTGCCGCTGCCGCTGACTTCCGCGCGCCCCTTGGTCTTGTGGGTTCCGCGCCGCTGGGCGGCGCCGTAATGGCGCACGGCCTCCCAGAGCAGCTCCTCGTTGACCGGAGCCGCGAACACGTCCTCGGCGAGCTCCAGCGTGCCGACCTTCTCGTTATTGAGATTTTTGACGTCAATGGACGGCATAACGTTCTACTTTCTCTTGGAAACCTTGAGCGGGTTGACGTTGGCGATGCCGGCGAAGCCACGGCGCTCGCGCGGGGGCTGCACCGCGCGCCGCAAAACCAGATAGCCGCCGTTGGGCCCGGGAATGGCGCCGCGCACGGCCAGCACATTGTCGTCGCTGTCCACCGCGACTACTTGCAGGTTGCGCACGGTGACGCGCGCATGCCCCATGTGGCCCGCCGCGCGCATGCCTTTGAGCACACGCGACGGAAACGCGCTGGCGCCAATCGAGCCCGGTGCGCGATGGAACATGGAGCCGTGGCTGGCCGCACCGCCACCAAAATGATGACGTTTGATGAAGCCGGCAAAGCCGCGGCCCTTGCTGACGCCCACGACATCCAGATAATCGCTCTGCTTGAACATTTCCGCCAGCACCTGGTCGCCGACCTTGGCGCCGTCCTCGCCCTCGCCGGAAACCGGCACTTCGCGCAGGAAGCGGCAGGGCGGAAGATTGTGGGCCTCGAAGCGCTGCAGCTCCGCCTTGCTGAGGCGCGAGGGACGGGTGAACTCGATCAGGCCCAACTGCACGGCCTCGTACCCGTCGCGGGCAGCGGTCTTGCGCTGCACCACCACACACGGACCCGCCTGGATGAGCGTGACCGGCACACGCTCGCCGGCGGCGGTGTAGGTCTCACTCATTCCGATTTTCTTGCCTAAGATTCCGTTCACCATGACGAGTCTCTCTACTTACTTCGCTCCAAAGGCCTTGATTTCAACGTCCACGCCCGCCGGCAGGTCGAGCTTCATCAGCGCGTCCATGGTCTGCTGCGTCGGTTCGAGCAGATCGAGCAGCCGCTTATGAGTGCGCATTTCGAACTGCTCGCGGCTCTTCTTGTCTACGTGCGGGGAACGCAGCACAGTGTAGCGGTTGATCACCGTCGGCAGCGGAATCGGACCGGCGATTTCGGCGCCGGTGCGCCGGGCGGTATCCACGATCTCGTGCGTGGAGGTGTCCAGCACGCGGTAATCGTAGGCTTTGAGGCGGATGCGGATGCGTTCGCGGACCATAGTGTTCCCCTTACTGCACAATCTCGGTAATCGTTCCGGCGCCGACGGTGCGGCCGCCTTCGCGGATGGCGAAGCGCAGGCCCTTCTCCATGGCCACCGGGGTGATCAGCTCCACCACCAGCGCCACGTTGTCGCCCGGC
>SCQP01000003.1 GCA_004299485.1 Acidobacteriota bacterium
TGCGGGCGTTGCCCGGCTGGCCGCCCGCGCACCCCAGCGCCACCGCCGCAGCGGAGCCGGGGCGCAGGGGCCCCCGGCGCAGCGGTCTCACGGCCTTAGAGAGCGGGCCGCGCGGCGCAGCCGCGCTGGGTGCCCGCGATTAATAAATGTAACGATACCCCGTCCGGCCACGTCGGGTAGCTGAGCCCGCTGTCGGGGGTCGAACCGGTCACCCATGGATTTAGGCTATCAACGCGGGGCGCTGCTGCCCCTGCTGTGCTGTGGACTGTGCCTCGCGGCCTGGAGCCAGGCCAAGCCGGCCCCTCCCCCACCGGCTGCACCCAGCGGCCCCGCCATTACCCTTGCCCAAGCGCTGCAGTTGGCCGAGCAGCACTCCCCGGCGCTGGCGGCGGTGCGCGAAAATATCCCCCAGGCGCAAGCCCAGCAAGTCACCGCCGGCATTCGCCCCAACCCGGTGCTGGCCTGGGATGCCCTGTTTGTGCCCGTTTTCAATCCCAGCCAGTTCACCAACACCTACCTCGACAACACCACCGAGTTTGACGCCAGCGTGGGCTACACCATCGAGCGCGGCCACAAGCGCCAGGCACGCCTGCGCGCCGCGCGTGACATCACCGCCGTGGTGCGCGCCCAGACCCGCGATTCGTTGCGCGGCCTGGATTTCACCGTGGCGCAAGTTTACCTCAGCGCGCTGCTGGCCAAATCGAGCCTGCAATTTGCCCAGCAGGATTTGGCCAGTTGGCAAAACACCGTGCAGATCAGCGAGGCCCGCTACCAGGCGGGCGCCATCAGCCTCGCCGATCTGGACGCCATCAAACTGCAGAACCTCTCCTTTCAAACCACCGTTTCCAGCGATCAGTTAGCGCTGCAGCAGGCGCGGACGCAACTGCAACAGCAGATCGGCATCGGCGTTCTGCCCACGAATTTTCAACTTGCCGGAACGCTGCAGTTCAAACCGGTTAAGGGCAATCTGGACGACATGAAGCTGGCGGCACTGCAGGATCGGCCCGATCTGGCCGCGGCGCGCCTGGGCGTGACCGCGGCGCGCAGCCAGCACACCCTGGCGCTCGCCAACGGCAAGCGCAACCTGACCACGACAGCGCAGTACACCCACGTGGCCGCGACCAACAACATCGGCTTTCTCTTCAACATCGAGATCCCCGTCTTCGACCGCAACCAGGGCGAGATTGCGCGCACCGCAGCGGCCACGACCCAGGCGCAGGACGTGGAACGCCAAACCAACGATCTGGTCCTGTCCGATGTCGCCACTGCGTTTGCCGCGGTGCAGCAAGGCAGCAAGGTCGTCAACCTCTACACCTCGGGCTACCGCCAACAGGCCAAGCAGGCTCTGGACATACGCCAGTACGCCTACGCGCGCGGCGCCAGCAGCCTGCTCGACCTGCTCGACGCCGAACGCACCTACCGCAGCACGGAACTGGGGTACCGGCAGGCACTCGCAACCTACATGCTGGCGGTGGAACAGTTGCAAGAAGCGGTAGGAACAAGGAGTTTGCCATGAGGAAGCGATCAGCCGTCAGCTATCAGCTTTCAGCACGCGGGGGCCGTGCCGTTGGCGCCGTGGACCAAGTCGGCATGGACGACAGCGGAATTCACGCAGCGGCGGCCCGCCCCCGGCCAACTGGGAGGCGCGGACCCGGCCGGGCTGGGGCTCCCGGGGCCCCCGGCCCGGCCGAGCGTCAAGCGGGTGGCGTGGCGCCGCCACGCCAGGCCCCGCGCCAGTGGCGGCAGCTTGGAGGAGCCCCGAGCGCCAGCGGGCGGACCCTGCCGGGAATCGAAGCCCGCACTCCGAGCGACCAACGGGAGCGACCAGGGCAAAAAGTGGCGAGCCACTCAATCGTGCGGGGAATCTGCGGGCACAAGTTGGGTTTTGGGCTGGCCGCTCTCGCATTGAGCGGCGGCTTGGTACTGGCCGGCTGCGGCGGGGCCCAGGCGGCGAAGCTGGATGCCACCGGAGGCGCCTCGGCTCCCAAAGCCGCGCTGGTCACGATTCCGCTACAGCAGATGAGTCACGTGCAGGTGGTCGCGGCGCAAACCGCGACCTGGCCGCGGCAGTTGCGCTTCACCGGCAGCGTGGATTACGACCAGTTTCTGACCACCCCGGTCCTGAGCCTGGTGAGCGGACCGGTGGAGCGCATTCTGGTCGTTCCCGGCGAGCACGTCACCAAGGGCCAGCCGCTGCTGCAAGTCACCAGCAACGATTTCGCCCAGGGCCGCGATACCTATCTCAAGGCCTATGCAGCCGCGCAGTTGGCCGAAAAGGTGCAACGGCGCGATGAAGATCTGTACGAACATCACGCCATCCCGCAAACCCAGTTGCAGCAGGACGAGACCGCCTACAGTCAGGCGCAGGCGGATCTGAACGCCGCCGAAGCCGCACTGCATCTGCTCGGCTTCGCGCATCCCTCGCCTGCGAGTATCGGCAGCGCCAGCCCGCAATTGCCCCTGCGCGCGCCCATCAGCGGCGAAGTGGTCGAACGCGACGTCGCGCCGGGGCAACTGATCCAGGCCAACTCCACCCAGTGCTTCGTCATCAGCGACATGAGCACCGTCTGGGTGCTGGCGAATGTGTACCAGAGCGACCTGCAGTACGTGCACATCGGCGATCCGGTCACCATCACCAGCGACGCCTACCCCGGAAACTTCCGCGGCCGCATTCAATATCTCAGCCCTGCGCTCGATGCCACCACCCGCACCCTGCAGGCGCGCATTGCCACCGCCAACCGGCGCGGCGACCTGAAGAAAGCCATGTTCGTCACCGCCACGGTGACCGCCGGCACGCTGCGCAACATCGTGGTGGTTCCCAACGCCGCCGTGCTGCGGGACACCGAGAACGTGCCCTTCGTGTACGTGCAGACCGACGGCCAGAATCACTTCGCCCACCGCACCGTCGCCATCGGCCCCTCCGAAAATGGTTTCACGCAAATCACTTCCGGCCTCCACCCGGGCGAGCATGTGGTCGCCAACGGCGGCATCTTCGTCCAGTTCGCCACCACCTTCCAGCAATGAGACCCTCGCTGCATCGCCGCTACTGGGACACTCCCGGCGCCATCGCGGCAGCGCAGCCGGGGCACAGGGGCCCCCGGCGTAGCGGTTCACAGGTCCACGGAGAGCGGGCCGCGCGGCGGAGCCGCGCTGGGCGCCCGCGCACTCTCCGCGCCACCTCGTCAGCGCAGC